>NZ_JBITJH010000010.1:0-242803 GCF_044459745.1 Micromonospora sp. NPDC050187
AACTCGTCGGCGATCTGCTCGAACACCTCCTGGGACCAGTCGACCAGGTCCATCTTGTTGACACACAACACCAGATGCGGCACCCGCAGCAGCGAGCAGAGGAACGCGTGGCGACGGGACTGCTCGACCAGGCCCTTCCGGGCGTCGACCAGGATCAACGCCAGGTCAGCCGTCGACGCGCCGGTGACCATGTTCCGCGTGTACTGGGTGTGCCCGGGAGTGTCGGCGATGATGAACTTCCGCCGTGGGGTCGCGAAGTACCGGTAGGCGACATCGATCGTGATGCCCTGCTCCCGCTCCGCCCGCAACCCGTCAGTCAGCAGAGCAAGATTCGTGTACTCGTCACCACGAGCAGCGGAGACCGCCTCCACCGCCTCCAACTGATCCGTGAACAACGACTTCGTGTCATACAAAAGCCGACCGATCAGAGTCGACTTACCGTCGTCGACGCTTCCGGCGGTGGCGAAGCGGAGCAGGTCCATCGGGCGGGCCGACGTCTCCGGGGCGATCGTTTCGACGCTCATCAGAAGTAGCCCTCCCGCTTGCGGTCCTCCATGGCGGCCTCACTCACCCGGTCGTCACCCCGGGTCGCACCCCGCTCCGTGATCCGGGTCGCCCCGACCTCCTCGATCACCTTCTCCACCGTGTCCGCATCCGAACGCACAGCGGCCGTGCACGACGCGTCCCCGACCGTCCGGTACCGCACCCGCGCCTTCAGGCGCTCCTCCCCGGCCCGGGGCTGGATGAACTCGTTCACCGCGTACAGCATGCCGTCGCGGTCCACGACCTCACGCTCGTGCGCGAAATAGATCGACGGCAGCGCGATCTGCTCCCGAGCGATGTAGTGCCACACATCCAACTCGGTCCAGTTCGACAACGGAAACACCCGAATCGACTCACCCGGATGATGCCGACCGTTGTACAACGACCACAACTCCGGACGCTGATTCTTCGGATCCCACTGCCCGAACTCATCCCGGAACGAGAACACCCGCTCCTTCGCCCGCGCCTTCTCCTCATCCCGACGCGCCCCACCGAACAACGCATCAAACCGATGCTTCTCCACCGCGTCCAGCAGCACGGGCGTCTGGATCCGGTTGCGCAACCCGTCCGGGCTCTCGCGCACCAGTCCGCGCTCCAGCGCCTCGGGGACGCTCGCCACGATCAGCTGGAGACCCAGCTCGGCGACCCGCTGGTCGCGGTACTCCAGGACTTCCGGGAAGTTGTGGCCGGTGTCGACGTGCATCACCGGAAACGGGATGTTCGCCGGGGCGAACGCCTTCTCCGCCAGCCGGAGCATCACGATCGAGTCCTTGCCCCCGGAGAAGAGCAGCACCGGCCGCTCCATCTCCGCCACCACCTCACGCATCACGAAGATGCTCTCCGCCTCCAACGCGTCCAGGTGGGAGACGCGGTAGGCCGCTGGGGCGGTCATGACGCGGGCTCGAATCGTGCGGATCGGCTCATGGATTCCAGACCTTTCCGGTCGGACACCTCAGGAAGTGGGGGTCAGGCTACCCCGGAATGCCTCTGCAGCGCTGCAAGCAACCGGCTGGCGAGATCCTTGCGACAGACCAGCAGGTCGGGCAGGCGCGGATCCGCCTCGTTGTATTTCAGCGCAGATCCGTCAATCCGGGAAGCGTGGAGTCCGGTGGCCGTCGCCACAGCGACCGGGGCGGCCGAGTCCCACTCGTACTGCCCCCCGGCGTGGATGTACGCGTCCACCTCACCCGTCACCACCGCCGCGATCTTCGCCCCCGCCGACCCCATCGGCACCAACTCCGCACCGATGTCCCCGGCCAGGTCGGTCAGGAAGACCGGCGGACGGCTCCGGCTCGCCGCCAGCCGGAGCGTCCGTCCCCGTGCGGTCGCCGCCTCCACCGTCATCGGCGGGTACGCCGGTGGTTGGTCGGTCCCGAGCACCCGGTGCTGCGCCGGCAGCGCCACCGCCCCACCGACCAGCTTGTGCGGGGTGGAGCCGTTCCGCGCCCAGAGCGCCACGTGCACCGCCCAGTCCGAACGGCCCTCCTCGGAGAACTCCCGGGTCCCGTCCAACGGGTCGATGATCCACACCCGGTCGGCGGTGAGTCGCGAGACCGCCTCCGTGTTCACCTCGGCCGCCCAGGCCATGCGGGAACCCTCGTCCTCCTCGGAGAGCACCGCGTCCGCCGGACGCCAGCGGGCCAGTTCGGTACGGATCAGGTCGTGCGAGACCTTGTCCCCGGCCGCCTTCAACGCTCCCTGGTCGGTGAAGCCCATCTCGCCCCGCAGGTCCAGCAGGGCCTGCCCGGCCCGTGCCGCCAACCAGCGGGCGAACGCACCGTCGATCATCGGAGGACTCATGCCACACTCCCGTTCGGGCCACACCAAAGCCGCAGACTACCGGCCGTCATCACGCTCACCGGCACGCCCCGCCCTCAGCCGCCGTGGTAGGCGTTCTGCGTCCACTCGACGCCCCGGGTGATGACCGACTCCACCGCGTCCGCCGCCCGGTCGACCAGGAACTCCAGCTCCTTGCGCTCGACGCCGGAGAAGTCGGACAGGACGTAGTCGGCCGGGTCCTGCCGCCCCGGCGGGCGGCCGATGCCGAAGCGCACCCGGACGTAGTCCTTGGTGCCCAGCGACTTCGTCATCGAGCGCAGGCCGTTGTGGCCGCCCTCGCCGCCACCGCATTTCACCCGCAGCTGCCCGTACCCGATGTCCAGCTCGTCGTGCACGGCGACGACCTGCGCCGGGGGGATCTTGTAGAACTGGGCGAGCGCGGTGACCGGGCCACCGGAGAGGTTCATGTACGTCAGCGGCTTGGCCAGCACGAGCCGCGGCCCACCGAACCCGAGCCGCCCCTCGGCGACCTCGGCCACCGCCCGGCGGTGCCGCCCGAACTTCCCGCCCACCCGACCGGCGAGCAGGTCGGCCACCATGAAGCCGACGTTGTGCCGGTGACCCGCGTACTCCCGGCCCGGGTTACCCAGGCCGACCACCAGCCACGGCCGGTCCTCGTCCGTCACGTTCCGCCCTCTCCGTCCCGACAGCCACCGTCACGTTCCCCGCCGGGCCGTTCCGATGGCCGTGATACGACGACAGGCGCCCCCGAAGCGATCGGGGACGCCTGCCGCACGGCTTAGATCAGGCCTCGGTGCGCGCCTCGGCCGGGGTCTCCTCGCCCTCGGCGGCCGGGGTCTCGGCACCCTCGGCAGCCTCACCCTCGACGACCTCGGCCTCCTCGGCCGCCGTCTCGACCTCGGGCAGGGTCGCCTCGAGCTGCTCGGCGGTCGGCGCGGCGGTCACCGCGGCGACCGACAGCTCCGGGTCGGCGACCAGCTCGACACCGGCCGGCAGCTCGACGTCGGCGGCGGTGACCTGGGTGCCGGCCTCGAGGCCCTCGACGGACGCCTCCAGGTGGTCCGGGACCTTAGTGGCCTCGGCGGTCACCGTGAGGGTGTCGTGGTCGTGCACGATCAGGGTGTCCCGCGCCGCCTCACCGGTCAGCTGCACCGGCACCTCGACGGTGACCTTCTCGCCCCGACGGACCAGCAGCAGGTCGATGTGCTCGAAGGTGTCCTTGATCGGGTCACGCTGGATCGCCTTCGGCAGCGCGAGCACCTGGGTGCCGTCGCTGACCTCGATGGCGAAGAGCTGGTTGGCGCCGCCCTTGCGGATCGCCGCGGCGAACTCGCGGGCCGGGAGCGCGATGTGCTTGGGCTTCTCGCCGTGGCCGTACAGCACGGCGGGCACCTTGCCGGCCCGGCGGGTACGACGGGCACCACCCTTGCCGAACTCGGTACGGGGCTCGGCGCTGATCTTTACCTCGGACACGGCAAAACTCCTGAATGCTTTCGCTGCGGCGGCTTTAGTCGTCTGGCGGTGCTGGGGCGAGGGGCTCGCTGGGGCGCTTGAGTCGGAACGACTGCCCGGAGCACCGCGTCGATGACGGTGCCTCCGTGCGGCGCTTCTCAGCGGCCCGCAGGGCACCCTCGCCGTGGCAACCGGACCAGTCTACCCGAGCACATTCCGCGCCCTTCACCAGTCCCCACACATCACCGCCCCGCCGGCTGGAGGCCGGCGGGGAACAGCGACGCGACGTGGGCCGCACCGGCGGCGGGGGCACGTGCCCCACCGCCGTGACGTCAGCTCAGTCCACCGAAAAGGGTGGTCACCGACCCGTCGTCGAAGACCTCCCGGATCGCCCGGGCCAGCAGCGGCGCGATCGACAGGACGGTGATCTTGTCGAGCTGCTTCTCCGGCGGCAACGGCAGCGTGTTGGTCACCACCACCTCGCTGATCGGGCTGTTCTTCAACCGCTCGGTGGCCGGGTCGGAGAGCAGCGCGTGCGTGGAGGCGACGATGACGTCGGCCGCGCCCGACTCCTGGAGGATGTCGGCCGCCTTGGCGATCGTGCCACCGGTGTCGATCATGTCGTCGACGATCAGGCAGACCCGCCCCTCGACGTCACCGACCACCCGGTTCGCCACCACCTGGTTCGGCTTCAGCGGATCCCGGGTCTTGTGGATGAAGGCCAGGGGGCAGCCGCCCAGTCGGTCGGTCCACCGCTCCGCCACGCGAACCCGGCCGGAGTCCGGCGCGACCACCGTCATCGGCCGGCCCGCGTACTTGCGCTCGACGTACTCGGCGAGGATGTCCATCGCGAAGAGGTGGTCCACCGGGCCGTCGAAGAAGCCCTGGATCTGCGCGGTGTGCAGGTCGACGGTGAGGATCCGGTTCGCTCCCGCTGTCTTGAGCAGGTCGGCGATCAGCCGGGCCGAGATCGGCTCCCGCCCCCGGTGCTTCTTGTCCTGCCGCGCGTAGGGGTAGAACGGCAGTACCACCGTGATCCGCTTGGCCGAACCGCGCTTCAGTGCGTCGACCATGATCAGGGTCTCCATGACCCAGGTGTTGACACCGTGCGTCACGGACTGCACGACGAACGCGTCCGACCCACGCACCGAGTCCTTGTACCGTACGAAGATCTCGCCGTTGGCGAACTCGTACGCGTCGGCGGGAGTCGGCGCGACGCCGAGCACCTCGCCGATCTCCCTGGCCAACTCCGGAAAGCCGCGTCCGGAGAAGAGCATCATGCTCTTGCGGTTTTCGGCGACGATGCTGCCCATGGCCCGTCTGCTCCCGTGGGTAGGTGGTGATCCGGGACTACTCGGTTGCAGTATCTACCTCGCCGACGGCCGCTCGAACCGGCTCGGCACCGCCGTGGATTGCCTCACCCTCGCGCACCCCCGCCGCCTGTCCGGAAGCAGCCTCCGTGGCCCGCCGCGCGGCTTCTGCGGCGGCCGTACCGGCGCGGCGCATCTCCACCCAGCCCTCGATGTTGCGCTGCCGTGCCCGGGCCACCCCCAGCGCGCCCGGCGGCACGTCCTTGTCGATCACCGAGCCGGCGGCGGTGTACGCGCCGTCGCCCACCTCGACCGGGGCGACGAACATGTTGTCCGCCCCGGTCCGGGCGTGGCTGCCGATCACGGTGCGGTGCTTGTTGACCCCGTCGTAGTTCACGAAGACCGTCGCCGCGCCGATGTTGCTCTGCTCGCCGATGGTGGCGTCCCCGACGTAGGTCAGGTGCGGCACCTTGGAGCCCGCCCCGATCTCGGAGTTCTTCACCTCGACGAAGGTGCCCACCTTGGCCTTCTCCGCCAGCTTCGCCGCCGGGCGCAGGTACGCGTACGGGCCGACACTGGCCCGGGGGCCGACCTCGGCGCCCACCGCGTGGCTGCGCACCACCGTCGCGCCCGCGCCGACCACGGTGTCCTCCAGCGTCACGTCCGGCCCGACCAGTGCACCGGCCCCGACCACGCTCGCGCCCTTGAGCTGGGTGTTCTGGTCGATCACCGCGTCCCGTTCCACGGTGACCGTCACGTCGATCCAGGTGGTCTCCGGGTCGAGCAGGCTGATGCCCGCGCGCATCCAGTCCTCGTTGACCCGGTCCCGCAGCAGCCGGCGCAGTCCGGCCAACTCGACCCGGTCGTTGCAGCCCAGGGTCTCGGTGTGGTCGGCGGCGACGTGCACCGCCACCGGCTCCCCGGCCGAGGCGAACAGCCCGAAGACGTCGGTGAGGTATTCCTCGCCCTGGTCGTTGTCGGTGGAGAGCTTGCCGAGCGCGTCCCGCAGCCGCACCACGTCGAAGGCGTAGATGCCGGCGTTGATCTCGCGGACGGCCCGCTCCCCGGCGGTGGCGTCCCGTTCCTCGACGATCCGCTCGAGGCGGCCGGTGCTGTCGCGGACGATCCGTCCGAGGCCGGTCGGGTCGGGCACCTCGGCGGCCAGCACGGTCGCCGCCGCGCCCGCCTCCTCGTGTGCCCCGACCAGGTCCGTCACCGTCTCGGGCCGGAGCAGCGGCACGTCGCCGTTGAGGACGACCACCGTGCCGGTGGCGTCGGGCACTGCCTCCAGCGCGATGCGCACGGCGTGCCCGGTGCCCAGTTGCTGGGCCTGGAGGACCGGGGTCGCCTCCGGGGCGACCTCGGTCAGGTGCGCCCGGACCTGGTCCGCGCCGTGCCCGACCACGACGACCGTGCGCTCCGCGCGCAGCGGCGCGGCGGCGGTCAGAACGTGGCCGACCAGGGTACGACCCAGCATCGGGTGCAGCACCTTGGGCAACGCCGACTTCATTCGCTTGCCCTCACCAGCGGCGAGCACGACAACGATGCGGGGGGGCGGCTGGGACACGACGAATGCTCCCGTCGGCAGTCGGACAGTCTGCGGCCATGCTAACCACGCATCAACCACTCATGTGTACAAGCTCCCGGGAGAGGACTCGAACCCCTACAATCAGGACCAAAACCTGACGTCCTGCCATTAGACGACCCGGGAAGGTCTAAAGCGGACAAAAGTCCGTGGCCGCAACGCTCCCTACACCTTAGCGCCCCGGCTCCGGATGCTCATCGCTCATTCCCACCCGGGATCACGATCCTCTCGCGGAGCCGTCCCGTCGAGGGCAGGTCGAGCGGAAAGCGGGCCGCCGTGTGCCCGCGACGGCCCGAGCGGATCGCCGCCAACCATGCAACCGGCCAGGGATCGACAAACCGAGCGGTGCCGCCCGACGCTACCTGGCAGTATTGCCGGGTGACAGAGGACAACGGGGACACAATCGGGCAGCCCGGGGGCACCGCCGACGGGCACCGTCCGGGTACGGTCGGATCTTCCAGGACCGTGATCCGGACGGGTGTCAGCGGGGCGGGCGCGTGAGCACGCACAGCGGAGGCTCCGTTCCACGACAGGGCGTCACCGAGCGTCCGCGAGGTGATGACATGGCGAACGTCCCCGACGGCGACGGCGGTGCGGTCCGGCGGCGGGCCGCCCCGCCGCCCGCGACGAAACCGGCGTCCCGGGTACGGATGCCGGCGGCCCAGCGCCGGGAGCAGCTCATCTCGATCGCGCGGCAGATCTTCGCCGAGCGTGGTTTCGACGCGACGTCGATAGAGGAGGTGGCCGCCCGCGCGAAGGTCTCCAAGCCGGTCGTCTACGAGCACTTCGGCGGCAAGGAGGGCCTGTACGCGGTGGTGGTGGACCGGGAGGTCACCGCCCTGCTGGACCGGATCACCACCGCGCTGACCGCCGGCCACCCCCGTGAACTGTTGGAACAGGCGGCGATGGCGCTGCTCGGCTACATCGAGGAGGACGCCAGCGGCTTCCGGGTGCTGGTCCGGGAGTCACCGCTGCTATCCGCCACCGGAAACATCAGCAGCGTGCTCAACGACGTTGCGCACCAGGTGGAACACATCCTCGGCGCCGAGTTCAAGAGCCGGGGGTACGACCCGAAGCTGGCGGAGCTGTACTCGCAGGCGCTGGTGGGCATGGTGGCGCTGACCGGCCGCTGGTGGCTGGAGGTGCGCAAGCCGCGTAAGGAGACGGTGGCCGCGCACCTGGTCAACCTGGCCTGGAACGGTCTGTCCCACCTGGAGGCGAAGCCGGGGATGATCACCGTCCGCAGCCGGTGACCCGGACCGCACCGCCGACGGGCCGCGTGGCCCCGGCGGCGCGTGCGGTGCGGACGCTCAGCGGGGACCGGTGATGAGGGGGCTCCGCTGGCGTCGTTCGGCCTCGGCGTGTTCGGGCGGGCCGACCTTGTCGTAAAGGCCGGTGGCGAGGAGCAGCAGCCCGAAGATCATCGAGACGACGACCGTGGACATCGAGAAGTTCAGGAAGTTCGCGTCGGTCTGGAGCACGCTCATCATCAGCACGCCGGTGACCATGAAGACCACCCCGGCGGTGAGGTTCATGTAGTGCCCGAGGTTGCTCCGGCGGGACGCGCCGATCAGCAGCACGATGCCGAAGAGCACCGAGGCCAGCGAGAAGGCCGGGTTGGTGCGCAGCCCGAGGGCCCAGTGGCTGCCCCGGTCGAAGAGCGGCTCGCCCCACGTCTGCACGACGCCCCAGACGCCGAAGACCAGGATGTAGAGGCCGACGAGGCCGGCGAAGGCCCGGTAGAGCGGGCGCGCCGGATGGTTGACCGGGAAGTGCGGCATGACACCCTCCTCCGAATCCGGAAGCAATATCCCGAATTGTCACCCGGATCGGGGGAGGGTGTCCGACGAACCGCCGAGACCGGCGCCGGAATCGCCTCAGAGCAGCAGTCGGGCGTCCTGCCAGGCCTTGTGGTCCTCCGCGGTGCCGACCTTGCCGTACATGCCGACCATCAGCAGGACCAGGCCGAGGAGCATGGTCACGACCACCGTGGCCATGCTGAAGTTGAAGATGTTGACGTCGGTCTGGAGGAAGGCCAGCTCGAAGAGGCTGAGCGCCATCAGCCCGTACGCCGTCCACTGGTTGATCGCGACGTCGCGGTTACGGCCGAGGGCGGTGCCGGCCAGCACGGCGGCGCCGATCACGATGGCGAGGAGGGAGAATCCGAGATTCGCCCCCTGGCCGAGGACCTTGGTGTCATCCTGGGCGAAGAGCTCGTCGCCCATGGTGGTGACGACGCCGAGGACACCGAAGACCACCAGGTACAGACCGGTCAGCCCGCCGATCGCCCGGTAGATCGGCCGCGCGGGGTGGTTGACGGGGGTGTGGGCCATGTCTGAGTCTCCAACGCCGGTCGGTTGAGGGGTTCGCGAGTGATTCTCCCGCATACCGTGTGCTGACGCCGCAACGGACCCCGGCTTTGTGACGGTGGGCGACCCGGCCCCGTCAGCTCTCCGGGATCTCCTCGGCGAGGGCGAGCCACGACTCCTCGGTCCGCTCCCGCTCCGCGCGTACCTCCTTGAGCTGGGCGTCGAGGTCGGCGACCCGGGCGTAGTCGGTGGCGTTCGCGGCGAGCTGGTCGAGCAGGGCGGTCTCCTTCTGCTCCAGCTTGCCGACCTGCCGCTCCAGCCGGGCGAGTTCCTTGCGGGCCTGCCGGGCCTCGGCGGCGGACATGCCGGTGGTGGCGGGCACGGCAGGCGTCGCGGGGCCGGTCACGGCCGGCGCCGGGGCGATCCGCCCGGCAGCCCGGGCGAGGTACTCGTCGACGCCGCCGGGCAGGTGCACCAGTTGGCCGTCGCCGAACATCCCGTAGACCACGTCGGTGACGCGTTCGACGAGGTACCGGTCGTGGCTGGCCACGACGATCGCGCCGGGCCAGGAGTCGAGCAGGTCCTCCAGCGAGGCCAGGGTGTCGGTGTCCAGGTCGTTGGTGGGCTCGTCGAAGAGAAGCACGTTGGGCTCCCCGGCGAGCAGGCGGAGCATCTGGAGCCGCCGCCGCTCGCCACCGGAGAGGTCCCCGACCGGAGTCCAGAGCCGCCGGTCGTCGAAGCCGAAGGTCTCGGCGAGCTGGGCGGCGGAGAGTTCCCGGTCACCGAGCTGCACCCGGCGGGCGATTTCCTCGACGGCCTCCAGGACCCGCAGGTGGCCCGGGAGCTCGGCCAGTTCCTGGGAGAGGAACGCCGGCCGGACGGTCGACCCGGTGACCAGGCGACCGCCGTCCGGACGGGTCACCCCGGCGAGCATCCGCAGCAGGGTGGTCTTGCCGGCCCCGTTCGCGCCGAGGATGGCGATCCGGTCGCCGGGACCGACCTGCCAGGTGACGTCGTGCAGGATCTCCTTCGGGCCGGCGTGCAGGGTGACCTGCTCCAGGTCGTACACCTGCTTGCCGAGCCGGGCGGTGGCGAGCCGTTGCAGCGACATGGTGTCGCGCGGCGGCGGCACGTCGGCGATGAGCGCGTTGGCGGCGTCGATCCGGAACCGGGGCTTGGAGGTCCGGGCCGGCGGGCCACGGCGCAGCCAGGCGATCTCCTTGCGGAGCAGGTTCTGCCGGCGGGCCTCGGTGGCGGCGGCGACCCGTTCCCGCTCCGCGCGGGCCAGGGTCCAGGCGGCGAAGCCGCCCTCGTAGGTGCGGACGCTCTGGTCGGCCACCTCCCAGGTGGTGGTGCAGACCGCGTCGAGGAACCACCGGTCGTGGGTGACCACGACCAACGCGCCCTTACGCCCGAGGAGGTGCCTCGCCAGCCAGTCGACGCCGCCGACGTCGAGGTGGTTGGTGGGCTCGTCGAGGATGAGCAAATCGCACTCGCGGACCAGCAGCGCGGCGAGGGCGACCCGGCGGCGCTCCCCACCGGACATCGGACCGACCGGCTGGTCGAGGCCGAGGTGGGGCATGCCGAGGCCGTCGAGGATCGCCCGGACCCCGGCGTCGCCGGCCCACTCGTGCTCGGCACCCATGCTCTCGCCGAGCCAGGCGGTGCCGAGGACGACGTCCCGCACGGTGGCGTCCGGGGCCAGCGTCAGGGTCTGCGGCAGCCAGGCGACCCGCAGGTCGCGCCGGTGGGTGACCCGGCCGTCATCCGGCTCCTCCTGCCGGGTGAGCATCCGCAGCAGGGTGGATTTGCCGGCCCCGTTGAGCCCGACCACGCCGATCCGGTCGGCGTCGTCGAGACCGAGCGAGACGTCGGTGAGCAGTGGCCCGGCGGCGCCGTACCCCTTGGACACGCGGTCCAGGTTGACGATGTTGGCCACTCCCCCACCTCTCATGATCAAGGCGTCCGGGTGCCGGACGGGCACCACGGGACGCCGACCCAAGCCTAGCCGTCCGACCGTCCCGTCCCGCTTCGAGCTCGACTCCCCGCCGCACGACCCAGGCCGGTACGTCCGGTCTGGGCGTCCGGCGTTGCGCCGGTGCGGCGCGACGAACTGCACCCTGGCCGTCCTGTCCTAGCTGCACTGTCGCCAATCAGGCACAGGGACCGCTTTGGCGAAGACTTCCCGGTAGCTTGAATCCCCAGAAGTGGCTGACGTTGCCAGGAGAGGCCAAAACCAGGTGAGCGGGCTCGAGTTGATCGCGGCGGCGCTCGCCGCCGGGGCGAGCGCCGGCGTGAGCGGTGCCGCGACCCAGGCCGTGCAGGATTCGTATGCCGAACTGAAGGCGCTGCTGCGCCGAGCGCTCCAGGGCCGGGGGAACGTCGCGGCCGAGATCGAGACGCTCGATGCGGAGCAGGCCACGTCCGGCGTCTGGAGGACCAGGCTCGGTGGCCCGGTGGCGGAGAGCGGGGCTGCCGACGACCAGGACGTTCTGGCCGCCGCCCGCGAGTTGCTCGATGCGGCGGAACAGGCCCGCCTGGGCAGGTACCGGGTCGAGATCCACGACTCCCAGGGTCTTCAGGTCGGGGACCACAATCAGCAGTCCAACCACTTCGGCTGACCGCTCGTGGTAGCCGATGACTGGTGGAAGAGCCACCACACTCGCGGGGCCGCGGTTGGCGTAGCTTTCGGAACGGTCCTGATGTTGATCCTGGGCTGGTTGCCGGGACCGGATTCGAAGGCGGGACCGGATTCGGAGCTCGTACCGTGCGGCGAGCGGGAACCCATCAAGGTGGTCTCCTCCACGGAGAAGCACAAAGCCATCCAGGAACTCGCCGACCGTTACAACAAGGACGAGACGCTACGGCCGCGGGGGACGACCTGCGCGGACGTAACAGTCGAGGGCGTCTCGTCGGGCACCGCCGAACTACTGCTGGCCAATCCGGGCGTCGAGGATCCCGCCATCACCGGAAATGACCGGGCAAAGGTCAAGGGCGCGCAGGTCTGGACGCCGTCATCGACGCTCTGGCTGGACCGGCTCTCGCTGGACACAGGGCATAAAGTTCAGCTGAAGAGCCTCGGCAGTCTCGCCCGGAGCCCGATGGTGCTCGCGATGCACGAGAAACTCGCGCAGCGCTGGAATAAGAATACCCCGACTTGGGGCGAGGCCATTGAATTGCTTCAAGACCAGGGGGCAAAATACACGCAGGAGGACCCGCGAGGCTCGACCTCGGGCTCGATGGCCACCTTTCTGACATTTGACGCCGCTGCACTAGCCAACGGAAAGGCCAGGCTGAATCCGAAGACGATCAACGAGGATGATGTCAGAAACGAGAATATCCGCAAGTACGTGCAGGATGTGCAGCGCGCGGCAGAAAGCGGATACTCGAGCGATTCAATCGAGATCCTGAAGAACTGGGCCAGGGATGACGCAGTTCCGGAAGACACGATATTCATCATCCAGGAGCAGATGGCCTGGTACTACAACTCCGGCCAGTACGCCCCCGACGGGGAAGCCCCCGAAGTCCCTCTAGTAGCGGTGTACCCGGTCACCAAGGGGGACAGGAGCACGGCGGAGTCCCTGTTCACCGATCATCCATACGTGTCGCTACACGAATCGCCGAAGCAGCAGGATGCAGCCGAGGATTTTTTCTCCTTCATCACTCAGGAAAATACCCTGTGTAAATGGGGTTTCCGGGCACCGGAACGCATGTCGACGGCGAACTGCTCGATCCCCGAAGGCGCCGGACCCAACGAGCGGATCGACCTAAACAAGAAAATCCAGGCGCTCGACCTGCCGACTGTCGACATGCAGAAGGCGATGCATGAAGCATGGCGGAGCCTCAAGTCACCGCGCCGTATCCTCATCGCGATGGACGTCTCGGGCAGCATGAAGAAGGACAGGCTCGACACCGCGATCGCGGCCGTCCGCGAGAGCATGGAGGAGAGACTAAGGGCCGATGACCAGGTAGAAGTCTGGCAGTTCGCCGGCACGAAGGACTATCAGGATCCCTACTGGCCGGTCCTGGATATGCGCAAGGTGGGAAAGCAGCCAAAATTCCCCGAACTCAAACAAGAGCCCCACTCCCGAAATACTCAACAGACCGCTTTCTTGCACACCTCCAAAGAGGCCTACAAGGCGATGTCTGGCGTACGGCAGG
Organism: Micromonospora sp. NPDC050187; assembly: GCF_044459745.1. Taxonomy (NCBI): domain Bacteria; kingdom Bacillati; phylum Actinomycetota; class Actinomycetes; order Micromonosporales; family Micromonosporaceae; genus Micromonospora; species Micromonospora sp. NPDC050187. The sequence goes on from NZ_JBITJH010000010.1 coordinate 13,161, forward strand.
AGCCCGACGACAAACTCGCGGAAGAGAAAACCGTGGACGCCGTCATCATCGTCAGCGATGGCATCGACGACTGGGACGACACAAACGAAACGGTGGACACCGTCTGCAACGAGTGGAGTAAACCAACCCTTGCCCGCGTGCCCGTCGTTCACACGATCTACTACGAGCCGTACGAGGATGAGGATTACTCTGAGTCCAGAATCAAGGCTGGCAAGGACGCAATGGAACGCCTCGCCACCTGCAACAAGAAGCCAACAGCTTCAAGCTGGAATGGTAACGACCCTGAGTCGATGAAACAGGCCTTCAGTCGGATAATGACGGCTTTGTAAGCCTCTGGAAAGCCAGAACGGCGGTGGCGGTCACCACCGCGACAACGACGCCCGCTCCGAGGCTCCGGGCGCTCCCGGCGTCGACCGCCCACAGCGCGACGGCGTAGAACACCAGGCCCAGCACGACCGCGATCGCCACGGTCACCCAGTCGAACGACTTCTTCTCGCCTCCGGGCACACCGGGTACCACAGGCTCGACCTGACGATCCCCGTCCAGCTGGCCGGAAGGTGGGGATCGGAACGACGGGGGCGAAGACTCTATCAGCGACGCGAGGTCCTGGTGCAGCCTTCTCCGCAGTTGCTGCGGGCCGGCGACCTCGAACAACGACGTTCGGGAAGCCTCGACCTTGGTCTGGAACTTTTCCTGGCGGGCTAACTCCGCCAGCTTTCGCCGACCGTTCTCGAGGTGAACGTTGTCGATGAGATACGCGAGGTGGGGCTTCCCCGACCGTAGCGCAGCGTCGAATGCGACCTCGGGCTGGGAACACCCGTCATGGAGCTCCGGGCCGTACAGCAATCCCACGAGGTTCACGTATACGTCGTAGCCGTCGTGCTCGGCCGGCGTCGTGAAATTGGACGCGTCGCAGAAGCTGAGTTCGACATCCTGGATCGCGTTCCGTACGGCGTCCAGATAGGTCGGGGCTGGGCCACGGTCGATCTCGTCCGTGTAGCTGACGAGCACCCGCAGCCGCCAGCGGCCAGGAAACGTGACGTACTGAGTATTGCCGTCACCGACCTGGATGCCCTGGCTGTGGTGAATTGCCGTCATGCGGTCCGCCCCGTGTGTCATGACTGCTCCGCGGCTGAAATCTGGATCGAGGAGACAAGCATTGCACCTCGCCAGGGACGGATCCACCTACAGTTGCCGAACCGCAACGCCTTGACACCACCCGCCGCAGCGTGCTGCCCGTCGACGACGCGCACCCCGTCAGGACCGGGTGGGTATCGGTCAGGTGACGCGGGCGCCGGCGACCGGACCGTGGGCGGGACGCGCCTGGCGGCACACCCCCGCGGCGGTCAGCTCCCCGGCCACCCGTTCCGCGTCGTCGGCGTCCTTGGCCAGGAAGACGCAGGTAGGGCCGGAGCCGGAGACGATGCCGGCGAGCGCGCCGGCCGCCTCCCCGGCCCGCAGCGTGGCGGCCAGCGTCGGCCGCATGGACAGGGCGGCGGCCTGAAGGTCGTTGCCGAGCACGGTGGCGAGCACGGCCGGGTCCCGCTGGCGCAGGGCGGCGAGGAGCGCGTCGGTGCTGCCGATCGGCGCGGGCGCGTCGCCCGTGTCGCGGAGCCGGTCGAGTTCCCGGTACGCCTCGGGGGTGGAGAGCCCGCCGTCGGCGATCGCCACCACCCAGTGCCAGGAGGTGGGACGGACCAGGACGGGGCTGACCGTTTCCCCCCGGCCGGTGCCCAGCGCCGTGCCGCCGTGGACGAGGAACGGCACGTCGGACCCGAGATCGGCGGCGATCGTGGCGAGGTCGTCGCGGGACAGACCGGTGCCCCACAGCGCGTCGCAGGCGACCAGGGTCGCCGCCGCGTCGGCGCTGCCCCCGGCCAGCCCACCCGCGAGCGGGATCTGCTTGCGCAGGTGCAGTCGGGCGTGGGCGGGGCGGCCGGTCTGTGCGGCCAGCGCCCGGGCGGCCCGGATGACCAGGTTCGAGTCGTCCAGGGCCAGCTCACCGGCACCTTCGCCCTCCATGGTGAGGGTGAGGGTGTCCCCCCGACGGGCGGTCAGCTCGTCGTGGATCGAGATGGCGTGGTAGACGGTGTTCAGCTCGTGGTAGCCGTCGGCACGGAGCGGGCCGACCCCGAGATGCAGATTGATCTTGGCGGGTACCCGGACCCGGACCGGGCCAGTGGCCCCCCGCTGCTGGTCGTCCTCGTCCGGTCGCCACGCCCCGGTCACGGGGTGACGTCCCGGACGCGCAGGCGGATGTCGAACGGCTCTTTCACGGTCAGCTCCTCGGCGAAGTCGGCGGCCGGCTCGTGGCGGCCGTCGACCAGGTCGTCGGTACCCGAGTCCTCCTGGCGGAGGCGGACTCGCGCGTCAGCCTACTGTGCGGGCGGCGTACCGGCGGGAGCCGACGCGGCGATCGCGGCGAACTGCTCGACGGTCAGCTGCTCCCCCCGGGCGCCGGGGTCCACGCCGGCTGCGGTGAGCGCAGCCCCGGCCCGGTCCGCACCCCCCGCCCAGCCGGCCAACGCGGCCCGCAGCGTCTTGCGGCGCTGCGCGAACGCCGCGTCCACCACGGCGAAGACCCGCGTCCGGGGTACGTCGGGCCGGGGCGGCTCGTGCCGGGTGAAGGCGACCAGCCCGGAGTCGACGTTCGGGACCGGCCAGAACACGTTCGGCGGGACCCGGCCGGCCGACCGGGCGGACGCGTACCAGGCGAGCTTCACCGAGGGGATGCCGTACACCCGGGAACCGGGGCCGGCCACCAGCCGGTCGGCGACCTCCTTCTGCACCATCACCAGCCCGCTGCGGAGGCTGGGCAGCTCGGCGAGGAGGTGCAGCACCACCGGCACCGCGACGTTGTAGGGCAGGTTGGCCACCAGCGCGGTCGGCGCCGGGTCGGCCAGCTCGGCGGCGGTGATCCGCAACGCGTCGGCGCGGTGCACGGTCAGCCGGGCGGCGTCCGGGCCGGCGAACCGGGCGGCGGTCTCCGGCAGGGCCCCGGCCAGCGTCGGGTCGATCTCCACGGCGTGCACGTGCGCGGCGGCCGGCAGCAGCCCGAGGGTGAGCGACCCGAGCCCGGGGCCGACCTCCAGGGCCACGTCGTCCGGGGTCAGCCCGGCGGCGGTGACGATCCGGCGCACCGTGTTCGGGTCGTGCACGAAGTTCTGGCCGAGCTTCTTGGTCGGTGCCACGCCCAGTCGGGCGGCCAGATCCCGGATCTCCGCCGGGCCGAGCAGGTCTGCGGCCATGGCCCCACACCCTACGTCGCCCGCCGCCCACCCTCCGCCGGGGTGGCGGGCTCCGGCGGTAGCAGGGGTGGTAGCAGGGGTCCCCTGTTACCGCTTTTTGTCGAACAAGGGTCCCCTGCAGGCACCCAAGCCGGATCCGGCACGCCGCGACCTCACCGCCACGGGCCGAAGACCCGTTCCCCGTTCGCCGACAGGTGCGCGCACAGTTCGGCCAGGTCGGTGCCGGTGGTGACGGCCAGCGCGCGGACGGTCAGCGGGACCAGGTAGGAGGCGTTGGGCCGTCCCCGGTGCGGCATCGGGGTGAGGTACGGCGCGTCGGTCTCCACCAGCATCTGCTCCGGCGGGGTCAGCGCGGCGGCCTCCCGCAGCGCCTGTGCGCTGGCGAAGGTGACCGTGCCGGCGAAGCTGAGCAGGTATCCCCGGCGGACGCACTCGGCGGCGAACTCGGCGTCGCCGGAGAAGCAGTGCAGCACCACGGTGTCCGGCGCGCCCTCGTCGTCGAGGACGCGCAGCACGTCGGCGTGCGCGTCCCGGTCGTGGATGACCAGGGGTTTCGCGTACCGCTTGGCGATGGCGACGTGCGCCCGGAAACTCTCCTCCTGCGCGGCACGCCCCTCCTCCCCGGTACGGAAGAAGTCCATCCCGGTCTCGCCGATGCCGCGCACCCGGTCCCGGGCGGCGAGCGCCTCGATCCGGCGCAGCGCCTCGTCCAGGTCGGCCAGGCGGGGGGCCTCGTTGGGATGCAGGGCGACGGTGGCGACCACCGCCGGATACCGGTCGGCGACGTCGGCCCCCCACAGGGAGGAGTCGACGTCCACGCCGACCTGGACCATCCGGTCGACACCCACCCCGGCGGCCACCTCGATCGCCGCCGCGACCGGGTCGTCGGCGGGGCCACCGGGCGTACCGGCCTCGCTGACGGTGATGTCGAGGTGGGTGTGGCTGTCCGGGACGGGGTGCGGCAGCCGCTCCGGGGCGGGCGGGAACTCCCCGGCCCGGCGGGCGGCACGCTGGCGGCGGGATTCGGTCGGCTCACTCATCGCCGATGAGCATCACACACCGCCCGCGCCCGCCGTACCCGACCGGCAATCCACTGTTCATCCGTGTGGTACCCAGGGCGTTTACCGTTCGGCCGGTGAGTGTCCCCACCCAGACCGGCGACGCCGCCCCGCCCCGGGTCGGGCCGCGCGTGACCTACCGGGGGACGGCGTACCCGGCGGAGGTGATCGCCCGGGGGGCCGCGTACGAGATCTTCAGCGGGATGGAGCTGCCCGGCTTCGAGTGGGCACCCCGCCCCGGCGCGCCCCTGCCGTGGCGACGCTTCGTCCACGCGACCGAGGTGACCGCGGTGTACGACGGACCGGGGCCGGCGGACGAGGAACCGGACGCGCCGCTGCTGGTGCCGTTGCATCGGGACCGGACCTGGTCGCAGGTCCAGGAACTCACCCAGCAGCCGGCCGCCGCCGGGGACCCGGTGCTCGCCACGCTGCGCGCCTCGGCCGTCGTCCGTCGGGGCACCCGGATGGTGAAGGTGCTCTCCGCCCGGCAGCTCGCCGGACACGTACGGGGCCTGCTGCCGCACGGCTTCTGCCACCGGGAGCACGACGTGGCGCACCTGCGTACCCCGTCGGCGCTGGCGGTGCTGCGCACCGACGGCGGTCCCGCCCAGGACGTGGTGTACGCGTTGCGCTGGCGGGCCGTCGACCCGGCCGACTACGACATTCCCATCGGCGAGGCGCACCGGGGACTGGTGGAGCTGGCGTCCGGGGACCGGGTCGGCGCGGCGGTGCTCGGCACCGGGTTCGCGCCGAGCAGCACGCAGGTGGTCCCGGAGTTCGTCACCCGCGACTTCGCCGACCTGCCGATGCCGGCGAACGCCACCCTGGTCGCCTACCCGGCGGAGGGCGTCGAGGTGGTGCTCTACGCCTACCAGGCGGAGCAGCGGGGCTGGCTGCGGATGGTCGGGCCGCGCTGGCGGCACCTGCTCGCCACGGTGCCCGGCCTCTCCTCCGAACAGGAGTACGTGCCGATCGCCGAGCCGGCTGCGTCGACCCGGTTGGTCGGCGGCTACGCCGGAAACGAGTACGAGGCGGTGGCCGACCTGCCCGGCGGGTTCCGGGTGCAGGCGTTGACCCGGACCGCCCGCTACCCGGTGGAGTCGGTCGCCCGGCGGCTGCGGTACGCCCACTGGCGCGGCGCGGACTGCGTGGTGCTGCGGGAGGAGACGGGCTGGCTGCGGCTGCGGCTGTGCCGGCCGGGTCCGGAGGCGGTGGCGGCCACCGGCGCGCAGTGCCACGAGCGGGGCGTCTACGAGACCTGGGCCCCGGCGACGGACGTCACCGACGACCGGATCGTCGACCTGCCGTACCCGCTCTGAGGGAGCCAGGTACGCCGGTTCGGCGGGAGCGCCACCCGGACGGGCATAACCCCGGACGGTACGGGAAGACGCCGACGTCGGACCGTCACGTCTCGGGGAGGCCGCATGCCCTTCATCACCGTCGGCTCGGAGAACTCCGGGCCCATCGACATCTACTACGAGGACCACGGCACCGGGCAACCGGTGGTGCTCATCCACGGCTTCCCGTTCAACGGCGCGACCTGGGAGAAGCAGACCATCGCCCTGCTGAACGCCGGCTACCGCGTGATCACGTACGACCGGCGGGGTTTCGGCAACTCCGGCCAGCCCACCTTCGGGTACGACTACGACACGTTCGCCGCCGACCTGAAGATGCTGATGGACCAGCTCGACCTGCGGGACGCGGTGCTGGTGGGGCACTCGATGGGCACCGGCGAGGTCACCCGCTACCTCGGCGCGTACGGGTCGGGCCGGGTGAGCCGGGCGGTGCTGCTGGCCCCGCTCGCACCGTTCCTGTTGAAGACGGCGGACAACCCCGAGGGTGTCGAGCAGAAGCTCTTCGACGGCTTCAAGCAGGCGATCGCGGCCGACCGGTTCGCGTTCCTGACCAGCTTCTGCGACAACTTCTTCAACTACAGGGAGAACAAGGGCCGGCTGGTCAGCGAGGAGGCGTACCGGGCGCACTGGCACATCGGCGCGCAGGCGTCGGCGAAGGGCACCCTGGACTGCGTGGACGCCTGGCTGACCGACTTCCGCGCCGACCTGCCCCGGATCGACGTACCGGTGCTGATCGTGCAGGGCGACGCGGACGCCGTGCTGCCGTTCCCGGCCACCGGCCAGCGGCTGGCGCCGATGCTGTCGGACAGCGACCTGGTCACGTTGCGCGGCGCGCCGCACGGCATCCCGTGGACCAACGCCGACGAGGTCAACCGAGCCATGATCGAGTTCATCGGCACCCGGGCCATGGCCCACGCCTGACCCGGTCGCGAAGGGGTCGGAGCCCCGGCGCGCCAGCGTCGTGGGGCGCGGCCCCCCCCCCCGGGGGGGCGGGGGGGGGGGGGGGGGGGGCCCCCCCCCGGGGGGGGGCCCCCCCCCCCCCCGGCCCCCCCCCCCCCACCGGGGTGCGGTGGGCCGGCGGGACCGTCGGTCAGCTCACCGACGTGTTGTAGCTCTCGATCGCCGCCTGGACGCTCGCGGCGGCGTCCTTCATGGCCTGCTCGGCGGGCTTGGTGCCGACGATGGCCGCCTCCAACCCGTCCTCGGCGGCCTTACGCGCCTGCGGCATTACGCCAAGCAGGCAGCCGGCCGAGGCGACGGATGGCGGCAGCGCGTGCAACTGGTCCACGGCGGTACGGAACTGCGGGTACTTCGCCACCCAGGCCTTGTCGACCTGGTCCAGGGCCCGCACGTTGATCGGCACGTAGCCGGTGCCGGTGTGCCACTGCGCCTGCGGGGTGGCGCCGGCGGAGAACTTCGCGAACTCCCAGGCGGCCCGCTTCTCGGCGGCGCTGTGGCCGACCCCGCTGATCCAGAGCGACGCGCCGCCGATGATCGGCCCGCCGGTGGAGGAGTCCGACACCTTCGGGTACGGCGCGGTGAGGACGGTGAACCGGCCCGCCGCCGCGTCCACGTAGCCGCGCAGCACGCTGGTCGACTCCAGGTGCATGGCGACCGTACCGGCCTTGAAGGCCGCCTGGGCGTCGTCGGTCTTCCGGCCGGTGTTCGTGGCGTACCCGTCGCGGACCAGGTCCGCCCACCACTGGGCGACCTGCACCGCCGCCGGCTGGTCGAACTGCACCCGGGTGGCGAGCTTCTGGCGTCCGTTGCCGTTGTCGCAGTACTCCTTGCCGTCGGTGGCGAGGAGCTGCTCGAGCAGCCAGCCGTAGATGGCCGCGCCGAAGCCGTACCGGGTGGTCTTGCCGCTGGCGTCCTTCACGGTGAGTTTCTTGGCCAGCTCGCCCAGCTCGGCCAGGGTCTTCGGCGGCCGGTTCGGGTCGAGCTTGGCGGACTCGAACGCCTCCTTGTTGAGGTACAGCAGGGGAGTGGAGGTGTTGAACGGCATCGACCAGAGCTTGCCCTCGACCGAGTAGTAGCTGGCGATGTTCGGTTCGATCTCGGCGGCGTCGAACTTGTCCTTCTCGATGAACCGGTGCACCGGGACGACCTGCTTCGAGTCGACCATGAAGCGGGTGCCGATGTCGTACACCTGGATCAGGGCCGGGGTGCTCTTCTGCTGCACCGACGCCTTGTACTTCGCGATGGTCTCGTCGTAGCTGCCCTGGAAGACCGGCTTGACCTCGACCTTGCCGCCGTTGGCGGCGTTGAAGTCGGCGACCAGCTTGTCCACGGCGGTGGCGTTCGCGCCCTTCATCGAATGCCAGAACTCGACCGTCGTCTTCCCGTCGGCGCTCTCGAGCGCCTCGGCGCCCGGCGCGTCCAGGGCGTCGGACGAGTCGCCGCCGGAGTCGGAGCCGCAGCCGCCGACCAGCGCGGCGGCGGTGATCAGGGCGAGGATGACTGCGCCGGTACGGCGTGGTCGGGGAAGTGCCATTGCCTCTCCTCGGTGGGGGTTCAACGCAGTGCGCCCGCGGTGAGACCACGGACGATGTACCGCTGGCCGAAGATCACGACGGCCAGGGTGGGGAGCAGGGAGAGCGCGACACCGGCCAGGATCAGCCCCGGCTGGGCTGCCTCGGCGTCGTTGAGCTGGGAGATCCCGATCTGGAGGGTCTGGTACTCGGGGTCCCGGATGAGGATCAGCGGCCAGAAGTACTGGTTCCAGGCGGAGAGGAAGACGTACACCCCGACCGCCGCGATGGACGGCTTGGACAGGGGCACGACCACCCGCCAGAGCAGCCGCCAGTGCCCGCAACCGTCGATCACCGCCGCGTCGCGTAGCTCACCAGGGAACTGGAGGAACGCCTGGCGCAGCAGGAACGTGCCGAACGCCGAGGCGAGGAAGGGCAGGACCAGTCCGAGGTAGGTCAGTCCACCCCGGGTCAGCCCCCAGTCCGAGATGGCCAGGTAGTTGGGGATGATGATGCTCTCCCACGGCACCATCAGCGTGGCCAGGAAGAGGGCGAAGGTCGCCGCCTTCGCCGGCATCCGCAGGAACGCGAAGGCGTACGCGGCGAGGATGCTGGTCACCACCTGGGCGAGGGTGATCACACCGGCCTGCACGGCGGAGTTGACGTAGAACCGGCCGAGCGGCACGGCGTCGAACACGTCGCCGACGTTCTGCCAGTGCAGGGCGCCCGGCACCAGCGCCGGGGGATAGGTGGCCAGATCGCCGGGGCCCATTACGGCACCCGCGAACGCGTAGTAGACCGGGAACAGCACCGGGATCAGCGCCAGCCCGAGTACGACGTAGACGGCGATGCGGCCGGGGGAGACGCGTCGGTTCATCGGTAGTGCACCCGCCGTTCCAGGATGCCGAACTGGATGCCCGTGCAGATCAACATGATCAGCAGCAGGACGACCGCCTGGGCGCTCGCCGCACCGAAGTCGGCGGAGCCGAACGCGAACGCCTTCTCGTAGATGGAATAGACCAGGGTGGTGGTGGCGTCGTCCGGCCCGCCCTTGGTGAGAATGTGGATCTGGCCGAAGCTCTGCAGCGCGTGGATGGTGGAGACCACGACGAGGAAGAACAGCTGTGGGGAGAGCAGCGGGATGGTGACGCTCCGGGCGAGCCGCCAGCCGGTCGCGCCGTCGAGCCGGGCCGCCTCGACCACCTCCTGCGGGATGGCCGCCACTCCGGCGGAGAGCACCAGCACGTTGTAGCCGAGGTTCATCCAGACGGTGGCGACGCCGACCGCGGGCAGGGCGATGGACGGGTCGGTGAGCCAGTTGACCCGGTCGACGCCGACCGCGCCGAGCAGCCCGTTGGCGATGCCGATGGCCGGGTTGTAGATCACGGCGAAGACCACGGACGCGGTGGCCACCGAGAACGCGAACGGCAGGGCGAAGGCGGTACGCAACGCCCGTACGCCCCGGATCCGCGATTCCAGCAGCAGGACCACCAGCAGCGCGCCGAACACCGCCGGGAGGACGCTGATCAGGGTGAAGATCGCGGTGGTGGCGAGCACTCCGAGGAATTCGCCGGACAGCATCTCGGCGTAGTGGGCGAAGCCGATGTAGGCGCTCGGTGCGCCGAAGATGTCATTGCCGTGTGTGGACAGGTAGAAGGTTCGGCCGAGGGGCCAGAAGATGAACAGGGCGAAGACCGCGACCGATGGCAGGAGCAGTAACCAGGAGAGGCCACGCTCGCCACGCGGCCGCCCGGACGCGGGGGGACCGGCGGTCGTGGCCACCGTGGTCCCGGCGTCTTCGGCAACCGAGGGGGGAGGCACCGCCGCACCCTACCAACGGTTCTGGTTGAAGAAATGCTCCAGACACCTCTGCGTTACCTGACAGCAACCTTCATGTTCCGGGTTCCGGTGGACCGTCCGTCGCGTTTCCGGAGTTCAGGTGGCGAAAACGCTGGTCGATGGCCTGGACAGGTGGTCCGACGCCGGCGACGCGCCCGCGACATTGACGTACGCGAGAGGTTGATCCGGGTGCTGCGGTCGGTTCAGCGCATCCATGGCCCGGACCTGTTGTGATCTGGCGTCATCTGGCAGACGTCGTGGCCGGACCGTGGTATCTCCGGCCGGGCGGCGGCTCGGGACCGGGCCGGTCTCCGGTCTCGTGATGGGCATCGGGATCTCACCGTGGGTGGATCACACGGGCACCCGCCGCAGCCGTCTGGTGTCGTAGGCTCTGGGCGGGAGCGTCGCCTCGTGGGGACGCGCCCAGACGTGGCTGTCGGTCACCGGCCCCGTCCTGCCGGCCGGTCGAACGTGGTCGAGCAGGTCCACAGCGGTGTGGGCGACGCTACTGGCGACAGTGCTGTCGGCGGGTGACGAACCAGCCACGTATCCGGGAGGACCCTCGTGACTTCACCAGACAAGATCGAGACGATTTTCGCCGACGTGGTGCGGCGCAATCCCGGTGAGGCGGAGTTCCACCAGGCGGTGCGTGAGGTGCTCGACAGCGTGGTTCCCGCCCTGGCCAGGCACCCCGAGTACGTCGACGCGAAGATCATCGAGCGGATCTGTGAGCCGGAACGGCAGATCATCTTCCGGGTTCCGTGGGAGGACGATCGTGGCGTGGTGCACATCAACCGAGGGTTCCGGGTGGAGTTCAACAGCGCGCTCGGCCCCTACAAGGGTGGCCTGCGCTTCCACCCGTCGGTGTACCTGGGCATCGTGAAGTTCCTCGGTTTCGAGCAGATCTTCAAGAACGCCCTGACCGGTATGCCGATCGGTGGCGGCAAGGGAGGATCGGACTTCGATCCGAAGGGCCGCTCGGATCGGGAGGTGATGCGGTTCTGCCAGTCGTTCATGACCGAGCTGTACCGACACCTCGGCGAGTACACCGACGTGCCCGCCGGCGACATCGGCGTCGGCAGTCGGGAGATCGGCTACCTCTTCGGCCAGTACAAGCGGATCACGAACCGGTACGAGTCCGGCGTCCTGACCGGGAAGGGACTCAGCTACGGCGGCGCTCAGGTACGCCGGGAGGCGACCGGTTACGGCACCGTGTTCTTCGCCGAGGAGATGCTGCGCGCCGCCGGCGACAGCTTCGACGGCAAGCGGGTGGTGGTGTCCGGGTCGGGCAACGTGGCGATCTACGCCATCGAGAAGGTGCATCAACTCGGCGGCATCGTCGTCGCCTGTTCGGACTCCTCCGGCTACGTCCGTGACGACAAGGGCATCGACGTCGAACTGCTCAAGGACCTCAAGGAGGTTCGGCGGGCCCGCATCGACGCGTACGTCGTGGACCGGCCCCACGCCTCCTTCGTCGCCGGCCGGACGGTCTGGGAGGTGCCGTGCCAGGTCGCCGTGCCGTGCGCGACGCAGAACGAGATCACCGAGGACGATGCCAGCGCGCTCATCAAGGGTGGCTGCATGATCGTCGCGGAGGGCGCGAACATGCCGACCAGCCCGCAGGCGATCCGTTCCTTCGCCGAGGCCGGTGTCCGGTTCGCGCCGGGCAAGGCCGCCAACGCCGGCGGTGTCGCCGCCAGCGCGCTGGAGATGCAGCAGAACGCCAGCCGTGACTCGTGGACGTTCGCGTACTCCGAACAGCGGCTGCGGGAGATCATGCGCGACATCCACGCTCGCTGCCATGCCACCGCCGAGGAGTACGGCATGCCCGGCAACTACGCGGTCGGAGCGAACATCGACGGTTTCCGCGGGGTCGCCGAGGCGATGCTCGCCCACGGGCTCATCTGAACCAGGCCGCCCGTGCGGAGTCCGGGCCGCGAGGCGGCGGCCGATTTCCACCGTTCCGCCCCCTCGTGCGACAGAGCCACCGTAGCGTCAGGCCAGGGGTTCAGGGGCGGGCCGAGGAGTTCCGGGCGCCAGACAGGAGGGAAGTCCGGTGCCGCGCCAGACGCCGTCGACCGTCGCGGGGGCACCCCCGTACGGGGTGGCGGGGACACCGTTGCTGTGCGACGCCCGGGACCACGGGTTGACCGGGGACGGCAGGACGAACGACCAGCCGGCGCTCGCCGCCCTCGTGAACCGGCTGGGTGACGCGTTCGTCGCGGACGGGCAGGCCCGGATCATCTACTGCCCGCCCGGTGTGTACGCGATCCGCGACGCCGGTACCGTCTGGCGCAGCGGAGTCTCGTTGGTGGGGGCGGGACCGGGTGCCACCCGCTTCATGCTGAGCAACGAGGGCAACCGGGCCGAGCCCGTACCGCTGGCCTTCCACACCACTCAGTTGCACGGCGCGAGCCCCGACCGGCACCTCGCGTACTGCACCTTCGCCGACCTGGAGATCGACGGGTCGGGCGTGGCGTCGGCCGACTACAACCCCCTGGCCAAGGGGATCGGATTGCAGTACGTGATCGGCGGGCTGTTCCGCAACCTGTTCATCCACCACACCGCGGCCACCGGTTTCGGCTGCGACTTCCTCCAGGACACGCTGGTCGAGGCGGTACGGGTGGTCGGGTGCGGCCGGATGGACAACGGCCTGGAGATGGGCGGTGCCGGCATCGGCGTCGGCATCGGCGCGTGGGGTGCGGTGGAGCGGTTGACCATCGTCAACTGCAGCGCCGTGGGCAACGCCACCAACGGGATCTTCCTGGAGATGCAGTACCCGGACAAACCCCAGCCGCGTGGGATCCGAATCGTCAACTGCCATGCCCAGGGCAACCGGTTCGGCATCGCCGACTGGGGTGCCGACGGACTCATCGTCACCGGATGCACGATGACCGGGAACCTCGAGGCCGGCTTCCAGGTGTCCGCCAAGGGCACCAGTGGTATCCCCGGCAGGGGTGGGTTGCTCACCGACTGCGTCATCGACGGCAACCTGCGCGACGGCGTCAGTATCGGCAACACCCGTGGCCCCTACACCGTGCGGGGCAACCGGATCACCGGCAACGGCCGCTACGGCTACCACCACCAGGACCTGGGCGGCAGTGACGGCACCGCCGCCGAGGAGATCGTCATCGAGAGCAACGACATCTGGGGCAACAGCCTCGACGGGCTCCGCTTCGACCGCCCGCTGCGCGACACCGTCGTCATCAACAACCGGATCCGCAACAACGGCCGGCAGCGCGCCCCCGCCGCCACCGGTGGCGGCGAGTCCGTCGGCTACAGCGACACCACCCTCGTCGACCACCAGGCCGCCTGGCTGGAGGACGGACACCGTGGCAAGGTGCTCCGCGTGGGCGACCGCTACGCCGTCGTGGCGGCCAACGACGAGAACACCCTCACCCTCGCCGCCATCCGTCCCGGTGCCTCCAGCGCCTGGTCGGCCGACACACCAGCGCCCGGCACCGCGTACGAACTGCCGGCCCCGCCCCCGAACCGCTCCGGAATCACGATCAATGCCACCGTCGACTCGGTCACCATTCGCGGCAACCTGATCCGTGACAACGGCCCCGGCACCCAGACCCACGGCCTCTGGATCACCGACCGGGGCAACTGCCTCAACTGCCGGGTCGTCGAGAACGACCTCGACGGCAACCGCACCCCCATCCAGGCCGACACCCCCGCGCTCGGGGGCCACTGGCGGAACAACCACAGCGGCCCGTGACGTCGCTCCCCGCGCGGCACCCCGGTCACCGGTCCGGGTCTGCCGATCCCTCCCGACCCGTCGGTCGTCCGGCAGAGTGGACAGCGTGACGGTCGGCACAGGACATCCGGCCTGCCGCTGTCCGGGCCCTCCCCGCACCTAGCATTCCGGCTGACGGGTCAGGTGCGGTGCGCGGCCGGGTCGGCGGCGAGCGCCGGGCGGATTCACGGCCGGTGACGTGAAGGGCGGACGATTCATGCGGACGACTGCGGTACCACCTCGCCCGGCGACCTCCGCCCGGTGGCGTCGCCTCGCCGCGGTGCTCGTGGCGGCGGCGACCGTGGTCACGATGGCGACTCCCGCGCAGGCCGTCACACCCGGGTACGTGTCGGCGACCTCGGTGGAGGCGCTGCACGGCGAGCTGTCCACGGTCAGCCCGGCGGTGCAGACCACCTACCCGGGAGACCCGTTGCTCGCCGCCGACTACCTCAAACCGATGGGTCCGTTGGGCTACTACGGGCTGATCGGCCCCTGGGGACCACTCGGGGTCGCCGGCCCGATCGGCGACGCCGTCTGGCACCCCTCGAACTGGATCACCGGAACGGTCTGGGACGACTGGGCCACCATGCTCGGCTGGTACGGCGGCCCGATGAGCGAGTGGGGACCGCTCGGCCCCGGAGGCCCGCTATCCCCGCAGGCGTACCATCAGACGCTGCCCGGCCTCGGCGACTTCAGCAAGCAGTTGCAGGCGGGCGGGGTGTGGGGCGCGCTGGGCCCGGTGGGCCCACTCGGCGCGCTCGGCCCGCTGGGTCCACTCGGTCCGGTCGGCGCGCACGGCTTCGGGCAGAACGCCAACGGCGCGTACGTCAGCAGCGGCGGGTCGGTGCAGCGGAACGTGGACGTGCCGTACGGGTCGTCCACCCGCCGGTACGAGCTGTACGAGTCCTACGGCGACCAGTACGCCCGCAACCTCGGATACGACAACGACACCTCGTTCATGGTGGAGCGCAGCTCCCTGGCCCCCGGCAGCGCGGTCGAGTACTCGTTCACCTCCCGCCACACCCAGTGGGTGACCATCAACGTCGTGCCGATGTGGATGCGCTACGACCTCGCGACCCTGTCGGCGTACGTGAACACCGCTGCGGGGAACCGGCTGAACTACCCGAGCGGCGCGGCTCGCGGGACCGCGCTCGTCGACGACTTCGACCTGCGCCTGACCGACGACACCGGGCGGGTGCTCGCCGTGTCGGACTCCGTCGAGCTGGCCGACACGATCCAGGTCCAGGTGGCGGCCGGCACGCGACTGAAACTGACCGTCACCCATCACCAGCGTGGCTCCTACGTCGGCTACCACGACGGCTACCGGTTGTTCGTCACGGGCTCGACGCCCCACATCGTCGGCACCGACATCACCGGGGCGCACCAGCGTCCCGTCGGGACGGTGTGATCCCACCCGCTGCTGCCGGATGACCCGGCCGGCACGCCGAGCACGTGGAATCCGTACGTGACCGCCTTGCGGTAGCGCAGTACCAGCACCAGAGCGGGGGCGTCGATGGCGGCGACTGTGCCAGGCGGGGCGCGACGCCGGCTCCGTGCACCGCCTGCGGGTCACCCGCCCCGCGCGGTCACGGCCACCAGTGCCGGACGGCCAGCAGGCCGAAGGCGACCACCAGCACGACGCTCCCGGTGACGGTGATCGTCCGGAGCCGTACCCGCAGGTCCGCGTCCCACCGGTCGCCGCTGCCGGCGGCGCGGCGGGTCAGCGGGGTGAACGCGCGCCCGACGCCGAATCCGACCCCGGCGAGCACCACGACCTCCAGGCGCTGGCCGACGAGGAGGAGCGCGGCGGCCAGCACGTACGGAGCGCTCGACGAGACGTAGGTGCGGACCCCGGTGCCCATCTCGAAGCCGAACTGCAGCGCCCCGCGCCGTGGGTTGCGCTGGAGGACGTCCTGCGGCACCTGACGGGCGTTCTGCGGCAGCCGGATCCGCACCAGGCCGAGTTCACGGAGCAGCCCCACCACCGCCACCACCACGATGCCCGCGTACCGCACCGACGGGGGCAGGGGAGCGGACAGCCCGGAGAGCAACCCCAGCGCCACCGCGCTGAGCAGACCACCGGCGACCAGTCCGGTGGTGAACAGGGCGAGCAGGACACCCTGCCGATCTCGATCCCGCCACCCGGGCGAGGCCAGCGCGTACGCGCTGTTGTGCGTTCAAACCGAGCCGGAGAGCGTGTAACCGGTGAGCGCGCCGATCACCGCCCAGGTGAGCACGTGCCCGGACGCGGCCGTGCCGAGGACGCCGACGGCGAACAGCAGGGCGGGCACGAGCGGATCGGTGACCCACCGGCGGACCACCCCGACGGGCCGGACCGGTGTCCGTTCCGTCCCGGTCATACCGGTGCGCCGGTGAGGGTCCGCCAGGTGTTCGGCCCGACGATCCCGTCGGCGGTGAGCCCGTTCTGCCGCTGGAAGTCCCGCGCCGCGGCGTCGGTGGCCGGGCCGAAGGCCCCGTCGACCGTGAGCCGGTAGCCGTGCTTGTTGAACTGTCGCTGGACAGCGTGGACGCCCTGACCGGTGCTTCCGGAACGGACCGTGAGCACGAGGGACGGCCAGGTGGTGGCGTCGACGACACCGGTGGCCGCGATGCCGGTAGCCGTCTGGAAGCTCTTCACCTTCGCCTCGGTGTCGGGGCCGAAGACCCCGTCGATGTCGGTCGCGTGGCCCCGGGCGGTCAGCAGGTGCTGCACCGTGTAGATGTTGACCCCGCTGTTGCCCCGCCGCACGGTGGGCCAGCTCACCGTGCCCATACAGCCGCACTGGGTGTTCCATCGGCAGATCGCCTTCACCCATCCCGAACTGGTCTTCCGGAACCCGTCGTGGCACCGGCGCTCGACCGAGCACGCGCACGCGCCGCACGCCCCCTGGAAGCGCCACAGCCAGCCGTCGTACGTCCCGGTGTAGCACTCGTTCGGACGCAGGATCCAGGTGACGCCGTCGTTCTTGTGGAAGCCGGTGTAGGTCCCACTGGTGTTGCAGGCGTCCGCGAAGATCGTGCTCGGTCCGCAGCCCGGCGAGCAGTTGTGGTCGCTGGCGTAGCTGGGGCACCCGGCGTAGATCGTGTATCCGTCGGCGTACGCCCGGCGGGCTGCCGGGAAGACGCTGAGCGCGGCCATACCCACTGCGGTGCCGGCCTGCAGCAGGGTGCGTCGGGACAGCGTCCAGGCGATCCGCGTACGGCCGCCGGAACGCGACGGGGGGCGCCGGACGGCGGCTCCGGTCCCGGGGTCGGTGCCGCGCAACGCGGGCACGGCATCGAGAGTGGTCATGCCCGGCCTCCCTGGTGGTTGTCGGCGACGGCGGCAGCGGAGACGGCGGTTGGTGGGCTGTCGATCTCGTCGAGCAGGCGGCGCAGTGCCGCGCGGGACCCGATCGGTTCGGCGCGGAGCACCCGCCCGGCGCGGTCGACCACGGTGGCGAACGGGGTGACGAGGACGTCGTACCGCTCGAACAGCTCCGCCTGCCCGCCGAGTACGGTGACCGGCAGTTCCCCGGCCCGTGCCGGGGTGCTGTCCCGGTAGAGGGCCCGGAACTCCAGGCCACCGCGATCGACCCGGCCGGTCGCCTCGGTCAGCACCTCGCCGCAGGTCCCGCACTCGGGGTCGAGGAAGAGCAGCACCAGCGGAACCGTCGGACGTGCCGGTGCCAACTGGGCGAATCCGGGAGCCGGTGCTCCCGGCCGCAGGCCGACCGACTGCGGGGGGTGCTGGACCATCCCGCTCGACAGCGCGTGCACCTGGCGTACCAGGCCCGACACCACGAGAGCCAGCAGGAGGATCGCGATCCAGCTCAGGATCAGCGCGCTGGTCTGGAAGCTCATGCGGTCAGGTCTCCTTCGGTCGTGACCCGGGGCCGCCCGCCCGGCCGCGCCGCTGCCTCGGCCGGGTGGGTCATCGCGGCAGGCAGATGCCACAGCAGCGCGGCGAACGTGGCGGCGGCCAGCAGCACGACGGCGAGGGTGGCATCTGCCCGCCCCCATGGCGTGACCGAGCCGGACAGGGCGAGTCCGACCAGGGCCAGACCGGCCAGGATCGCCGCCCGCGCCACCACCCATCCGGTCATCGGCAGTTCCAGCCGGGAGCACCCGCACGGCCCGCCGCGCCCGGTCGCCATGACGTGGCGGCCGTAGCCGGCGTACAGGCCGAGCAGCGTGGCACTGCCGAGCAGGAACGCGACGAGCAGGCCCCGGCCGCTGTCGTCGCGCAGCGCCACGATCCCGGTGCCGGCGAGCAACCCTTCGCTCACGATGACGAGGACGGCGACCGGGGCCGGCGTCGGGAACACCCGGTGCGCGGCCAGGGCCCGGCCGAGCGCCGCCGGTCGAGACAGGTGCTCGGCGGTGGCGGCCAGCATGGTGAACACCACGGTGTACGCCGCCACGCCGGCCAGCAGTGCGGACATCGGCGACCTACCGAACCTTCTGCACGCGGAGCCGGTCCACCAGGGCGGGCACCTGCTCCACGTCGGTGTCGGCGAGCGGTACCAGGCTGAGCCAGGTGTCCGCCGTGGCCAGGACGAAGTAGGGCTTCCCGTCGGAGAGCGCATCCCGGAAGAGCTCGCCCGCCTGGGTCTGGAGTCCCCGCCACGACGGCAGCTGCTCGGCACGCTGCTTGGTGAGCGGGGCCACCTCCAGCAGGCCGAGTCCGGGGATCTCCTTGAGCACGGTGGCCGGTTCGGCGAACTCCGCGCCGCCCTTCGTGGCCGGGCGCAGGGTCAGGCCGTCGTCGTGCTCCTCGATGCGCAGGGTCCGCAGCACCCCGAGCAGGTGGGTGGTCGTCGCGCCGTACAACTCGGTGAAGAAGGAGTGCCGCTTTCCCCGCCAGACCGCCACGAGCCGGTCCTCGGTCAGCCGGATCTGCGGGTCGTGGGGCCGGGTACGCGCGGTCAGCAGCGTGCCGTCCTGGTAGGTGAGCTCCTCGTCGAACCGGTCGACGCCGAGCGCTCGGGCCACGTCGTCGGCGAGCCCGATCGCGCCGGCCGTGAGTTCGTGCAGCCGGCCGCTGATCGCCACGTCGACCACGGACGTGAACGGTGCGCTGAGATCGAGCGCGCCGTCGAGCTGGAAACGATGCCCGTCGACCGCCCGATGTGTCACCGGCGCCCCTGCGGTTGCCATCCGACCGACCTCCGCCCGAATCCGACGACCATGCAGCGGCATGATATGCACATTTATCGATGCTACACAAGATCGCCTGTCGTGCGGACTCGTCACCGGGCCCCGGCCGACGGAGACCGCCGCGCCGGACGAACACTGCGTCGACGTCGCCTTCCCCTACGACGTCGCACCCACGTGAGCGCACCGGGCCGGAGCGCCGGGGCCCGGACCGGTGCGGGCGGTCGGGGCGTCTGCCCCGACCGCCCGCGCGTTCACTCCGCGCCCAGCGCCTCCACCACCGGCCGGGACAACGCCCGCCGGGCCGGCAGCACGGACGCGGCGAGGGCGGCCAGTACCGCGGCGGCGAGGATGCCGCCGAGCTGCCCCCACGGCAGCACCAGGGTGAAGTCGCCGGCCAGCTCGGCGAGGAAGGCCATCGCCCCCGCGCCCACCCCGACGCCCAGGGCCACCCCGAGCACCGCGCCGACCAGGGCGGTCAGCACCGCCTCGGCGGCGAGCATGGCCCGCATCCGGCCCCGGGTCAGCCCGACGGCCCGCAGCACCGCGTTCTCCCGGGTCCGCTCCACCACCGACAGGCTCAGCGTGTTGGCCACCCCGACCAGGGCGATCACCACAGCCAGGCCGAGCAGGGCCACCACGAAGGCGAGCAGCATGTCCACCGTGCCGGTGAGCATCCGCTTGTACGCCGCCTGGTCCATCAGGTTCACCGTCGGGTACTGGGCCAGCACCGACTCGACCGCGGCCCGTGCGGCGGACGCGTCGACCCCCTCGGCCGGGTCGACCTCGGCCAGGTAGCCCCGGGCGGCGGGGAAGAGACGGGTGAGATCGGCGGAAGTCACCTCGACCACGTGCCCGGCCGGCACCGACCCGTCGGCGGCGGACGGGTCGGCGGTGACCACGGCGGCCACCTCGAACGACCGGTCACCCAGGGTGACCCGGTCACCGGCCGACCAGCCCCGCTCCCGGGCCAGCTCGCGGTGCACCAGCACCCGGCCCGGCCCCAGCCGGTCGACCTGCCCGGAGTCCACTCCGGTCAGGGTCCGACCGACCAGCGCCGGGTGGGCGGCCCGGAACTCGACGTCGTCGGCCACCTCGCTGCGCCGCTCGTGCACCACCCCCAGCTCGGGGCGGGCCGCCAGATCGTCGACCACCCCGGCGGGCAGGTCCCCACCGATCCCGGTGACCAGGAGGTCCACCCCGACCTGGGTGTCCACGCTGCGTTCGATGGCCGTCTTGGTGCTCTGCGCGCCGACCACGAACGACGTCACCAGACCGATCCCGATGACCAGGGCGGTCGCCGTGGCGGCGACCCGCCGGGGGTTGCGGACCGCGTTGGCCACCGCCAGGGCGGTGGTGGTGCCGAAGACCCGACGGGCGGGTGCGCCGATCACCCGGACCAGCGCCGGCACCAGCACCGGGCCGAACAGGACGATGCCCAGGAAGCTCAGCACCCCGCCGAGGGCCACCAGCAGCACCTGGCCGGCCGAGGCGGCCCCGGCCAGCGCCGCCACCCCGGCGGCGAGGACCGTCGCGCCGACCGCCAGGCGTACCCGACCGGCGGGGCGGGTGACCTGCACGGCGGCGTCGGTCAGCGCGGCCACCGGAGCGACCCGGGTGCCCTGCCAGGCCGGCACACAGGCCGCGCCGACGGTGAGCACGGTCCCGGCGAGCAGGCAGCCCAGCACCGTCGCCGGCGTCACGGTGAGGGTGCCGGACAGTGGGGTGTCCAGCGAGGCCATCAGCGCGGTCATCCCCGCCGCCAGACCGGCGCCGACCAGCACGCCGATCGCCGAGGCGGCCAGCCCGACCAGCGCCGACTCCAGCAGGGTCGCCCGGAACACCTGACCCCGGGTGGCGCCGACCAGGCGCAGCAGCGCGGTGCGGCGGGCGCGCTGGGCGAGCACGATGGTGAAGGTGTTGGCGATCACGAACGCGGCCACCACCACCGCCACCCCGGCGAAGGTCAGCAGCACCAGGTTGAACTGACGCAGGTCGCGGACGGCGTCGGCGACGGCGGCGTCGAGGATCTGTTCGCGGCTGCGCACCGTGGTGCCGGTGCCGGCCACCTCGGCGATCCGGTCGGCCAGGACGGTGTCGGCGACGCCCGGCTCGGCCGCCACCATGATCCGGCCGTACCCGCCCACGTCGGTGACGGCGAGCGCGTCGGCGCCGACCAGACCGATGAACGGCCCGCCGATGTCCCGCGCCGTGTCCGCCACGTCGACCGTGCCGACCAGCGTGTACGCGCGCGCGGCCCCGCTGGCACCGCCGACGCGCACCGGCGCGCCGAGGGTGAACCCCTCGTCGGCGACGGTGCCCTCGTCGAGCACCACCTCGCCGGGGCGCGCCGGGAGCCGGCCGGCCACCACGTCGTACGACTGGAGGGCCGGGTCGGTGGGCACGGCGGCGAGGAAACCGAAGCCCAGCACCGGGCGGCCGTCGGCGCCGACCACCCCGGCCGTGCCGGTCAGCTCCCCCTCGGCCGCGCGCACACCCTCGACGGCGCGGACCTTCTCGACCAGGGCGGCCGGGATCGGGTCCTGCTCGGCGTAGACGCCGACGTCGGTGTGCCGGTCGAAGGTGCCGGCCCGCTCGTACGTGCCGGCGCGCATGCCGTCAATGAAGATCAACGTCCCGGCGATGAAGGCCACGCCGAGCACCACGGCCAGGGCGGAGAGCAGCATCCGCAGTGCCTCGGCGCGCAGCGAGCGCAGGGTCAGGCGGAACACGTCACCACCCCCGCACGTCGCCGGCCGGGGCGGTGGCCGGGTCGAGGTGGGCCAGCGCGTCGAGGACCCGCTCGGCGGTCGGCGCGGTCAGCTCCCGCACCAGCCGGCCGTCGGCGAGGAAGACCACCCGGTCGGCGTGGGCGGCGGCGACCGGGTCGTGGGTAACCATCACCACCGTCTGCCCGAGGGTGTCCACCGCCTCGCGCAGCAGCCGCAGCACCTCCGCGCCGGCCCGGGAGTCCAGGTTGCCGGTGGGCTCGTCGGCGAAGATCACCCAGGGCTTGGTGATCAGGGCGCGGGCCACCGCCACCCGCTGCTGCTGGCCGCCGGAGAGTTCGGCCGGGCGGTGCCGCAGCCGTTCGGTCAGCCCGACCGCCGCGACCACCTGCCGCAGCCAGGCCGGGTCGGGGCGCCGGCCGGCGATGGCCAGCGGCAGCACGACGTTCTCCTCGGCGGTGAGCGCCGGCAGCAGGTTGAACTTCTGGAACACGAAGCCGACCCGGTCGCGGCGCAGCAGGGTGAGCCGGCGGTCGTCCAGGCTGGCCAGCTCGGCGTCGCCGATGCGGACCGACCCGGCGGAGGGCCGGTCCAGGCCGGCCAGGCAGTGCATCAGCGTCGACTTGCCGGAACCGGACGGTCCCATGATCGCGGTGAACCGGCCGGCGGCGAAGTCGACGTCGACGCCGTCGAGGGCGACGACGGCGGCATGGCCGCTGCCGTAGCGCTTGGCCAGGCCCCGGGCGGTGACGGCGACCCCGGCGGCGGCGTGGACGGGTGGTGCGACGGACACGTGGTGCTCCCCGTACGGATGGAAGGTCTCTCGGACGTCTCCGACGCTATGGCCGGCACCCGCCCACCGAGATCAACCCGTACGCTCGACTCCGGTACGCCCCGGGTCGCCCCTGCCCGGAGGGGCCGTACGACTCAGGTCGTACGCCGGATCAGCCGCCGGGGGTGACCAGACCGCTCTCGTACGCCAGCACCACCGCCTGCACCCGGTCGCGGAGCTGGAGCTTGGCCAGGATTCGGCCGACGTGCGTCTTCACCGTCGCCTCGGCCACGTGCACCCGGCTGGCGATCTCCGCGTTCGACAGGCCCTGCGCCACCAGCAGCAGGATCTCCCGTTCCCGCTCGGTGAGCTGGGCGAGCCGGGGATCCTCGGCGGGGCCGACGCCGAGCTGCCCGGCGAACCGGTCGAGCAGCCGCCGCGTGATCGACGGGGCGACCACCGAGTCGCCCTGGGCCACCACCCGGATCGCGGTGAGCAGTTCCTCCGGCGGGACGTTCTTGAGCAGGAAGCCGCTGGCCCCGGCGCGCAGCGCGGCGAACGCGTCGGCCTCGGTGTCGAAGGTGGTCAGCACCAGCACCCGGGGCGCCCCGGCCGGGCGGTCGGCGCAGAGCCGCCGGGTGGCCTCCACCCCGTCCATGGTCGGCATCCGCACGTCCATCACCACCACGTCCGCCTCGACGCGGGACAGCACCCGCAGCGCGTCCGCACCGTCGATCGCCTCGCCGACCACCTCCAGGTCGGGCTGGGAGTCCAGCACCATCCGGAACCCGGCACGGACCAGCGCCTGGTCGTCCACGATCACCACCCGGACCGTCAAACCGTGATCACCTCCGTCGCCGGGGTCGACGGTAGCGGTAGCCGCACCCGCACCTGCCACCCCCCGGCCAGCCGGGGCCCGGCGGTGAGGCTGCCGTCGTACACCGACACCCGCTCGCGCATGCCGACCAGGCCGTGCCCACCGGACGGCGCCGGGGTGACCGCCGGACGGCCCCGCCCGTCGTCGACCACGTCGAGCACGACGGCGTCCACGGCGTGTTCGAGGGTGACCTCCACGGTGGCGCCGACCCCGGCGTGTTTGAGGGCGTTGGTCAGCGCCTCCTGCACCAGCCGGTACACGGTCAGTTCCAGGGCCTGCGGCAGCGTCCCGGACGTGCCGGCGACCGCGAACCGCACCCGCAGCCCGGCGGCGCGGAACCGGTCCAGCAGGGCCGGCAGTTCGGCCACCGACGGCCGCCGGTGCGCCGGCTCGTCGGCCAGTCCCGCGGGATTCGGCCCGCCGGCCGCCCCCGCCCGGTCTCCGTCGCCGGCCCGCCCGCCCGGTCCGGTGCCAACCGCGCGGCCGGTCCCGGCCCCGGCGACCGCGCCGGCACCCGGCCCGACAGCGGCTCCCGACCCGGCCTCGACACCGGCCGCCGGCCCGGCCGGGTCCGGCTCGCGCAGGACGCCCACCAGGCGACGCATGTCCTCCAGCGCCTGCCGGCCGGTGTCCGCCACGATCCGGACCGCGTTGCGGGCGGTCTCCGGACTCTGGTCGATCATGAATCGGGCCCCGTCCGCTTGGACGATCATGACGGCCATGCTGTGCGCCACCACGTCGTGCAGCTCGCGGGCGATCCGGGTGCGTTCCTCGGCCACCGCAGCCCGCGCCTCGGCCTCCCGTTCCCGCTCCAGGGTCGCCGCCCGCTCCTCCAGGCTCAGCACGTACAGCCGCCGGGTGCGCACGTTCAGCGCCACCAGCCACACCGCCCCGGTGACCAGCCCGTAGTAGATGGCCGAGAAGTACCAGGCGACCTGCGACGGGGTCTGCACGGCGGCGAGGACCACCCCGACCGCCGCGACGATCCCGGCGACGATCCCGTCGCGCAGCCGGTCGGCGTACTTGACCACGCTGTACAGGGCGACCAGCACCGCCACGTCGTACGGCATCGGCCCCCAGCCGTACACGACCTGGCTGAACGCCAGCACCGCCACCACGGCGGTGACCGCGACAGGCCGGACCCGACGCCACACCAGGACCACCGCCATCGCCAGGCCGACGACGCCAGCCCCCCAGCCGCCCGCCGTGGGTGCGGCGGCGACCGCGAGGAGCGCCACCACGCCCGCGACGGCCACGTCGAAGACGACGCTGCGCACCGGCCGCCCCAGGATCCTCCGTGTCATCGTCGTCCAGCGTACGAGTCGTCCCGGTCCCCGGACGGCGGGCGGGCGCATCCCGTGACCCCGGTCCCCCTGCGGTCGGTTGCGGGTGTCCCCGTACCCGTCACCGCGCCCGGTCGCGGGTGCGTTGGATCAGTACGACGCAGGCCAGCACCACCAGCGCCGCCGCGACCGAGGCCGGGGTGACGGTCTCGCCGAGCAGCAGCACCGACCAGAGCAGGGTGAGCACCGGCTGCGCGAGCTGGACCTGGCCGACCTGCGCGACCCCGCCCCGGGCCAGGCCCGCGTACCAGGCGAAGAAGCCCAGGAACATGGAGATCGCGGTGAGGTAACCGAAAGCCGACCAGGCGGCGGCGTCGGCGGACGGAGGGCTGGTCACGGCGGCGACGACCGTGACGGGCACGGTGACCGGCAGCGAGAGCAGCAACGCCCAGCAGATCGTCCGGGCGCCGCCCAGTTCCCGGGCGAGCGCGCCGCCCTCGGCGTACCCGAGGCCGCAGAGCACGACCGCCGCGAGCAGGAACAGGTCGGCCGGGGACAGCGCACCGTGGACCGCGCCGCTGGCACCGAGGAAGGCGAGGACCGCCACCAGCCCACCGGCGCTCGCGACCCAGAACAGCGGCGGTGGACGCTCACCGGCCCGGGACACCGCGAACACGGCGGTCATGGCGGGCAGCACGGTGATGACGACCGCGCCGTGCGCGGCGGTCTGGGTGACAAGCGCCAACGAGGTGAAGAGCGGGAAGCCGACCACCACGCCGAGGGCGACGATCGACAGCCGCCGCCACTGCCCGCGGGTCGGTCGGGCCGCGCCGGTGAACCGCAGGTACGCCCAGGCCAGCAGCGCCGCGCCGGCGGACCGACCGAACGCGACGAACCACGGGTCGAGGTGCTGCACGGCGACGCGGGTGGCCGGTAGCGACATGCTGAAGGCGAGCACGCCCAGCGTGCCGAGGAGGAGACCGACCAGCCGATCCGGTGTTACCGTGGTGGCGAGCGTAGCGCTACTCTGGTGCTTCATGAATCACGGTAGCGCTGCCGACCGCGTTGTCCAAGATCTGCGTGGGCTGGTGGCTGCTGCGGGCCCGGGCGACCGCCTGCCGTCGGTGCGCCAGTTGACCGCCCGGCACCAGGCGTCGCCGGTGACCGTCGCTGAGGCGATCCGGCATCTGGTCGCGGAGGGGCTGATCGAGGCGCGGTCCGGCCGGGGCACCTTCGTGGCCACCCCGCCGGACGAGCGGCGCGTCCCGGACCTGTCCTGGCAGACCGTGACGCTCGGCCCTCGCCGGCCCGGCGAGGAGCACATGCAGGCGTTACTGGCGTTACCGCCAGCGGGGGCGATCCCGCTGTCCGGCGGCTACCTGGACGCGGATCTGCAACCTGCCGCCGCGCTCGGTGCCGCGCTCACCCGCGCCGCCCGGCAGCCCGCGTCCTGGCAGCGCGGACCGGCCGAGGGGCGTGCGGACCTGCGCGCCTGGTTCGCCCGCGAGGCCGGGGCCGGGTTACGCGCCGACGACATGGTGATCTGTCCCGGCGGGCAGGCCGCGCTGTCGACGGCGCTGCGCGCCCTCACCGCCCCCGGCGACACCCTGCTCGTCGAGTCGCCGACCTACCTGGGCGCGCTGGCCGCCGCCCAGGCGGCCGGACTGCGGGTGGTGCCCGTGCCCGCCGACGCCGACGGCGTACGACCCGACCACCTCGCCGCGGCCTTCGCCCGCACCGGTGCCCGGCTGTTCTACTGCCAGCCGCTCCATGCCAACCCGCACGGCGCCACACTGGCGGGTCACCGTCGCACCCGGGTCGCCGAGGCCCTACGCGAGGCCGGCGCGTTCCTGATCGAGGACGACTACGCCCGGGACCTCACCATCGACGGGGAGCCACCACCCCCACTGGCCGCCGACGACGCCGACGGACACGTCGTCTACCTGCGCTCACTGACCAAGTCGGCGGCTCCCGGGCTGCGCGTCGCGGCGATCGGCGCGCGCGGCCCGGCCGGCGCCCGGCTGCGTGCGGCCCGACTGCTCGACGACTTCTTCGTCGCCGGTCCGCTGCAACAGGCCACACTGGAACTCGTCACCGCCCCGGCCTGGGCACGTCACCGCCGTGCCCTGCGGACCGCGTTACGGACCCGCCGTGAGGCGCTCCTGAGCGCGCTCCGCCGGCACCTCCCGGACGTCGTCGGGCAGCCGGTCCCGCGCGGTGGCCTGCACCTCTGGGTCCGCCTGCCCGAGGGGACCGACGACGTCGCGCTGGCCGCCGCCGCAGCCGCCGAAGGTGTCGTCGTCTTCCCCGGTCGTCCCTGGTACGCCGCCGAACCCCCGGCCCCGCACCTGCGCCTGACCTACGCCGCCGCCCCACCCGACCTCATGGACGAGGCCGTCCGTCGCCTCGCCCGTGCCCTCCGCAAAGGAACGGCACCCTAGCCGGCGTGGGCCACCGCGCGACGGCCGAGGCTGCCCGGCCCGGTGCTCAGGGCGGAAAAAGGAGTGCCGCCCGGCGCGGACGGCTCACTAGCATCGGCCCGTGGACGACAGGCGGTGGCGCGACCCGGTGTGGCTGGCCGAGGTGGGGAAGTGGATCGACGATCGGCTCGGGGAACTGGGCGTGACGCGGCGGGGCTCCGCCGCCCAGCCGCACGTCTACCCGTGGTCGACCGTGCTGCGCGTACCGACGGATCAGGGTGACGTCTGGTTCAAGGCCAACAGCGAGTCGCTGCGGCACGAGGCCGCCCTCGTGCAGCGGATCGCCGCCCGCCGTCCCGACGTAGTGCCGCCGCTGCTGGCGGCCGACACCGCGACCGGTTGGATGCTGATGCCGGACGCGGGGGAGACGCTGCGGGTGGTTACGCAGCGCGAGCAGAGCCTGGACCGGTGGCACGCCGTCCTGCCGCTCTACGCCGGCGTCCAGTTGGACCTCGCGGACGAGGTCGACGACCTGCTCGCGCTCGGGGTGCCCGACCTGCGCCTGGCCACCCTGCCCAAGGCGTACGCGAGGCTGCTCGACGAGGTCGGCGCGGACCGGCGCTTCCACGACGCGGTGCCGATGGTGGCTGACCTGTGCGACGAACTCGCCGGCTACGGGTTGCCGGAGCTGCTCCAGCACGACGATCTGCACGACGCCCAGGTCTTCGTGCGCGACGGCCGCCACCTGGTGATGGACTGGGGCGACGCCTGCGTGTCGCACCCCTTCTTCAGCCTCTCCGTCACCCTGGAGGGTGGGGTGGCGTGGGGCCTGGAGGACGTTCAGGACTCGGTCGACATCGCGCCGTTCCGGGACGCCTACCTCCGGCCGTACGCCGAACGCTTCGCCGGTGACCTGGTGGCCGCGGTCCGGGTGGCGCTGCGCCTCGGTTGGGTCTGCCGTGCCGTCAACGGGCACGTCCCCGGGGACGACCGGCAGACCGTGGTCCGGCTGCGGATGTTTCTGGACGGTCGGCCGTAGCCCGGCTGCTGTCCGGCGGGGTCGGGGACACCGGCCCCGCCGGACAGCGGACCGCGCTGTCAGCTTGCGTAGGTCTCGAACTCGGCGACCCTCGGGGCGCCGGACGAACTGTTGATCTTAAAGGTGATCTTGGTCAGGGAGACTGCCGGGAAGGTGATGGTTCCCGCTCCGCTGCCGCTGGCCAGGACGGCGCCGGTCTCGTGGTTGACGAGCTGCCAGGAGCCGATGCTGCCCTGGGTGCCGGAGGGTTCACGGATGACGACCCGGGCGACCCCGGTGGCGGAACCCCACTTGATCGAGATGGAACCGGTCGCGCCGGCCGGTGACCAGTAGGTGCTCAGGCTGCCGTCCCGCACGTTGCCGTAGCTGGTTCCGCTGGCCTTGCTGGAGCCGTCGGCGCCGGCACCGATGCTGAGGTTGGTCCCGCTGGTCGGTCCGGGCGTGGGGCTGGTCGGCCCCGGGGTGGGGCTGGTCGGTCCGGGCGTGGGGCTGGTCGGCCCCGGCGTCGGGGTCTGCGGCGTGCAGTTGCCGTCCGACACCCGCAGACCCTTGTTGGCGCCGGCCGTCTGCCGCACGACGTCCGGCACGCAGCTGGCTCCGTCGAGCCGGTAGGAGTACGGGATGCTGACGGTCGTGTTGGACTGCGGGTTCGGGCCGGCCGGGTAGTTGTCGGTGCCCGGGCTGGACCAGGTCACGTTGTCGAAGGTGTTGCCGCTGACCTGCCAGTAGCCACGTTCACTGGTGTAGAAGGTGCCCAGGACGTCCTTCGAGTCCTTGAAGTAGTTGTTGTCCACCTTGGCGCGTGCTCCGGCCCGGGAGTTGATGCCGGACTCGTGGAGGTTCACGTAGTGGTTGTTGTAGACATGGGCGATGCCACCCCGCAGCAGGGGCGTACGGGAGTCGATGTTCTCGTACAGGTTGTGGTGGTACGTGATGAAGCCGTTCGAGCGGTCGCTCTCACTGGATCCGACCAGGCCGCCCCGGCCGGAGTTGCGCAGGATGCTGTAGGACAGGGTCACGTACTGGACGTTGTCCTTCATGTCGAAGAGGCCGTCGAAGCCCTCGTCCTCGCCGCCCGAGGCCTCGAGCGTGACGTGGTCGACCCAGACGTTGCGGACGGTGCTCTCCATGCCGATGGCGTCCCCGCCGTTGGACGTGGGCGAGCCCGACTTCTTGACGTTCCGGATGGTCACGTTCTGGATGACGATGTTGCTGGAGTCGCGGATGTGGATGCCCAGTTGGTCGAAGACGGCACCGCTGCCGACCCCGATGATCGTGACGTTGCTGATCTGCTTGAGCTCGATCACGCCGGCGGCGGTGTTGCAGCTGTCGCCCGACACCTTGCTGGTGTTGCCGTGGTTGATGGTTCCCTCGACCTGGATGATGATCGGGGTGCTGCTGCTGGGCCGGGTGCACAGGGCCGTGTGGATCGCGGTGCCCGTGGTGGCGCGCACCGTCTGTCCGCCCGTACCGCCGGTGGTCCCACCGTTCTGGGTCGCGAACCCGGTGGCGCTGCCGGTCGCCGCCGACGCCTGGGGGATCGGTAGGGCCACGCAGATCGCGGCCCCGACGGCCGTCGTGGCCAGCGCCGCGCTAAGTCGCAGTGCGACTGGTCGTCTCATTTTCGCCTCGCCTTGTCGTGGTGGTCGGTGCGTGCAGGTGTGCACAGGTGGGTGGGCGCTCGCCACGTCGGATGGGACGATCCGGGTGCTACTGGAAAGCGCTTTCCTCCCAGGAGGATAAAGAGGTGGTTGTTGATGTGGCAAGAGGACGAGGGGAACCCGCGTCACCCCGGGTGCAGGAGCGTGGCCCGCGGGAGCGGTGGTTGACCCCGACGCGACGTCATGGTTTCCGATGACCGAGTGAACCGCACGTCGTCGGCGTATCTCGCCTCGTATGTCCTGTCGTTGCTCGGTAACTCCATCGCCGGAGTCGCCCTGCCGCTGATCGTCCTGCAGAGCACCGGAAGCGCCCTGGCCGCCGGGGCCGTCGCGGTGGCCTCCGCGGTGCCGGCGGCGCTCGCGGGCCTGGTCATGGGCATGGTGATCGACCGGATCAACCGGCGGACGGCGTCGGTGCTCACCGACCTGATCTCCGCCCTGTCGGTTGCCGCACTACCGGTGGTGGACTCGACGGTGGGGCTGGCTCTGGGGTGGTTCGTCCTGTTCGCCGTCGTCGGGTCGTTCGGCGACGTGCCCGGCCTCACCGCGCGGGAGGCGATGCTCCCGGCGATCACCCGGGCCGGCGGGATGAGCGTCGAGCGGCTGCTGGGTCTGCGGGAGTCCCTCGGCGCGGTGGTCCTGCTGCTCGGCCCTGCGGCGGCGGGCGCGATGATCGCGGTCATCGACGGTACGGCGATCCTGTGGGTCACCGCGGCGACGTCCACGGCGGCCGCCCTCGTCACGATGACCATCCCACACGGGGTCGGCGCGACCGCCGTTTCCAGCCCTCGAACCGGAAGGATGGGCTTCCGGAACGGATGGCACACGCTGACCCGGTCACCCTTCCTCCTGGCGACCACCGCCCTCAGCGCGGTCCTGGTGCTGGTGTTGAGTGGTTTCCAGGCCCTGGTGCTGCCAGTCCACTTCACCGTGGTCGCCCGGCCGGAGCTACTGGGTCTCGTGCTCAGCGCGCTCGCGCTCGGCCTCCTGACGGGCGGGGGAGTGTATGCCGCAGCCGGAAGTCGCGGCCGTCGCCGGACCTGGTTCCTCGCCGGCCTCGCCCTCACCGTCGCCGGATTCGCCGCGATGGCGTCCCTGGCCGCCCCCTGGGTCCTCCTCGCCGCCGCCGCCGTGGTCGGTCTCGGCAACGGGCTGTTCGGCAGCCTGATCGGCGTGCTCATGGTCGAGCGGATCCCGGAGGGCATGCAGGGCCGTGTCCTGAGCACCCAGAACGCCATCCTCACCCTCGCGCCCGCCCTGGGCCTGGGTGGCGCCGCGATCCTCACCGAGACGACCGGGGCGGGCACGGCCGCGATCGCCCTCGCCGCCGTGTGGATCACCACCGGCGTCGTCGCGTTCTGGGCGAGGCCACTGCGCGACCTGGAACGGCAGCCCTCCGGCAGCGGCCGGCCGCGTAGTCTGGAAGCGGAGGAAGTAGCACCATGAGCAGCAGTGAGATCGCGCGCCTGGCCGGAGTCAGCGTCCGCACCCTGCGGCACTACCACCGGGTCGGCGTGCTTCCCGAGCCCAGGAGACGGGCGAACGGCTACCGGGAGTACACCGTCCACGACCTGATCCTGCTGCTGCGCATCCGCCGTCTGACCGATCTCGGCCTGTCGCTCGACGAGATCCCACCGCTGCTCGCCTCCACCGACCACGCCGACTCCGTCCTGGAGCAGCTCGACGGCGAACTGGCCGTGCAGATCGAGCGGCTCACGGCCCGCCGGGAGGTCATCGCCCGGCTCCGCGCGGCGGGGGCGAGCCCCGACACACCACCGGAACTGGCCGGGCTTGTCGCGGTCACGAGCGGCCAGCCGGGCGTGACACCGGCCGCCGCGCGACAGGACCGGGACCTGTTGACACTCATGCACCACGTTCTCGACGAGGACGGCAGACGGGCTCTGACGGACTTCTTCACCGCGCTCGTCCACCCCGACCTGCTACCGGCGACCACTTCCCTGGCGAACCGATTCAGCGCGCTCGACGCCGAGACGCCGGCGACCGATGTCGACCAGCTCTTCGCGGACTACCAGCGCACGTTCGGGCACCTGGAGGACAGCCGGCTCCCGTCCTTCGAGGGGTCGCGGCTCGGTGCGCTCTTCGCGGCCTACCAGGACCCTGCCTTCAACGAGGCCCAGCGTGCCTTCGTCGCGCGCTTCACCCATCGGCCGGTCGACACCGCGTGACCCGCCGGTCGAGCGTACCGAGCTGCCGCGTTCCGGGTGGTCGTGGTCCGTGCCTGTGCAGGGGGTCTGCTACCCGGACAGGGGCTCCAGTCGTTCCCGGTCGCGAGTGAGCCGGAAGCGCCGGGGCCCGTCGTCGTCCACCTGCCAGCCCGCAGCGAGTGCCGCCCGGATCAGATCCGCGACCAGCTGCGGCGTGACCGGGGTCAGGGTGAACACCTCGGCCACCCGGCCCGGGGGTGCGGTGACGATCGGCCCGAAGGTGAGCCACGGGTCGTCGAAGGCCACCCGGACCTCCAACGGGGTGCCCCGCCGGGCCGCCGTGTGCCAGACCCGGACGACGACGTGGCCGGGGTCGAGGTGACGGACGGCCCATCGGTAGTCGACACCGTCGACGCGGATCTCCCGCTGGCGGCTCCTGGCCATGGCGCGAGGGTAGACAGCCACGCCGTCACCGCGGTAGCGGAATTCGCGCCGGACGGTCGGGCCCGGGACGCAGCCGTGGTGGCCCTGCCGGCACGGGGAGCCGGCGGGCCACCACGGGGTGGTAGGTGGGGCCGAGGTCAGGCAGCCAGGTGCTTCTCGAGGTCGTCGAGGATCGCGTTGGCGGCTCCGACGCCGATGCCGGTCATCCAGACCTCGTCGGAGACCACGTACGCCTTGCCGGCCTTGACGGCCGACAGGCCCTTCCAGAGCGTACCGCCGGTGATCTTGCTCTGCTCGGTGGTGCCCTTCTCGCCGTACGCCGTCACGAAGACGACGTCACCGTCGACCTCGCTGATCCGCTCGGGGCTGACCCGGTCCATCCGCCGGTCCTCCTTGCCGGTGAGCAGCTGCCGCTCGGGCCGGCCCAGGCCGGTGTCGCCGATGACGATGCCAGAGAACGAGTCGGGACCGTACACGCGGATCTCGGTCGGCATGAACCGGACGATGGAGATCTTGCGGGTGGCGGCGTCACCGAGGTCGGTGCCGAACTTCTCGGCCCGTGCCTCGTACTGGGCGAGCAGGTCCTTGGCCTGCTGCTCCTTGCCGAGCGCCGCGCCGTCGAAGAGGAAGTTCTCCTTCCAGGTGATGCCGACCATCTCGGTGAAGACCGTCGGCGCGATGGCGCTCAGCTCGTCGTAGAACTTCTCCTGGCGGAACTTGCTGCCGAGGATGAGGTCGGGCTTGAGGGCGGTGATCGCCTCCAGGTCGGGTTCGGTGAGGACGCCGACCTCCTTGATGCCGGCGAGCTTTTCCTCGCCGAAGTAGGTCGGCCAGCTCCGCGCCTCGCCGGCGGTGGCGGCGCCGACCGGTGTGACGCCGAGTGTCAACGCGGTGTCGATCTTGTCTGTGTCGAGGACGACGACCCGCTTGGGCTCGACCGGGACCTTGGTGGTGCCCATGACATGGGTGATCTCCCGGGTCTGGCCGCCAGCGGTGTCGGCGATCGGGTCGCTCTCACCACAGGCGGTGAGTCCGACGCCGAGGGCGGCGGTCGCGGCGAGAGCGGCGACGAGACGACGCATCAGGTTCCTTCCGAGGGGTACGAGCCGGCGAGGGCCTCCTCGCCGGCGACAGGCACGGCGCCGGACGATCCGGCGGCCGGGGTGCTGGCACCGACGGCCAGCGTGGGAGTGGTCAGCGCGGGCACCACCAGCGGAGCACCGGTCACCGGGCAGGGCACGACCACGCAGTCGAGCCCGAACACCTCGCGGACCAGGTCCGCGGTGAGGATCTCCCGTGGCGGCCCGGCCGCCACCACGGCGCCGGAGCGCATCGCGATCAGATGGTCGGCGTAGCGGGCGGCCTGGTTGAGGTCGTGCAGCACGGCGACGACGGTGCGGCCGCGCTCGACACGCAGCCGGTGCAGCAGGTCCAGGACCTCCACCTGGTGGGCCAGGTCGAGGAAGGTGGTCGGCTCGTCCAGCAGCAGCGCCTCGGTGTCCTGGGCGAGGGTCATCGCGATCCACGCCCGTTGCCGCTGACCACCGGAGAGGGTGTCCACCGGCCGGGCCGCGAGGTCGGCGACGTTGGCCAACGCCATCGCCCGGTCCACCGCGGCGGCGTCCTGCTCCGACCACTGCCGCCACCAGCGCTGGTACGGCTGCCGCCCGCGGCCGACCAGGTCGGCCACGGTGACGCCCTCCGGCACCAGCGGACTCTGCGGCAGCACGCCGAGCCGGCGGGCCACCTCCCTCGTGGGCACCTCCCGGATGGCGGCACCGTCCAGCAGCACGGTGCCCCGCCGTGGCGTGAGCAGCCGGGCCATCGTCCGCAGCAGGGTCGACTTGCCGCAGGCGTTCGGCCCGACGATGACCGTGAAGGCGTTGGCGGGCAGATCCAGGTCCAGCCCGTCCAGCACGGTCCGCTCGTCGTAGCCGGCGACCAGGTCGCGGGTGGAGAGCATCACGCCTCCTCGTGGGGATCGACAGGGGGGTGTGGCGGGACGCCGGTCACCGGCGGTGGTCACCGCGACCTCCGGGGACCCCGCAGCAGCACGTACAGCAGGTAGGGGCCGCCGATCGCGGCGGTCAGCACGCCGGCCGGCAGTTGGGTGGGCGCGAAGAGCCGCCGGGCCGCCAGGTCGGCCAGCACCAGCAGCAGGGCACCGAACAGCGCGGAACACAGCAGCGGTGGTCGTTCCGCCCGCACCAGCCGCCGCGCCACCTGCGGCGCGACCAGGGCGACGAAGTCGACCGCGCCGACCTGGGCGGTGACCATCGCGGCGCAGAGCACACCGGTGCCGGCGAGCCCGATCCGGCGGGCCACCGGACGCAGCCCGATGCCCCGGGCGGTGTCGTCGTCCAGCGCGGCGCTGTTCAGCGCCCAGCCGGCCCAGAGCAGCACGGGCAGCAGGACCAGCAGCGTGGCGGCGATCCAGGCGGTCTCCGTCCAGCCCCTGCCGGCGAGCGTACCGATCAGCCAGACCTGCGCGCGCAGCCCGTCGATCGGGTCGGCGGTGAGCATGACCACCTCGGTCAGCGCCCGCAGGGCGAAGGCGATCGCCACGCCGGCCAGCACGAACCGCTGGGCGGCGAGTCCGTGCCGGGCGCCGAGGGCGAGCACCACGGCGGCGGCGACCAGGCCGCCGGTCAGCGCCGCCGGCGCGACCAGCACGGCAGCCGCGCCACCGGTCAGGGCGATCGTCGCGGCGAGCCCCGCCCCCTGGGTGATGCCGATGACGTCCGGGCTCGCGAGGGGATTGCGGGAGACGCTCTGGATCAGCGTGCCGGCCACCCCGAACGCCGCGCCGGCCACCGCGGCCAGCACGAGCCGGGGCAGCCGCAGCTCCAGGACGACCAGGTCGTAGGGGGTGCCGGCGCCGGAGAGCGCCCGCAGGACGTCGGGCGTGGCGACGTACGGGGTGCCGATGGAGAGGCTCAGCACCATGGCGACCGCCAGCAGCGCGGTCAACGCGACGGCGACCAGCACCGAGCGGCGTCGGACCTGCACACCCACCGGCCCGGCCCGCAGCAGCCAGCGACCGGGTGGTGTGAAGGTGTCGTCCGGCGCGGCGGAGCCCCGCCCGGTGCGCTCGGCAGCAGCGGTCATGTGGTCACCAACCGGGCGCGGCGGACCAGGACGGCGAGCAGGGGCGCGCCGATCAGCGCGGTGACGATGCCGGCGGGTATCTCACCGGGCGGGGCGACCAGCCGGCCGACGACGTCGGCACCGAGCAGCAACGCCGGCCCGAGCAGCGCGGAGACCGTGAGGGTCCATCGGTGGTCGGCGCCCACCAGGGCCCGGGCCAGGTGCGGCACGGCCAGCCCGACGAACGCGATCGGCCCGGCGGCTGCGACGGCGGCCCCGGTCAGCAGCACGCCGGCCGCGCCTCCGCCGACCCGGACCAGGCCGATCCGGTGGCCCAGGCCACGGGCCACATCGTCGCCGAGGGCGAGCGCGTCCAGACCACGGGCGACCAGGGCCGCCAGCACCAGTCCGGCCAGTACGAACGGAAGGACCTGCGCGGCGACGGAGATGTCCCGTCCGGCGAGCCCGCCGACCACCCAGAACCGGTACTCCTCGAAGGTCCGGGCGTCGATGCTGAGCAGTGCGTACACCACGGAGGCGAGGCTCGCGTCGAGGGCCGCGCCGACCAGCGCGAGGGTCACCGGGCTGGCACCCTCCCGGGCGCGTGCCGCGACGGCGAGGACCAGCAACCCGGCGAGGACCGCGCCGCCGATCCCGAACCACACGTATCCGGCCAGCGTGCCGACCCCGAACACGGAGATGGCCAGCACCACGCCGAACGACGCACCGGCGCTGATGCCGAGGATCCGGGGTTCGGCGAGCGGGTTACGGGTGAGGGCCTGGAAGAGCACCCCGGCCACTGCGAGCGCCAGGCCGACGGCGAGACCGAGAGCGGTACGCGGCATGCGCAGCTCGCGGACGATGGTGCTCGCCTCACCGCCGTCCGGGGAGACCAGCGCGTGCCACACCTGGTCCACGGTGAGCGGACGGCTGCCGAGGGCGAAGCTGGCCAGCACGGCGACGAGCAGCACGACGGCGGCCGCGAGGGCGACCGCGAACCGGCGGCCACTCCGGGCGCCGCTGCGGTGGCCGGCGGCGGCCGGCTGGCTGACGAGGGCGGTCACGGGTCTCCCACGAACACGAGATTAGGTTCGCCTTACCGTAGCGGGCGGGTTCCGGTGGGCCTCACCTGCGGTCGTCGATCGACCCCCGTTGACCTGGGTGGTTAGCCGCGTCCAGCACGTGGGGGGCGGCTCCACCGTTGGCGTGGTGGCCGAGCCGGTCACGGAGCGTCGCCGGCCGTAGGGGCGGGAGCGAAAAGTCGGGCCGTGGTCACGTCCGGTCGCGCCGGACGGCCGTCGGCACGTGATGCCGGAGTCCGTGGCGGGCCATTCGTACCTTGGTGGACGGACCGGGCGGATCCGAGATCGGCTCTTCTTCGGGAGTCCCGGTGGCACTACCGTTGCACGAAGAGTCACCGCATCGGGACGGAGGAGCACGCGTGCGCGAGCTGATCGAGGTCCAACTTCCCTCCGGGCGGTCCATGTGGGTCACCGTGGACTCGGACCAGGAATCACGCGACGTGGGGTTCGGCGAGCGGTTCGCCCAGCTTCCCGGGCTGGCCGAGATCGTCGAGTGGGTGAGTTCCGGGGTGACCGCCGGACTCCGGCACGCCAAGCCGGACCGGCTGACCGCCGAGCTCGGCGTCGAGCTGGCGGTCGGGGAGCGCGGCCTGGTCGCCGCGCTCGGTGGACTCGGGGGCAAGACCGCCGTCAAGGTGACGATGAGCTGGGGGCCGGACGACGACGACCCGGGCACGGAACCCTCGGCCGCGCAACCCCGGTGACGGCATGGCCGTCCAGGACCCGACCGACCAGCTGACCACGTTGCTGAAGGGCTGCCTGGTGCTGGTTTCCGGGCGCGGTGAGGGGAGCGGCTTCTTCGTCGGCCCCGGACTGGTGGCCACCTGTGCCCATGTGGCCGGCGCGACCGGCGACCCTGTCACCGTGCAGTGGCGGGACGCCGCCCTGCCGGGCACCGTCCGCTGGGCCTCCACGCTGAACGGTCGCGGCATCGCACCGTACCCGGACCTGGCGGTCGTCGAGGTGGCCGTGCCGTCCGGCGGCCACCCGGCGGTGTGGCTGGACGACCATCTGCCGGCCATGTCGGCCCGGCTCGTCGTCGTCGGACACGCCCGGACGTACGGTCCGCAGGTCGGCCGGACCTCGGGGTGGTTCGCCCACGGCGGCGACTACGAGGACATGATCCGGCTGACCGGGGACGAGGTGGCGCCGGGGATGTCCGGCGCGCCGGTCCTGAACGCGGAGACCGGTGGCGTGTGCGGCATCACCAAGGCGACCCGGCGGTCGGGACAGCCCTCGGGCGGCGTCGCCGTCCCGGTGCGGGCCCTCCGGGAGATCATGGAACCGGCCCCGTACCGGCGTCTGCGCCGGGAGCACGACGCCTACCACCGACGCAACCGGCGCTGGACCGGACTGGCGGACGACCTCGCGGGTGCGGCGGGGCCGGTCAGCCGCCGGGCCGAGCGGGAGCTGCGCGCGATACTCGCGGGGCTGCCGGCGGCCGACCACGAACAGCACCTGACGGCCTACCGGGCGGTGGCCGGCGAGCTGGCGGTGCCGCCCCGGCACCCCCTGCACGACCACGGCGACGTGATCAGCGAGCTGGCCGGGCTGCTACCGGCCGAGGACGGCTTCCCGCACGTGCTGGCGTACGCGATCGACCTGTCCTTCGTCGTCGCCGACCAGTCCATCGCCGAGTCGTTGCGGGTGTGGGCACGGATGTCCCCCCAGTTTCCCCGGGACCGGGACGAGGCGGCCACCCGGTTGGCCGACGGGCGGGCCGATGTCCCGGACACGGGGACCTCCCGGACGCCGTCGGTGCTGGTGTACGTACGCCCGGCGGGCCAGGACCGGCGGCGCTACCGCTGCGAACTGTGGCGCTACGACGACGGCGACGACATCACGCCGATCGCCACGGACGACCCGGACCGGTCGCTGGACGAGCTGCGCCGGCACCTGCGGGCCCGGCTGCCGGAACTGGCCCGTGGCGGACCCGACGACGGGCCACGTCCCAGGATCGAACTCGTGCTTCCGCACCACCTTCTCGACGAGGACGTCGACCACTGGCTGGAGGCCCCGGACCGTAACCCCTGGTCGGTGATCGGGCAGACGAACCCCGTGGTGGTCCGTGAGCTGGAGCGGTTCGACGAGGACGACGACCGCCTCGGTGCCTGGCGGCGACGCTGGAAGGCGCTCGACGGCCAGGACGTCGGCGCGGTGCTCACCCCGGTCGCCTGCGCGGAACGGCGGGGACACCGGGCCCTGCACGCCTGGTTCCAGCTCGAACCCACGCTGGGCGCGCTCGTGCTGCCGTGCTCACCGCAGGAGGCGCCCGCACGCGCGGCGCTCGAGGTCGGGCTCCACTGTGGCATTCCGATCATGGTGTGGCGTCGACGCGGGTGCACCGGGCAGCCCGAGGTCTCGCATCGGGACTGCCCGGGCAGCCGTCTCGCCGAAGCGGTCGTGGCCGAGTTCGGCAAGGCCGGCCGGGAGGACGTCCCGGAGCGGGTCATGCGACTGCGCAACCGGGCCGGCGCCGACGGGCATCCCGAGTGCGGACACGACGTCGTCCTGTTGTGGGACGACCCGGGCCGCCGGCTTCCGCGGCCACGGATGGCGCCACCGACGGGGGAGCGGTCCATTGGGTGAGTTCCTCATCTATCGAGGCACCGGGGTCGCCGACCGCGACGACGACCGGATCCTGCGGCGGGCGGAACCCCCACCGTGGCGGGTGTTCGACGGGGAGCCGCTGACCCCGCTGGACCGCGACGCGCCGGTGGGCCGCAAACTCCCGTACCGGACCAGGACAGTGCCCTACCAGGCCGACGAGGACACGGTCAGACTGGTCAACGTCGCGCTCCACCTGCGTCGTCCACTGCTGGTGACCGGTCATCCCGGCACGGGCAAGTCCACCCTGGCCTATGCCGTGGCGCACGAGCTGCGGCTCGGCCCGGTGCTGCGGTGGTCGATCACCAGCCGCTCCACCCTGACCTCGGGCCTCTACCAGTACGACGCGGTCGGACGCATCGAGGAGGCCAACGCCCGCCAGGCCGGTCTGTCGACCTCCGGAACCGCCCCGGCCATCCCGGAGCCGGACGCCGCGAGCGGCAGCGGGAGCGAACCGGGTCGGTGGGGTCCGGTCGACATCGGCAGGTTCCTCCGGCTGGGGCCGCTCGGCACCGCCCTCGCCCCGTACGCGTCGCCCCGCGTGCTGCTCGTCGACGAGATCGACAAGAGCGACATCGACCTGCCCAACGAGCTCCTCGACGTGTTCGAGGAGGGTGAGTACGCCATCCCGGAACTGCAACGGATCGCGGACCTCGTCCCGCAGGTGCGGGTGCGCCCGGCGGACAACGGCGGTCCGGTGACCGTGAACGACGGGCGGGTCCGCTGTCACGAGTTTCCGTTCATCGTCCTGACCAGCAACGGGGAGCGCGAGTTCCCGCCGGCCTTCCTGCGCCGTTGCGTCCAGCTGGACCTGGCCCAGCCGGACGAGCGGCGGATCGCCGCGATCGTCCGGGCGCACCTGGGAGACGCCGCCCTCGCCGAGGCGGCTGACCTCGTCGAGGACTTCCTGGCCCGCCGCGAACAGGGGCAGCTGGCCACGGACCAGCTGCTCAACGCGGTGTACCTGCTTCACCGGGCCAGCGGCGACGGCCGGCCCGACCGGGACGAACTGGTCGACGTGGTCCTGCGAGAGCTGAGCGGTCCGGGGTGACCGCACGGATCGACCGCCTGCTCGCCGTCCTCGACGCCGCCGGCGTTCGGTTGACCCCTGCCGAACTCGCCGAGGCGATCTGGCTCGCCCTGCGGGTGGACGTGACCGGGCGGATGTCGGCCCCGGCCGTCGACGCCTCCACCGGTGGGTCCACGCAGAACCCCGAATCCGGTGCGGCGGACTCCGTGCCGGGGCCGGCGTCTCGTCCGGCCGACCGGGAGCAGGTCGACCTGCGCCTGCCGGTGCCCACCGGCGAGAACCCGCAGCCGGCCGACCGGGTGACCGGAGCGTCGGGTGACCCGGCCCGGCAGGGGGCGGACGGACCGGCATCGCCGGTGCCCGGCACCCCCGCCGCCGTCCCGGGGGGCGGGGATGCCGACGGCGGGCCGAGCGTGGCGGCGGTGCCCGGCTGGCCCCTGTCGGTGCCCACCGCCAGCGCGCTGCCGGAAGGTGGACAGGTCCTGCGCGCGCTGCGCCCGCTGAAGCGGCGCGTCCGGTCCGGCCACCGCGCCACCCTCGACGAGGTGGCCACCGCGTGCCAGATCGCCGAGCGTCGGCTGTGGACGCCGGTCTGGCAGCCGGCGACGGACCGCTGGCTGCACCTCACCCTCGTGCTGGACCGCAGCTCCGTCGACGGGGTCTGGGCGCGGCTGGGGCACGAGGTCCGGACTCTGCTGGAACGGCTCGGGGCGTTCCGGACGATCCGGGTGGTGCACCTGGGCCTGCGTCCCGACGGGACCATGGGTGTCACCCCGCGCGCCCGGCCCGGCGGATCGGGCCCGACCGTCGTACCGCGCTCACCAGCGGGTCTGACCGACCTGACCGGTGACCACCTCGTCCTGCTGCTCAGCGACTGCGTCAGCCGCCCCTGGCACGACGGTGAGATGTCCCGGGTGCTGGGGCACTGGGCCCGCCGCGCTCCCGTGGCGGTCCTCCAGCCGTTGCCGGAGCGGCTGTGGTCCCGTACCGGTCTCGATCCCGTACCCGGCCGGCTGTCAGCCCCGCGTGCCGGCGCGCCGAGCGCGGCGTACGGGTTCACCTCCGCCTGGCGGCGGCGCGACCTGCCGGAAGGCAGCGGGCCGGTGCCGGTCCTGGAACTCGACCCGCGCTGGCTACGCCCCTGGGCGAACCTGGTCGCCGGCCGGACGGTCGGCGGCATCGACGCGATCGCGACACCCGCCGGTGTGTCGGTCACCGGCGGTCCGGCGGGTGGCGCGGATCCGAGCGAGGCAGCGCAGCCGCCGGCCGAGCCCTCTGCGGAGCGGCGGGTACGGGAGTTCCGGGCCGGAGCCTCGGTCCCGGCGTACCACCTCGCCCGGTACCTGTCGGCGGCGGTGCCGCTCAACCTCGCGGTGATCCGCCTCGTGCAGGCCGCGATGGTGCCCCGGGCCCGCCCGTCCCACCTGGCTGAGGTGCTGTACGGCGGGCTGCTCACCCCGGTGTCGTCGGGCGGCGCGGCGGACGACGAGCAGCACTTCGAGTTCCATCCGGGCGTACGTCAGGTGCTGCTGGGCACGCTGCACCGGGCGGAGGCGGGCCGGGTGCTCGCCGACGTTTCCGGTTTCGTGGAGCGGCACCTGGAACGGACCGGAGCGTCGTTCACCGCGGTGGTGTCCGCGCCGGTGGGTGGCCTGACGGTCCCGGCGCTGCGTCAGCCGTTCGCGCAGATCCGCGCCGAGGTGCTGCGCAGGCTGGCCGGGCGTACGGGCCCAGCCGGTGACGCGGAGCCGGCGGGCGGCCCGGGGCCGTCGACGGGTGTCCCGGCGCGGCGGACGCGGCCCGGTCCGGCGGCGGCAGCCCTCGGCCGCCTGACGATCCTGCACCTGACCGGGTCGACGCCGAACAGGGCAGACGGTCCGGCTGGTGGCGACCCGGCTGGTGCCCACGTGGACGACCCGGACGCGCCGGGCGGCGCGGGCGATTCCGGGGCCGCGTCGGGACGGTTCGGCCCACTGCTCGACGACCTCGTGGCCACGTGCCGCCGGGACCGGATGAAACCGGACCTGGTCGTCGTCACCGCCGGCCTGACCCGGCGGGCCACCCCGGCGGAGTACCAGGTGGCGTACCGACTGCTGGAGGACGTGCGGACGCGGCTGGGCCTGCCCACCGGCCGGATGGTCGTCGTCCCCGGTCTGTCCGACGTCAACGAGGGCCGGTGCCGGGCACACTTCCTGGACCGGGCGGCCGACGGTGCGGAGCCGGTCCCGCCGTACTGGCCGAAGTGGGAACCGTTCGCGGAGCTGACCGCCCGCCTGCCCGGCGCGACGGCGTTCCAGCCGCACCAGCCGTGGCAGCTGCTCCCGCTCCCCGCCGCGCGCACGGTGGTCGCCGTACTGAACTCCACCATGTCCGTGAGCCACCTGCCCGGCGAGCGGTTCGGCCGGCTCGGTGACGCCCAGCTGCGGTGGTTCGCCGACCGGCTGCGCGACTACGAACGTCGGGGCTGGCTGCGCGTCGGCGTCCTGCACCACGACCCGACCGACGGTGCGGACGACTCGGGACTGCGCGACACCGGCGCGCTCACCCGCCTGCTCGCTCCTCAACTCGACGTGGTGTTGCACGGCCACCGGGGCGGCGTACGCGAGATCGGCCTGACCGGGGTGCCGGCGGTCGGTCTGCCCGACGCGGACGCCTCCACGCCACCGGACGCGGACCGGGCGGGGACGGCCGGCGGGTACCGCTACCAGCTGGTCGACCTCCGGCCGGGAACGCTGCGCGTGCTGCCGCGCGGCGACGGCGAACGGCCGGGCCGGACGGGCGCGCCGGCCGCCTCGCACGCCTTCGGCGACCACTGGTGGCCATCCGAGCCCGGTGATCCGGACACCGGTGCGCCGGGCGGCGACGTCGACGACCTGACCGACGGAACCCGAACCGACCTGGTGGCCCGGGTGGCCCGGGCGTACCGGTCCCGCACACCGGGTGCCCTCGTCGCGGAGCACCGGTGGCCGGGTGCGTCCCGCGACGCGCCCGTGGCCGGCTACCTGGTGGTCTCGCCGGCCGGCGACCACCTCTCCGCTCCGTACCGGATCGGTGTGTTCGACGGCGAGCCGCGCGCGGAGACCGTGCGGCGGTTCCTGGACGACGTGGTCCGGCCGGCGGGTCCGCACCGGGACGCCACGCTGATCTGCCGCTCGGCGCCGACCGACCCCGGACTCCGGGAACAGGCCCTCGGCCAGGGAGTCCGGCTGGTCACCTTCGCCGACTTCGAACTCGGCGACGACGTGCTCGGGTACGCCGAGGGTCGGGCGGCGTGGCTCGCCGCCGACACGGCGTTCCCGGCCACCTGGTACGTCCCGCAGCCGTACGTCCTGTTCGACCCCGTCACCGGATCGGCCCCGCCGGCTCGGGCGGCGGTCGAGCCCGCGCCCGACCTGCTGGCCCGCCTCCGTCACTGGCTCGCCGCCCCCGAGGGGCAGATGATCGCGGTGTGGGGCGACTCGGGAAGCGGCAAGACGTTCCTGCTCCGGGAGTTGGCACGTCGGTTGTACGCCGACCATGACCCGGTCGTGCCGATCCTGGTGGACCTGCGGAGCCTGGACCTGCGGGTCGGCCTGGCTGAACTGATGGCGATCAACCTGGCTCGGGGCGGCGTACGTCGGGTGGACCTGGACCTGAGCCGGTACCTGCTGCACGAGGGGCGCGTCGTGCTGTTGTGCGACGGGCTCGACGACTTCGCGGCCCGTACCGCCCACGACAAGCTGCGGGACTGGGTGGCCGGCTGGGAGGCCGGCGCGCGGATCTGGCCCGGCCGCAGCAAGGTCGTCCTGGTGGGTCGGGACGCCGACCTGCTCGCCGACGCGCTCGGCCCGTACGCCACCGGGGACCCGACCGACGCGGCGGTTCGCTGGGTCCGCCTCGTCGGCCTGGACCGGGAGCGGATGAGCGACT
This sequence comes from Micromonospora sp. NPDC050187, assembly GCF_044459745.1. NCBI lineage: Bacteria > Bacillati > Actinomycetota > Actinomycetes > Micromonosporales > Micromonosporaceae > Micromonospora > Micromonospora sp. NPDC050187. The sequence goes on from NZ_JBITJH010000010.1 coordinate 57,112, forward strand.
TCCTCGCCCGGCGGCTCGGCGGCCCGGAGCGGGCGCGGGTCCGGCTGGAACTGCTGGGGCGGGTCGGCGGCCTGCTGGGGATGGCCCGCAACCCACGAATGCTCGCCTTCATCGCCGACATCGACGAGCAGCGGCTGCGCGCCGCCGCCTCCGGTGGCGGCCGGGTCACCGTGGCGGACCTCTACCGGCGGCTGATCAGCGAGTGGCTCGACGGGGAACGTCGGCGTGCCGGCGTCGACGACGGCGTCGGCCTGCCACCCGTCGAGGACCTGGAGCGCGCGGCGACGTACCTGGCCCGACGGCTGTGGGAATCCGGGGAGCCGGCCCTCGGCGCGGACGCGCTCGGCGCGGCGGCCGACATCCTGACCCGGCTCGGGGCCGCCCGGGGTGACGGGACGTCCGGTCGCCGGGAGACCGCACGGCTGCTGGGCGCCGGCACGCTGCTGGTACGCGATGCGGCGTACCGCTTCCACTTCGTCGACCACTCGGTCCTGGAGTGGCTGGTCGCCCGGGAGATCGCCGACCACCTGGATCCGGAACACCCCGCCGGTCGGGCGCGCGGGCTGCTGCGCCGGGAGCTGTCCCCGCTGCTGGTGGAGTTCCTGTGCGACCTGGCCGGGCACGGCACCGCCCGCCGGTGGGCGCGGGCGGTGCTGGCCGATCCGGCCCTGCCCGTGGAGGTCCGGTCCGCTGCCCGCCGGGTCCGGGACCACCTCGACCGGGTCGGTGCGGGTGGTCCGGATCAGCGGGGGGCCGCCGGCTCACCAGAGCCGCCCACCGGCGGCGACCGGTCGTAGCGCCGGGACGTACGGGTCGAGTTCGCCCGGCTCGAACCGGCACATGCCGATGGCGTACCAGTACTCGCCGTGCGGCTGCCCCGCCAGGACGTACCGCTGGTCGTCGAGCAGGACCGCCGAGCCGCCGGCGGCCAGCGGTACGAGTACCGCGTGCGGCCCCGCGCGGGTGGTGTCCCAGAACCGGACGGCCCGATCGCCGCCGGCAGTGGCCAGGTGACGGCCGTCCGGGGTGTAGGCCAGCGCGCAGATCCAGCCGGCGTGGCCGGTGATCGTGTGGGTGAGTCGGCCGGTGGCGGTGGCCCAGATCCGGATGACGCCGTCGGCACCGGCGCTGGCCAGGTGGTATCCGTCCGGGGAGAACGCGATGGCGGTGACCGCACCGTCGTGTCCGGAGAGGGCGCGCGGCGGCGCGGCGGCGTCGACGCCCCGGATCCGGATCGTTCCGTCCTCGTCCGCGCTCGCCAGGTGGCGTCCGTCGGGGGAGAAGGCGATCGCCCGGACGGTGTTGGCGTGCCCGGCCATGACCTGCCGCCGGCCGGTGGCGAGATGCCACACCCGGACGGTGCCGTCCGTGCCGGCGCTGGCCAGGTAGTGCCCGTCCGGCGAGAAGGCGATGGTGGTGACTCCACCGTACCGCCCGGCGAGGGCACGGACCGGACCGTGGCCGGCGACGTCCCACATCCGGATCGTGCCGTCGATCCCGGCGCTGGCCAGATGCCGTCCACCGGGCTCGAAGGCGATCGCGCGCACCGCCCCGATGTGCCCGGTCAGGGTCACCTCGAGTTCCGCCGTGGCCGGGTTCCAGACCCGGATGCCGCCGTCGTGGGCGGCGCAGGCGAGGTAGCGGCCGTCGGTGGTGACGGCGAGGGCGGTCACGGCGGCGTCGGGGCCGCCGGGCTCGGACAGTACGCGGGGCTGGTCGCCGACCACCGGGCTCCAGATCCGTACGGCGCCGTCGCCCGATCCGACCGCCATCCACGCGTCGCCCTCCCGGGGCGGGAAGCACAGCGCCCGGGAGTCACCGCCGCCGCCCCGGAGCGTGCGCGACAGCCTGCCGTCGGCGGTGTCCCAGACCCGGACGGTCTCGTCGTCGCCCGCGCTGGCCAACTGCCGACCGTCCTGGTAGTAGGCCACGGTGTGGACGGTGCCGGCGTGGCCGGTGAGGGTGTGCAGCGCCTGGCCGGTGCCGCCGTCCCAGACCCGGATGGTGCCGTCGTCGCCGGCACTGACCAGCCGCCGCCCGTCGGGGGAGAAGGCGAGGGTGCGGATCCAGCCGGTGTGGCCGGTCATGGTGTGCGCGATGGCACGGGCGGTCAGGTCCCACACGTGGACGCGCCGGTCGTCACTGGCGCTGGCGATCCGGTCGCCGGACGGCGCGTACCCGACCGCGTGGATGGTGCCGGTGTGTCCGGTGAGGGTGTGGACGGTGCGGCCGGTGGTGGTGTCCCAGATGCGGATGGTCTCGTCGTCGCCGGCGCTGGCCAGGTGCCGGCCGTGTGGGCTGTAGGCGATGGTGCGGATCCGGCCGGTGTGTCCGGTGAGGGTGTGGACGGTGCGGCCGGTGGTGGTGTCCCAGATGCGGATGGTCTCGTCGTCGCCCGCGCTGGCCAGGTGCCGGCCGTCGGGCGGGTAGGCGACGGCCCGCACCGTCCCGGTGTGCCCGGTCAGCACCCGAAGTGGGGCCCCGTTGCCGGCGTCCCACACCCGGATGACGCCGTCCTCACCACCACCGGCCAGCAGTCGTACCCCGAAGGCCACCGCGACCGCGTGCACGACGGCGGACGACGCGATCTGCGGTTCGGCGGCGGCGTCGTCGGGCAGCGCGGCACCGAGCGTGTCGACGCCGTGCAGCGCCTCGCCGCCGGCCCCGGTCGCCGCCACCAGAGCGGCCCGACGCAGCCGCGCGTTGGTGAACACCGCGCCGGTGAGGTCCGTGCCGAGCAGCCGCGCGCCGGTCAGGTCGGCCTCGGTCAGGTCGGCGTCGCGCAGCGCGGCCCGGTCCAGGCGGGCTCCGGTGAGGTTGGCCTCGGTCAGGTTGGCCCCGGTCAGGTTGGCACCGACCAGCCGGGCGCCGGTCAGGTCCGCCCCGGTGAGGTCGGCGCCCGCCAGGAAGCGGGCGGAGAAGTCCTCCCCGCGCAGGTCGAAGCCGGGCATGTGCAGCGGCGACGAGGAGGCCACCCGTAGATGCCGGAGGACCTCCACCGCGTTGCGTCCCACTCCCCGCGCGGTGGACCTGCCGGCCAGGGTCTGCTCCGCCCAGCCGCGCATGACGTCGGGGCCGGCCAGACCGACCAGAAAATCGATCATGAGCGGGGGCATGAACCGTCCGACCAGGCCGGGGGCGGCACCACCGCCGGCGGTCAGCTGACCGGCGAGGTAGTTGGCGATCAGCCACTCGCGTACCGAGTGGTGGACGAAGGTGAAGCGTCGCTCGCCGTACCGGACCAGCAGGGTGCTGGAACCGAGCAGGTGGGCGCTCTCCTGCGGTTCCAGGGCGGCTGTCTCCCCGACCGCGGTGGCGGTGAGCTGGGACAGCGTGGCGGCGGCGGCGCCGAGGTCGTCCAGGCTGAGGCTGTCGTCGGGGGAGTCCCACAACCGCAGCGCCAGATGGGTGACGGCCTCCCACAGGTCCGCCTCACTGGGAGCGAGCGGACCGAGCCGACCCAGCCGACCGGTCTCGTAGGCCAACCAACGGCCGAGGACCTGCCGGTAGAGGTCGGCGGCGGTGATCCGGTTCCCGGCATCGCTCGCGACGTGTAGCGGCTCCTCACCCAGCTCGGTGATGAACCCGAGCATGCGCGGGTTGCGCGACAGCCCCAGCAGGTCCTTGACGTCGCGGAGCAGGTCGAGGCGGTTTCGGGCGCTGACCGGGTCGCGCAGCTGGTGGGTGAGGAAGGTGAGGATCTGGTCGTCGTCGAAGTCGGCCAGTCGGACGACCCGCCGGTCGGCGCCGAGTTGGGCCCCGAGCGCGGAGAGCACGTCGGCATCGGTGAGGAAGTGCTGGTCCCGGCTGGTGACGATGACCTTGGCCCGTTCCTCGGCGGCCTGCACGATGGTGTCCAGGTGGTTGGTGGCACGGTCGTAGCTGACCCGGGTGGCCAGCTCGTCGAAGCCGTCGAAGAGCAGCGCCACCCGACCCTCGCGTCGCAGGTACCGGAACGCGTCGAGGTCGATCTGCCGCTGGCCGTGCCGGGAGAGCTGGACGGCGACGAGTTCGTCCAGGCTGTACGCCTTCTCGAAGCCGCGCAGGTCGATCAGCACCGGCACCGTCCGGCAACCGTCGTCGCGCATCCGACGGGCCAGCTCACGCAGGAGGAAGGTCTTGCCGTGCCCGAACGTCCCCAGCACCACCACCAGCCGCCCACGCGGCGCGTCGACCCAGTCGCGCAGCCACGCGAGGAGATCCGTGGACGGCGGTGCCTCGGACGGTGCCGGTACTCCGGGCAGGAACTCCGTGTAACGCTGTGGGACGTACCCGGCGGAGGGATACACGGGATCGCTGTCCAGCACGGCGGCCTGGCGCTCGGTGAACCGGTCGAGGTCGGGCCCGAGCTGGAAGTCGGCGAAGGCGACGAGGGCGACGCCCCGCCCCCGGGCCCACTCGCGGAGCTGCTGCTCCGTCACCGCGCCGACGTGCACGAGGCTGGCCGTCCGGCCCGCGCTGCCGACGCGGAACCGGGCCAGCACGTCGGCGAACCATCCGACGTCGTCCCGGGTCGGGGCGCCGGCGCACACGCCGATCGGGTGCTGCTCCGACGGGCCCCGGTCGCCGTGCGCGGAGTCCGGCGAGATGCGCAGGTAGGCGACCCGCGTCGAGCCCGGCTGCCGGACCAGGGTGACGTCGGCCTCGGGGTGGCGCAGGCGGCACACCTCGGCGACCTGGTCCGCGAGCCGGCGCAGCGCCGCCGGTGGCTCCGGGTGGTGGGGGCGGAGCGCCGGCCGGCGCGGGGGCGGATACGGCAGCGGGACCGGCGGGGTGGTGCCGGCCGGGTGCGGACCGCGCGGCAGCGCGTGCACCCGTAGGTGATCCGGATGCGCCTCGACGAGTTGCCAGGCACCGCTCCCACCGCCGATCACCGGTACGCCACCCGGGCGCAGGAAGGCCGTGGCGGGCTCGTCCGGCTGACCGTGCACCACCAGGTCCAGGTGCGCGCCGAGCGCGTCGACGAACCGGTCGGCGTCGGAGAGCCGACCGGTGGCGCCCTCCGCACCGTCCGGCCGGTGGTGCAGCACGCCGATCCGCAGCCAGTCGCGCCGGGCGGGCACCGACAGGTGGTCGGCGAACCAGTCGATCTGCTCCGCGCCCAGGTGGCCGTACTCGTCGTGCGGCAGGTGGGTCTGGGCCATCGTGGAGTTGAATCCGGCGACGACGACGCCCAGGTCGGGATATTCGGTGAGGGTCCAGGGCTGGTCCCGGGGCAGTTCCGTGCCGTGGAACCGGCGGATCATCGTGGCGAAGGGCTGCCACTTCTCCCAGTACGGCGGCGTCGGCTGTTCCTCGTCGGCGGCGCACTGGAGGAAGTAGGCGTGGCACTTGAGGCGGTTGACGTCGCTGCTGCCCGGAACCAGCACGATTCTTCGGTGATCGATTCCGAGTGCGTCCCGCAGGGCCCCCAGGATCTGGTGCGCGATTTCGTATTCCGCGGAGGTCGCGCGTTCGGCGAGATTGCCGGCGATCATCACCAGGTCCGGGGGGCGGGTCGCGCCCGAAATTTCCAGACGGCGGAGCAGGGCGGTGGTCATCTCGTGTGGAGTCCGCGTTCCGGCCTGCGGGGAACGCATCGTGGCCAGGAAGTCCCGGCAGTGCAGGATCATGATCGGCGACGTGGTGTAAACCGGTGCCCCCCCACTTCCAGGAGTCTTCCCGGAGCCGCCAACGGGCGGCCGGACGCGACGGGACGCGTCCGGAAGCACTCATAGCTGACCATGGGCGATACCGAGCCTACCAATTTGCGATGATCCATAAGTCTGGCATTCCAGTATGCGCCTTAGGTGTCACTTGTCCCTAATGTTTCGTCTGTTGATCAAGTGGTGTCCGGGATATGCTTCGGCGCGGGAGAAGGTCCGTTCCGGAGATCGGCCGCACGCGCGGGCGAGCCTGCTGAATCACCCAGCATGAATGAACGGTGGTTGCCGATCAATGAGACTCCAGCCGCGCCAGGAATTGTTGTCGGTATGGAAGGCGATATCCCGGTGGTGCGGCTCGGGGCAGGAATTCTCCTGGGGTGACCGGGCCGGTCGCAACTCCATCAGCGACGCCGAGCTGCTGCTCTGTCTCCTGCTGCCGCCGACGAAACTGCCCGGCATCCGCTTCGACCGTCCGGACGAGACCAAGCCTGACGTCTGCGCCGCGCTGGCCCCGTTCGGCAGTGCCGTGGAGATCCCGCAGCGGGTCGTCCGGCTCATCGGGGAGTACCTGCAGGACTACACCGACTCCGAGACCGGGCTGCCGGAGTTCTCCGGCGGCAGCTACCTCAGCACCGCGCCCGAGGAGGAGCGGGAACCCACCGCCGCGCAGCAGAAGCTCGAGGTGGTCGACTCGTACGCCACGTCGGTCGTGCTCACCACGGCCGCCATCGGGTTCGTCCGCGGTTACCGGCGGCAGGTCCAGCGTCCGTCCCACCGCGAGGAGATCGACAGGGTCGAGGCCGCCGCGCAGCGGCGGCTCACCGCCGCGATGGCCGGACTCCAGCGGAGTTTCACGCTCAGCGTCTTCCGGGGCGACAGTCGCGAGGGGCGGGCGCTGTGCGAGACCGTCAACCCGGAGGACGGGTACTCGGCCGAGCTGGTCGCCCGGATCCGCGACTCGCTGGGCGACGTCATGGCCGGCCTCCGTGAGCTGGGTTCGTCCACCGACGAGGTGGACGCCCTGCTGGAGAACCGCGACCTCCTGTTCGAGTGCGGCTGGTCGTGGGGCATCGTCCGGGACTCCGCGCCGGTCAGGACACCGACGACCGTGTACGCCCAGCCCGGCCTCGCCGAGCCGGCCCCGTATCTCTACTTCACCGTGGTGGCGGTGGACGGCATCCGTGACCTCTTCTCCCGGGACACCCGGCTCAAGGGCCTCCTCGACGAGGAACAGCAGTCACTCGCCCGGATTCTCAACCTGCAGTGGGATCTGGCCCAGCGGTACTGGTCCACGATCGCCACCCTCGGGGCGGACCGGTGGCCGGTCGAGGACCTGCCGTGGCGGACGACGGACGAGGAGGAGAGCGACTACTACAGCCTGCTGGTGGTCTCCCTCGTACGCCACGCGCTCATCGACCGGGGCGCTCCCGACGCCGACCTGGCCCGGATCGCCCGGGTCCTCGAGGACCTCGCCGACCGGGGGCGGATCAGACGCCGGCCGCTCGCCGACGATCCCGCCCTGAAGCTGCACCACCCCGGCACCTGGGTCGCCCTGAACGGCAGCGAACTCGCCGGACCGGACGCGCCCCGGCTCGGCTGGCGGCTGGGCGAACTGGGCACCCTGCTGCTCGGTCGGGCACTGGCCGTCGCGGCCCAGGTCAACGACCACCGGCTCCGGGCCCGGCTGCTGCGCCTGGCCGACGAGGCGTGGCGACACCTGGAGCAGCGCCGGCTGCGTGACGGCCGGGGCGCCGGCCTGTGGGACGAGCCCTCGAACGTGTACCCGACGCTGCCCCACCGTGGCTCGCCCAGCTGGTACCACACCACCCGGGTCGTGCAGTGCATGGGCACGGCGGCGGACCTGATCCGGGGCGAGCCGCCGCCCGGCCTGGTGCTGTCGGACGTCGCCTCCGAACTCCTGGTCGAGGCCGAGGATGTCTTCGACGAGGAGCAGCTGCGTGGCTCGGGAGAGGGCGGCCCGGCGCTGCGGGACAGCCTGAGCAGACAGGCGATCGGCCTCCGGCGGGCCCGTCGGTTGCTGCCGACCCGGCCCGGCACGGCCGCCGCCCTGATCCTGGACGTCCTGCGCGAGCTGGACAAGCTCGCTGCGGCCCGGGAATCCGAGGCTGGGGACTAGCGTGCTGGTCTTCGCGGCGTCCGACAAGGGAGGAACCGGCAGGTCGGTCACGAGCTGCAACGTCGTGTACCGGCGTGCTCTCGCCGGCGCCGAGGTCTGCTACCTCGACTTCGACTTCGGGTCGCCCACGGCCGGATCCATCTTCCAGATCGTCGACGCCGCCCGGGGCGTGCGGGAGGGCGGCGGTCTGCACTCGTACCTGATGGAGCAGGACCCGCACGCGGCGGTGGAGGAACCCCGCCGCATCGACGTCTGGAACCGGTCGGCCCGGGCCAGCCTGCGTCAGCGCCCGCCCGGTTCCGGCCAGCTCATGCTCTTCCCCGGCGACCAGGACGGCGGCGAGTTCCGCCCGGACAAGGAGGCCCTGCGCCGATGCGTCCGGCTGCTTCTCGCGCTCGACGAGGAGTTCGACATGTGCCTGGTCGACCTGAGCGCCGGCCGGTCGTACGCGACCCAGCTGGTGCTGGAGGCGACGGCGGACCCGGCGCTGCAGGGCGTGGTCACGCGTTGGCTGGTCTTCCACCGTTGGACCCGGCAGCACATCCCGGCCGCCGCCGGCCTCGTCTACGGAAAGGACGGCATCCTCGACGTCGGTGAGCGCGCCGGCCACGACCGGGAGCGGCTGGCCGCGTCGATCCGGTTCGTCCGCACGGCGGTGGTCGACCCCGACTCCTCCGAACTGCGCGGACTTCGGCCCGCCCAGGTCGCGTGGCTGCGCGACTGCGACCAGGACCTGCGGCGGCTCGCCGCCCGCCACCGGGTCGGACGGCTGGCGCTGCTCGGCTCGGTGCCGCTCGACCCGGTGCTCCAGTGGCGCGAGCAACTGCTCTCGGACAACGACGTCGTCGCCCGGGACATCGCCAACCTGTCGACGGTGGCGGCGTTCGACGACCTCGCCCGGAACCTCGTGGACGACGAGATGTGGGCCACCACATGAGAGCCGACGCCGAGTTCTTCGAGTCGACCGCGGACGCGCGGGTGGAATCCGTTCCGCTGGCGCACCTGTCGGTCGAACTCGGCCACTTCTACTCTCCGGACCTCAGCCAGGACGCCGGCTTCTTCGTCGACCATTTCCGGGGGATCGCCAGATGGGCCGCGACCGCCCGGGGGGCCTGCCAGGACGCGGTTCGGGGGAGGACCGCTCGAATCAGCACCTGCGTCCTGATCGACGATTACTTCGGAGCGCCGGAATCGCCCCGCACGCTGATTCCGAAACTGCTCGGGGCGGCCCGGGAAGGCGGCCTGGAGATCGATTACCTCGCCCGGGAGTCCGGATGCGCCGACCCGGCGGAACCGCCTGACCCCGACCCGGCGGAACCGGCGGAGAGCGCACCGGTCGGCCTGTCACTGGCCGAGCTGGTCGAGGCCCGGATCGTGGAGGATCCACCGCCGGACACCACCGGGGCCCGCCCACCGGTCCGGCACACCGGGTGGCTGTGCAACGGGCAGCGCTCGCCGGCCACGGATCGCCACGAGGCGATGAAGCAACCGGCCCCCTGGCTGCCGCCCGCCGAGAACGCGGCCGTCAACCACTCCGTGTTCGCCGACATCGAACTGTGGCGGGACGACGATCGAGGCCGCGTGTGGTCCTGCGCGATGTTGGCCGCCGTCTGGCAACTGCTGCGGCTGGGCGTCCTGCGGGACAAGGGCCGTCGCGTCGCGGTGCCGAGACCGCTGCCGGACGAACTGCCGGACGACTGGCGCCGGTTGCCCCCGGTGCTGCAGCTCAACCAGCGGGCCGCACCGTTCAGCGCCTACCGGACCATGACCATCTGCGCCCCGCTGTTCCTGCCGGTCGAGAACGCCGTCCGGACGATACTCCAGCAGGTGGCGGTGGACCCCGCGGTGCTCGGCCAGGTCGACGCTCGCGCCGCCGACGAGGGGAACGTCCTGGCGCCCGCAGTGGTCGACCGGATCGAGTACCTGTTCGTGGACACCGGACCGGTGCGCGGTGCTGGTCCTGGGTGAGGTGCAGACCGCTGCCCTGCGGCACTCCGGCAGCGTGCCCCGCGAGCTGGCCGAAGGCGTGCTGGCGCTGCTGGCCGGCGAGCGGGTGCGCGTCTCCGAGCGCCCGATCGGCTACGCGGTCAGCCCGCACACGTTCACCGGCGTGGACTGCCGGCTCGTCGCCCGGACGGGTGCCCGCGTGCGCGGTGTGGGCACGCTCCTGGGGCGGGTCTGCCTCACCGGTGGGCGGGTGTTGCAGGGTTCCGCCGTGACCCGGGTCGAGCCGGTCGGGGGCGGACACCGGCGGGCGTGGTCGCACTACCTGGCGCGGCCGGGCTTGGTGGAGACCCTCGGCCGGACCGACCTGCCCGGAACGGCGGCCGCCCACCTCGCCGCGGACCGGACGTCGTCCACCATGGGCATGGGCGCGCTGTGCAACCGTCTCCTCGCCGAGGTTCAGGGCTCGCCGTTGCTGGACCGGCGCCCGCCGGTACGGGCGCGCCGTACGGTGCTCCGCTGGGCTGCGATGACCGACGAGGAAGCCGAGGGGGTGCGGGTCCGGTTCGCCGTCCACGAGGACGGCCTGCGGACCGTGCAACTGTTGCTGGGCCCGGTGGCGGTGGCCGACATCGTCGAGCTGTGCGAGGATCTGGCGCTGCACGACTGGCTGCTGACCGCGTTGCTGTCGGTTGTCGAGCAGAGTCGGATCGGCGTCGACGAACCGGTACAGATCATCCACCGGTTGCGGCCGGCCGTCGACCACCTGCTGCACCTCTGGATGCCGGCGGCTCGACTGGGCGGGTTCGCGCTGTCGGTGTGGGAGGGACTGGACGGCCGGCCCGGGCTGTCCCGGCAGTGGGACGCGTCGGTGCGGCGGATCCGTGACCAGATCGCCATGGCGGCCGCACTGGTTCCCCGACCGGCGGACGTTGTCCCGCTCTTTCGCTAGTGATCGCACCGGCTGCCGGGGCTCTTGCCGAGTAGGTTATTTTGTACGCCGCCCTGGGTAACGTAAAGCCGTTTCGGGTATTTGCGGCAAATGCTACGCAGGCGTTAGCTTGTGGTTATGTCTCCAGGCTGATCAGGGACTGCGTGTCGCGTTTTCGCGCATGAGAACGGTAGGTAGCGGTGGTACAGACCGAAGGTGCCGTGGCCGAGCGGCGAGCCGCAGCCGGCGCGGACGCCGACGCGACCGGCCTGCCGGACAACCCGGACCCCATGCCGTCAGGGGCCGGCCCGACCATCGTCCCGCTGCACGACGGGGAGCAGATCGAGGCCGCCGCCGAGCTGCTGTGGACGGTCTGGGGAGCCAGGACCGACGCCGAGCGCAGCGAGTTGATCACCGTCAGCCTGCTCCGGACCCTGTCCCACTCGGGCAACTACGTGGTGGGCGCGTACCACGACGGGCACCTGATCGGCTGCACGGTGGGGATGTTCGGCGCGCGGACCGGCCGCCCGGACCACCTGCACTCCTACATCACCGGGGTGTACCAGCCGGACCGCAACCGGGGCACCGGGCTCGCGCTCAAACGGCATCAACGCCGGTGGGCGCTGGAGCGGGGCATCGACACCATCACGTGGACGTACGATCCGCTGGTCTGCCGCAACGGCTACTTCAACCTCTGCAAGCTCGGCGCCGCGATCACCGCCTACCGGCCGGACTTCTACGGCCGGCTCGACGACGGCGTCAACACCAACGAACGCACCGACCGGCTCCTGGTCGAGTGGGACCTCCGTTCCGAGTGGGTCGAGCGGGCCATGACCGGCGAGCCCGGGACGATGCGCCGGTATGCCCAGGTGCTGCCCGGCGCCGAGCTGATCGCGGTGCCGGACGACATCGAGATGCTCAGGAAGAACGACCACAAACGGGCGCAGCGCGAGCGGTACGCGGTACGGGACCGCTTCCTGGCGCTGTTCGCCGACGACTACCGGGTGGTGGGCATGACCAGGAACCACGAGTACGTTCTGCTGCCGGCCGCCACGACCCCGTCGTACGAGCCGTGAAACTCACCCGGATCGAGCTGCACTGGGTGCGGCTGCCCCTGGTGGCACCGTTCCAGACGTCGTTCGGCACGGAGCACGACCGCGAGGCGCTCCTGGTGAAGGCGGTCACGCCGGACGCCGTGGGCTGGGGTGAGTGCGTCGCCATGCCGGAACCGGGCTACTCGGCCGAGTACGTCGACGGGGCCGCCGACGCGTTGGTCCGCTTCCTCATCCCCGCGGTCGGTGCCCTGCCGACCGTCACCGCGGCGACGGTCGGACACGCCCTCACCGCGGTCAAGGGGCACCCGATGGCGAAGGCGGCGCTGGAGATCGCCATCCTCGACGCCCAGCTCCGGCAGGCCCACATGCCGCTGGCCGAGTACCTCGGCGCCGTCCGGCCGGCGGTCCCGGCCGGCGTGTCCGTCGGCATCATGGCGTCGATCCCGGAGCTGCTCGACGCGGTCGACGGCTACCTGGCCGCCGGGTACCAGCGCATCAAGCTGAAGATCCAGCCGGGGTGGGACGTGGCCCCGGTTCGCGCCGTACGCGAGCACGTCGGCGACGCGGTGGCCGTGCAGGTGGACGCGAACGGGGCGTACACCGTGACGGACGCCGCCCACCTCGCCAAGCTCGACCCGTTCGACCTGCTGATGATCGAACAGCCCTTGGCCGAGGACGACCTGCGCGGGCACGCCGCGCTGGCCCGCCGACTGCGCACGCCGATCTGCCTGGACGAGTCGGTCACCTCTCCGGTGCGCGCCGTCGAGGCGATCGAGTCGGGGGCAGCGGCCATCATCAACATCAAGCCCGGCCGGGTCGGCGGGTACCTCCAGGCCCGGCGGATCCATGACGTCTGCGCCGCGCACGGCGTGCCGGTGTGGGTCGGCGGCATGGTGGAGACCGGCATCGGTCGGGCGGCCAACGTGGCGCTGGCGGCCCTGCCGAACTTCACGCTGGTCGGCGACGTGTCGGCGTCGGACCGTTTCTTCGCCCGGGACATCACCCCGCCGGTCGTCATGCGGGACGGCTGGATCGAGGTGCCGACGGGACCGGGGATCGGGGTGGAACCGGACGAGGCCGCGCTGAAGGAGGCGTCCCTGCGCAGCACGGGCATCGACCTCTGACGCGACCGGGGGAGAACGGCATGCCCCCCGGTGCCACGTCCGCCGTCAGCCGAGCCGGTGCCGGGTCGTGTACCGGGCCGCCTCGACGCGGTTCCGGGCGCCGATCTTCGCGAACGCGTTGTTGATGTGGGTCTTGACGGTCGTCTCGGCGACGAACAGGGCCGCCGCGATCTCCGCGTCGGTCCGCCCCTGGGCCAGCTGGCCGAGCACCTCCGCCTCGCGCTGGGTCAACCCGTCCGGCAACCGGTCCCGGGTCGGCGGCTGCGCCGACCGGTTCATCGCGTCGACGAGCCGGGCGGAGACCACCGGGTCGAACACGGAGTGGCCGGTGACCGCCGCCCGCAGCGCCATGCCGATCTCGGCCCGCCCGGCGTCCTTGGTCAGGTAGCCGCAGGCTCCGGCCGCGAGCGCACCGGCGATCGACTCCTCGTCGGCGTAGGTGGTCAGCACCACCACCGCGACGTCCGGGAACCGCTCCCGGATCAGGCCGGTGGCGTCACCCCGTCGAGGACGGGCATCCGCAGGTCCATCAGGACCACGTCCGGCTTCCGGTCGGCGACGAGGTCGAGCGCCTGCGCGCCGTCGCCGGCCGCCCCGACGACGGTGACCCCGTCGGTGAGTTCCAGCAGGGCGGTCAGCCCCACCCTGCCTCCCTCCCGTTCGAGCACCCGGTCGATGACGGCACCGGCCAGCCGGGTGCCCCGGCTGCCGTTGCGGTCACCGGTCAGCAGATAGTTCGCGGTACGTGCGACGGTGACGCGACGGTCGTCCCGGTTCTCCGTGCTCTGCTTCCGTTCGGTCAGGACCGCACGCTACGAGCGGGAGCGGGTGGACCGGCACCATCGGAGGGTGGAGATCAGGGTGGAGCCGCCCGGACGAGGCCCCTGGGAAGCGCTCAGGGCCCGCCGTGGGCGGGCCCTGAGCGTCGGGCGGACGTCGGAACTACTTCAGGCGGGCCTCGATGGCCTCGATGATGCGCGGGCGGAGTTCGGCGGCCCGGATGACCGCGTCGACCGAGCCGACCTCGACCGCGCGCTGGATGTTGTGCACCCGGTCGAACTCCGCCGCCACCTCGCCGAGCTTCTCCGCGCGGACCGCCGAGCGGAGCTCGTCGAGTTCGGCGGTCAACGTGGCGCGGTCGGTGCCGGAGGCGGTCGCGACCCGGGCCTCCAGGTCCCGCACGCGCGGGTCGGCCGCGGTACGGGCGTTGACCTCGCCGGAGAACACCACTGCGGCGGCGGGGGCACCGCCGAGCACCGAGGCGAACGAGCCCTCCAGCGCGAGCACGGTCATGTTCGGGTTCAGCGCCTTGGAGAACACCACGAACGCACCGCCGTGGTAGCGCGAGATCACGCAGAACACGATCGGCCCACGGAAGTTCACGATCGCGCGGCCGATCTCCGCGCCGTACTCCAGCTGCAACTTCCGCATCGACTCCGGCGAACCGTCGAAGCCCGACAGGTTCGCCAGCACCACCAGCGGACGGTTCCCGCTGGCCGCGTTGATCGCCCGCGCGGCCTTCTTGGACGACCGCGGGAAGAGCGTGCCCGCGGTGTAGGTGTCCGGGCCGTCGGTGGGCGGGAAGCCCCGCCGCGACACCGACCGGGACTCGATGCCGAGCAGGCACACCGGCATGCCGCCGAGATGCACGTCCTGCACCACCGCGGTCTCCGCGTCGGCCATGCCCGCCCAGCGTTCCAGCACCGGGTGGTCCTGGTCGGAGAGCGCCCGCATCACGGTGCGGATGTCGAACGGCTTCTTGCGGTCCGGGTTCGCCCCGGCCGAGAAGATCTCGCCGACGGTGGTGAAGTCGCTGCCCTCGACGGCGTGCGGGAAGTCGGAGACGTCCCGGTCGACGGGGTCGGTCGTCGTCGCCCGCCGGGGCGTCTGCTCACCGGGGGCGACGTACGTGTGGTCGTAGTGCAGCATCAGCACGTCCCGCGCGGCGGCCAGGTTCGGCGCCCAGTACTGCGCCTGCCCGTTGGGGCCCATCACCCGGTCGTAGCCGCCGATGCCGAAGTTGTCCTCGGCCGACACGCCACCGGAGAAGTCGAGCGACTGCTTGCCGGTGAGCACCATCGCCGAGTCCGGCGTCATCACCAGGACGCCCTTGGTGTGCATCAGCATCGTCGCCTCGGCGTTCCAGTACGGCTGCGCGCCGACGGTGATGCCCGCGACCACGATGTTGATCTCGCCGCCGTCCTGGGTGAACTCGACGATCCGCTTGAGCGCCGCAGCCACCCAGTCCATGTTCTCGGTGCCCGACTCCATGGAGATCCGGGCACCGGCGGACAGCGCGTACCACTCCAGCGGCACCCCCATCCGCTCGGCCAGGTCCAGCGCGGCGATCACGCGACGGCACTCCGGCTCCGACAGCGCGCCGAGCGACTTCGTCGGGTCGCCGAGCAGCACGACCCGGGTGACGCCCTGCGGGTGCCGCCGGGTCGGCGTGCTGACCACACCGGCGACGATCGCCGCGCTGTTGCGTCCCTTCGGCCGCTGGACCGGCACCAGGACGTGCTGGTCGTCGAGGTCGTGCTCGACGAAGTCGCCGAGCAGACCGGTCAGCTCGTACGGGTACACCGTGTTGCGGCTGCTCGCCCGGAGCACCTTCTGCCGGTAGCTGTCGAGCGGCTCGACCGGCTCGTCCGACGGCTCACCGATGGTCAGCTCGGTGCCACCGGTGGCGTCGAAGGAGATGCGCACCGCGACCTTGGTCAGCTCACCGGTCTCCCGGTCGCGCTGCCGCCCGATGAACAGGATCTCCTCCAGCCCGGCGCCCGCCGTCGTCGGCAGCACGCGCCCGGCGATCATCTCCAGCTCCGCGCGGGAGAGGTCGCTCGGCGGCCAGACGTAGACCACGACCCGGTTGGTGTTGACACGCTTCGTCGACGGCCGCCGGGACCGCTCGCGGCGGATCGAGTCGAGACAGGCGGCGATGGTGTCCTCGGCCGTCGGCAGCGCGACCAGCCGGCCGTCGTGGTCACGCAACGCGGTCAGGTCGCGTACCTGCGCGAACGCGACGAGGCGGTCGTCCGACGGGTTCTCCCGGGCCACGCACTGGAAGAGGTAGACCTCCTCGTCCGACGACGGCAACCGGGTGAGGTCGAACTTGCTCAGCCGCTCCAGTTGCATCCGCTGCGCGATGTACGGGTGCAGGCCCCGGACCAGCCGTTCCTCGGTCATTCCGGCGCTGGACGGGCGGAACGTGAAGTGGTGGTGCATCACCGCGCCGCTGCGACCGGCCACCGTCGTGGTGAGTCGGCTGACCTCGCTCGGCAGCGGGTACGCGCTGACGACCTCCTGCAGCGCCGCCGCCATCGCGGCGGAGTCCCCCGGCTGGTTCTCCCAGGCGAGGTAGATGTCGGCGTCGATGGCGCCCTCGCCACTGGCCAGCTCGGCGAGCCCGCGCAACGCGCTGCCCAGCGCGTGGAAGCTGACCGCGGCGGAGACCACGCACGAGTCCGCCCGCTTGGCGACCACGAACGTGCAGCCCGCGTTCTCGCTGGTGCGGACGCCGAGCAGCCCCTTGTTGCCGTAGTACCGCCGGGTCAGCACCTCCAGCAACACCACGTTGTCGAGGTCGGCGCGGCCCAGCCGCTGCCCGAGCAGGCGCACCAGCGGCTCGGTGCTGCGGACCATCTCGGCGATCCGCTCCGCGCGGTCCGGCGCGTCCGGGTGCGCGTCCAGGTGGTGCAGGTGCTTCCGGACGTTGGCGTAGACCCGGGCGCGGTTGCGGCGCAGCAGCGGCTGGGCGAACCAGGAGAACACCACGCCGCGTGCGAGGTCGGCGACCACGGGGAAGCGGACCTGCGTCGCGGCCACCAGCCGTTCCAGCACGAGACCGGCCGGCTCCCGCTGCGCCTCGTCCGGCGGGGACTCCTGGAGCCACGCGCGCAGCAACGCCGTGACGACCATGGCGTCGACGGACGACCGCTGCTGGGCGAGGAAGATCCGGAACACGGCGGCTTCGAGCTCGGGGGAGCGCTCCAGGTCGGTGACACCGTAGTGCCCGAGCGCCTTGGCGAGCTTGGCCTGGAACGCCTGCGGCAGCGCGGCCCGTTCGACGTCGAGGCACTGGAGGTAGGTGTGGAAGTACTCGCGGGCGCTGTGCACGTGGCCGTCACCGCCGCCGTCCTCGCCGCTCGGCCGGTTGCGGCTCAGCTCGGCCAGGTCGGCGAAGACGTCGACGAGTTCGAGTTCCTCGGCCAGCGGCCGGTGGCCGTCCGCGATGGCCGCCCGGCGGGCGGCGAGGTAGTCGTCGAGCACCCGGCGTTCGTCGTGCGGGTCGACGTCGAAGCCCAGCAGCAGGCTGCGCAGGTCCTCCTGGCCGCGGGTGGTGCGCGCCCGCGCGGGGAGCGACCCCGGCGCGGCGGGCAGGTCCAGTTCGACGGACTCGGTGGCCGAGGTGTCCTCGGCCTCGTCGTCGGCGAGCGGCTCCAGTCGCACCAGCGGCGCGCCGGCCTCCACCTGGCTGCCCACGGAGACGACGCATTCCTTCAGCCGCGCCTTGAACGGCGCACGCAGCACCGTCTCCATCTTCATGCTCTCCAGCACCAGCACCGGCGCGCCCGCCTCGACCTCGGCGCCGACCTTCAGCGGCGTGGCGACGACCAGCGCGGGGGAGGGTGACCGCACGACGCCGCCCTCGTCACGGCTGACCCGGTGCGTCACGCCGTCCACCTCGACCAGGTGGACCGGCCCGTGCGTGCCGGTGAGCAGGCGGTACCGGACGCCGTTGACGACGATCTGCCCGGTGTGCCGGTCGAAGCGGTCCAGCTCGACGTCGGCGGTGCGGGCGTCGTCACCCGCTTCGATGCCGACGCGGAACCGGTGCGCGCCGACCCGCGCGACGCGCACGCGGTAGCCGACGCCGCGCAGCTTGAGGTCCAGCGGCCGGCCGCTCTCGTGCTGCACCTGCGGGCGTCCGCCGAAGGCGGTCGAGAGCAGCCGCTCGCGCTCGGCGCGTTCCTCCTCCTCGTACGCCTCGATGGCGGCGGCGGCCAGCGCGACGGCGGAGTGCCGGTGCGAGACGAGCCGGCCCTCGCCCCGGACCCGGTCGATCCAGCCGGTGTCCGCGCTGGCGTCGATCACCTCGGGCTGGTCGAGCAGGTCGAGCACGAAGCTCTTGTTCGTGGCGCCGCCCTCGATGATCACGGTCGTCTGCGCCATCGCGCGACGCAGCCGGCCGAGCGCCTCGTCCCGGTCGCGGCCGTAGGCGATGATCTTCGCGATCATCGAGTCGAAGTCGGCGGGGATGGTGTCACCCTCGCTGACACCGGTGTCCACGCGGATGCCCGGCCCGGCGGGCAGGTCCAGCCGCGCGATCCGGCCCGGGGAGGGGGCGAAGTCGCGGTCCGGGTCCTCGGCGTTGAGCCGGGCCTCGATGGCGTGCCCGCGCTCCGCCGGCGGCGCGCCTTCGAGGCGTCCGCCGGAGGCCACGTGCAGCTGCGCCTTGACCAGGTCGAATCCGGTGGTGGCCTCGGTGATCGGGTGCTCGACCTGGAGGCGCGTGTTGACCTCGAGGAACGCGAACAACTGGTCGCCGGGGTGGTAGAGGAACTCGACGGTCGCCGCGCCCCGGTAACCGACCGCGACGGCCAGCCGTTCGGCCGAGGCCTTGAGTTCGGCCGCCTGCGCCGGGCTGAGCACCGGCGACGCCGACTCCTCGATGACCTTCTGGTTGCGCCGCTGCACCGAGCAGTCGCGGACGCCGAGCGCCCACGCGGTGCCCTCGCCGTCGGCGATCACCTGGACCTCGACGTGCCGCGCGCCGGTCACCAGGCGCTCCAGGAACACGACTCCGCTGCCGAACGCCCGCGCGGCCTCCTGGCTGGTGCGCTCGTAGGCGTCGGCCAGCTCGGCCTCGTTGGTGATCACGCGGATGCCGCGCCCACCGCCGCCCGCGGTCGCCTTGAGCATCAGCGGGTAGCCGATCCCGGCCGCCGCCGCCAGGGCCGCGTCCAGGGTCTCGACCGCACCCCGGCTCCACGGGGCGACCGGCACGCCGACCTCCTCGGCGATCAGCTTCGCGCCGATCTTGTCGCCGAGCTTGCGCATGGCGTCGGGGCTCGGGCCGACGAAGGTGACGCCGATCCGCTCGCACAGCTCCGCGAACGCCGGGTCCTCCGCGACGAAGCCCCAGCCGACCCACGCGGCGTCCGCCCCGGTCTCCCGCAGCGCACGCTCCAGCACCTCGAGGTTGAGGTACGGCCGCGCGGACGCCGGACCGAGATCGTAGGACAGGTCCGCCTCGCGAACGAAGGTGGCCGTACGGTCGACGTCGGTGTACAGGGCGACGGTCTCGATCCGTGTTCCGGTCTCCGCAGCGATATCCCGGACGGCATGGATGAGCCGCATAGCGGCCTCGCCGCGGTTGACGATGGCGACACGACTGAACATCCGACCGAACTCCTTCTCAACGCCCTTTGGGCGAATCTGCACCTTTACATCGACTTCTGTCACTCATAGTATTGACTCGCCAACCCTGCGCAGCAACCACCTCTCGTCTCCTGCGCCCGAGTTGAAACTCCACCAGCTTAGACATCGGGGGTCATTTGATGAGCACTCGTGTCTGCCGTCCGACGGCAGCTGCGATGGCCCGTCCTTCACGATTCCGAGCAAGGTGCCCAGGTCGGCACGGATGTCCTGGGCGGGCCACCGGCCCGGAACGGATCTGACCCGAACCGGCGGATCCGCGCTGACCGTGCGCCCGACGCGCTGGTGAGCGGCATCCGTACCCACTGTTCGACCGTGCGGCGCGCCAGGGTGCGCCTGGCGCGAGCCCCGGCGGTCGTGCCTCCGGGTGGCACCGCGCGTTCACGACCTGGTCCACGACGCCGACGATCCGCCCCTTGGCTCGAGAAGTGCTGGAGGGATGCCGGTCCGCTGCGACGCGGGTGCGAGCGCCCGGGTCCGGAGCCGTCCTGGTCGTGCGGGTGGTGTTCACCCGGTGCCATCGGGGTGGGGCACGCGACGCGACGAGGGGTCGGGACGCCGGCGACGGTCTGTCGTGCGGACGGCGCGTCCGGGAGCGGTGTAGGTGAGTCCTTGTCCCGACATGATTGATCCATTACCGTCAATGCGTGCCGAACGTGAGTCGCATGAGACCCCCGATCCTCCGCGTGGTGTCGCTCGCGGCTCTCCTGGCGCTGACCGGTGGCACCGGTGCCTGCGCGCCGGCCGGACCGGAGGACGACGGCAGGACCGTGAGGGTCGGCCTCTCCGCCGCGTTCAGCGGGAAGTCCGCCTACTACGGCCAGGATGCCGAGAAGGGCATCGAACTGGCCATCGAGCACCTCGGGCAGAGCATGCCCGACGTCACCTTCCACCTGGTCACCGCAGACGACGAGTGTTCGCCCCAGGGCGGCGCCGCCGCGTTCCGCAGACTGGCGGACGTCGACCGGGTGGACGCCATCCTGGGCTCGCCCTGCTCCTCCGGCACCCTCGGCGGCATGCCGACCCTCGCCCGGAGCAAGACCCCGGCGATGACCTTCGGATCCACCAACGCCAAGATCAGCGAGCAGTCCGGGATCGGCGGCAACCCGTACATGTGGCGCATGAACATCGACGATTCGATCATGGGCAGGTACTGGACCCGGTACATCGCCGACGCCGGCCGTAAGCGGGCCGCCATCCTGGCGGCCAACAACGACTTCGGTCGCGGGGCGGCCGACCTCTACCGGAGGCTGCTGCCCGAAGCGGGCGTGGAACTCGTCGCCACCGAGTTCTACGACCTCGGCGCCAGCGACCTGCGGGCCCAGCTGGCGAAGGTCCGCGCCGCGAACGCGGACGCGTTCATCACCTTCGCCGAACCACCGGACTGCGCCCAGATGCTGCGCCAGATGCGCGAGACGGGCATGACGGTCCCGGTGTACGGGCGCGGCGGTTGCGCCACCGCCGAGGGGATCAAACTCACCGGTGACCCCACCCTGGCCGAAGGCGTCGAGGAGGCCACCTACTGGACGGCCTCCGACGCGCAACGGCCGCTGCTCGACGGGTACCGGGCCCGGTACGGCGAGGAGGTGCCGCCGTACAACGCCGCGCTGGCGTACTACGGGATGCTGACCCTCGCCGAGGCGGTCCGGCACGGCGGGACCGACCGGGCGGGCATCCTGGCCGGGCTGAAGAGGGTGGACTTCACCACCGGCATCGGGCCGATCAGGTTCGACGAGCACCATCAGGCCCACCCGAACATGTTCATCCTCAGGATCGAGGGCGGGAAGATCAGGGTCCTCGACGTCGTCGACACGAGCAAGTGAGCGGCGCGGCCAGGTGAGCGGACTCCTCGACCAGCTCGTCAACGGGCTGACGCTCGGCTCCCAGTACGCCCTCGTGGCGGCCGGTCTGGCGCTCATCTTCGGCGTCCTGGAGATCGTCAACTTCGCGCACGGCGAACTGGTGATGGTCGGCGCCTACCTGCTGTACGCCGGCTCCGCCTACCTGGGGCTGCCGTACCCGGTCGCCGCGCTCGCCACGGTCGTCGGGATGGTGGTCGTCGGGATCGGGTTCTACCTGGCCGTGGTGCACCGGATCCTGCACCGGGGCTGGCAGGTCCAACTCGTCGCCACGCTCGCCGTGTCGATCGTCCTGGTCAACCTGGCGATCGTGGTCGAGGGTTCGCTGCCCAAGACCGTCTACAGCGAGCAGAGCCTGCGCACCGTGGAGCTGGCCGGGACCACCATCGCGGTGCAACGGCTGGTCGTGCTCGGGGCCGCCGCGGCCACCTTCGGCGCGCTCGTGGTGTTCCTGCACCGCACCCGGACCGGCCGGGCGATGCGGGCGCTCGCCCAGAACCGTGAGGCGGCCGTCGTGGTGGGCCTGCCGGCCGCACGGATCGGGCTGGTGACCGTGGCGACCGCCGCCGCCCTGGCGGGCGTCGCCGCAGCCACCATCACGCCGCTGTACAGCGCCTCGCCGACGATGGGGACGCTGCTGGCCGTCAAGGCGTTCGCCGCCGTCATCATGGGCGGCTTCGGCAACGTCACCGGCGCGGTCCTCAGCGGCTTCGTCCTCGGCGTCAGCGAGGCCCTGGCCATCGGCTACCTCTCCAGCGCGTACGCCGACGTGATCGTCTTCTCCGTCATGATCGCGGTGTTGCTGGTCCGCCCGCACGGGCTGTTCGGGCGGGTGGTGCGCGCGTGACCGGCGCGGCCACCACCGGGCCCGGCCGGACGGCGCGGCGGGCCGGGCGGGGGAGACCACGCGTCGAGCCGGTGGTCTGGTCGCTCGGGGCGGTCTTCGCGGCCGTGCTGCCGCTGGTCCTCCCGGTGCCGTACCACCTCTCCACCGCGATCACCGCCCTCATGTTCGTCGCCCTGGCGGTCTCCTTCGACCTGGTGGTCGGCCGGATCGGCGCGCTCAGCCTGTGCCAGCCGGTCTTCTTCGGCTTCGGCTCGTACACGGCGGCGATCCTGAGCACCCGGCACGGCTGGTCGTTCGGGGCGACCCTGGCCGTGGCCGCGCTGGCCGCCGTCGGCGTGGCGCTGGCCATCGGCGTCCCGTCGTTCCGCCTGTCGCTGCACGCCTTCGCGATCGCCACCCTCGGCTTCGCGACCATCGCGGTGCTGCTGGCCAAGAACTGGGTCGGCCTCACCGGTGGCCCGCTGTGCACCACCGGCGTGCCGGCGATGACCCTGTCCGGCGTCGAACTCACCTCGCTGGCCGCGCAGTACTACGTCGTGCTGTGCCTCGCGGCGCTCACCGTCGGAGTCGCCTTCGGCGTCTCCCGCAGTCGGCTCGGCCTCGCCCTCACGGCGGTCCGGGACGATCCGGTGCTGGCCGCCGCCCGGGGCCTGTCGCCGACCGCGTTCCGGCTCACCGCCTTCAGCCTCTCGGCCGCGCTGTCGGCGATGGTGGGAGTCTTCAACGCGTACTTCCAGTCGGTGGTGTGTCCGGAGAACCTGGACATGTCGTACATGACCGCGTTGCTGATCATGGTGTTCATCGGGGGCCGGGGCAGCCTGCGCGGCGTGGTCTCGGCGGCCCTGCTCTTCACCGTTCTTCCGCAACTGCTGCACCTCGCCGAGGAGTGGCGGATGGTCATCTACGGGCTGATCCTGCTCGGGGTGGTCATCGCCGTCCCGGACGGGCTGGAACGTACGTTCCAGGCGGCCGGTCGGCTCCGGCGTCGGCCGCCACCACCCGCGCCCCCACCGCCGCCGGCCCCGGCCGTGACGCCGGAGAAGGCGGCCCGATGAGCGGGGAACTGGCGGTACGCGGGCTCCGCAAGGCGTACGCCGGGGTGCAGGCCCTGGACGACGTGTCGATCACGGTGCCCGCCGGCGAGATCGTCGGACTCATCGGCCCCAACGGGTCGGGCAAGACCACCGCGATCGACTGCGTCACCGGCCTCCAACGGCCCGACACCGGCACGGTCGAACTCGACGGCCGCGACGTCACCGGGTGGCGGCCCGACCGGCTGGCCCACCACGGGCTGGTCCGGACGTTCCAGCAGGTACGCACGTTCGAGTCGCTGACCGTCCGACACAATCTCCGGGTGGCCGCCCTCGGCCGGCGGTCGCGCTCCCGGCGGCTGGCCGACCTGCTCCGGCCGGACCGGGAGGACCGCGCGCTGCGTGTCCGGCTCGACGAACTCATCGACACCTTCGCGCTCGGCCCGGTCGCTGACCAGCCCGCCGGGCAGGTCTCGTACGGGCAACGCAAGCTGGTCGAGTTCGCCGCGGCCTGCGTGCTGCCGCCCCGGGTCCTGCTGCTCGACGAGCCGGTGGCGGCGGTCAACCCGACCATCGGCAACCTGATCCGGGACCGGATCCGGGACCTCAACGCCGCCGGCACCACCGTGCTGCTGGTCGAGCACAACATCGAACTGGTCGTCGGCCTCTGCCACCGGGTGGTCGTGCTCGACCAGGGCCGCACCCTGGCACAGGGGAGACCCGGTGAGGTCATCGCCCGGGACGACGTCCAGGAGGCGTACCTTGGCGGCTGACCCCTCCGCGACGCCGGTGCTGACCCTGCGCGACGTGCACGCCGGCTACCAGGACGTCGAGATCCTCCGCGGCATCGACCTGGATCTCCACCGTGGTGAGACCGTCTGCGTCGTCGGCGCCAACGGGGCCGGCAAGTCCACCCTGCTCAAGACCGTGTTCGGCATGGTGGCGATCCGCCGTGGCTCGATCCGGGTGGACGGCGTCGAGGTCAGCCGCGACCCACCCCGCGTCCGGCTGGGCCGGGGGATCGTCCTCGTGCCGCAGGGGCGGTGCAACTTCCCCCGGATGAGCGTCGAGGAGAACCTGCGGATGGGCGGCTACACGCTGCCCCGGAGCGCGGTCGCGGCCGGCATCCACCGGGCGTACCAGACCTTCCCGGTGCTCGGCGAACGGCGCGGCCAGGCGGCCGGCGACCTCTCCGGCGGCGAGCAGCAGCTCCTGGAGATGGCCATGGCGCTGATGCTCGACCCGAAGGTGGTGCTCATCGACGAGCCGTCGCTGGGGCTCGCACCCCGGATGCGGCAGCACGTCTTCGCCGCGCTCCACGCGCTGGCCACGCAGCAGGTGGGCGTGCTGCTGGTCGAGCAGAACGCGGTGCAGGCCCTGAAGGTCGCCGACCGTGGCCTCGTGGTCGAGCTCGGCCGGGTCGCGAAGTCGGGAACCGGAGCGGGCATGCTCGACGACCCCGAGGTCCGACGCGCCTACCTGGGACTGCCCGGCTGACCCGTGCCGGACGGGCGGTCGGGGCCCTCACCGCAGGACGCCCTCGTGCAGGGCCCGCAGCACCGCGTTGGTGCGGTCCCGCGCGCCGAGCTTGAGCAGGATCGCCGACACGTGGTTCTTCACCGTCCCCTCCGCGAGGAACAGCACGCCCGCGATCTCCCGATTGGTGTACCCCTCGGCCACCAGCCGCAGCACCTCCACCTCGCGTTCGGTCAGCGGCTGCGGGCGCGTCGGGTCCACCCCGACCGGCGACGGCGCGGAGCGGATGGCGCGCAGCAGCCGGTCGGTGATCGACGCGGCGACGAGCGTCCCGCCGGCGGCGAGGGTCTCGACGGCCCGGGTCAGCTGTTCCAGCGTGACGTCCTTGAGCAGGTAGCCGCGCGCCCCGGCCCGCAGCGCGTCGAGGACGAGGGTGTCGTCGTCGAAGGTGGTGAGCACGAGCACGGGGACGTCCACCCCGTGCTCGCGTAGCTGCCGGAGTGCCCAGATGCCGTCCCGGTGCGGCATGCGCAGGTCGAGCAGGACGACGTCGGGCCGCGCGTGGGCGATCACGTCCAGCGCCGCCGCCCCGTCGTCCGCCTCGCCCACCACCTCGATGCCGGCCACGTCGAGCAGGCCGCGGATGCCCTGCCGGATCAGCGTCTGGTCGTCGACCACCACCACCCGGGTCATCGGACCGGCATCCGGGCGGTCAGCCGGAAGCCCGACGCGCCGTCGTACGCGACGTCCCCGCCGAGCGCCGCGAACCGCTCGGTGATGCCGCGCAGCCCGTTGCCGGGGACCACCTCGGCCGCGCCCCGGCCGTCGTCTGTCGCGGTCAGTCGGATGGCGTCGCGGTCCCGTGCGACGCCGACCCGCAGCTCGCCCGCCTCGGCGTGCCGCAGCGTGTTCGTCACGATCTCCTGCACCGCCCGGACGAGCGCGGCCGTCTGCTCCTCGTCCGCCTCGACGTCGTCGTCCACGTCGACCACGACGTCCAGCCCCGGGACGTCGCGGCCGACGTCGCGGAGCGCGTCCGCCAGGTCGGTGGCCGGCCCGGCGCGCAGCGCGCCGACGGTGACCCGTACGTCCGCGAGCACGTCGCGGGCCACCCGGTTGGCCCGCTCGACGTGATCCCAGGCCGCCTCGTCCCGGCGGTGCCGGGCGGTCTCCAGTTCGAGCGTGAGGACGGTGAGCTGGTGACCGATGAGATCGTGCAGCTCCCGGGAGATGCGCAGACGTTCCGCCGCGCGGGCGGAGCCGGCCAGCAGCACGCTCGCCGCCTGCAGGTCGACGTGTGCCTGGGCCAGCTCGCGGCGCAGGCGTCGCTCCCGGCCGATGGCGGTCAGGCTGAACAGCGTCGCGAGTTGGATCAGCCCGTAGAACGCCGCCGTCATGACGAACTCGATCCCGTCCCCGTGACTGCGGTGCGTGGCCAGGGCGATCACGCCGGTGTTCAGCACGATCACCGCGAGGTTGGTCGGCAGCCGGACCACCTCCGCGCCGAGCGCGGCGAGCACGACCAGCAGGATCGGGAGCAGTCCGGCCTGCGGAGCGGTCACCACGACGGCCCAGCCGGCGGCGACCGCCACGCCGTAGGCCGCGCGGCGGGCGGGCACCGGACCCACCTCCGCGACGGCGGCGACGACCGCCACCACCGCCGTCAGGAACAGGGCGACCCACAGCGGCACCGGGACGCCCGGTGTGACGAGGCCGAGCGGAACGGGTGCCCCGGCGCCCAGGCACACGACGAGCATCGCGAGGCCCGACCACTCGTCGAGCCCGATCCGGCGCATGCTGCCAATCTAGCGACCGGGCCGGCCGGTCCAGGGGTGCCGGAAGTCATGGTCGACCCGGCTGACCTGTGGCACAGGCGCCGGACCGGGTGCGGCGACCAGCATGGCGGGCATGACGCAACCCGCCATCGGAGTCGAGCACCTGCACAAGCGGTACGGCGAGGTCGTCGCGGTCGAGGACGTCAGCTTCCAGGTGGCGGCCGGTGAGGTGCTGGGTGTCCTCGGGGCCAACGGGGCCGGGAAGACGACGACGATCGAGATGATCGCCGGACTGCGCACCCCGGACCGGGGACGGGTCAGGGTGCTCGGCCTCGATCCGCTCCGCGACCGCGCGGCCCTGCGCCAGGTGCTCGGCGTGCAGTTGCAGCAGGCGTACCTGCACCACGCCCTGACCGTCGCCGAACTCGTCGGCCTCTACCGCAGCTTCTACCCGAACCCCCGACCCGCCGCCGAGCTGCTCGACCTGGTCGAGCTGGGCGGGCAGGCCGGGACGCGCTTCGAGAAGCTCTCCGGTGGTCAGCAGCAGCGGCTCTCGATCGCCCTCGCCCTGGTCGGCCGCCCGCGCGTGGTGATCCTCGACGAACTCACCACCGGGCTCGACCCCCGTGCCCGGCGGCGGGTGTGGGCCGGCATCGAGGAACTGCGCGACGAGACCGTGCTGCTGGTGAGCCACGCGATGGACGAGGTCGAGCGGCTCTGCGACCGGGTCGCCCTCGTCGACGGCGGTCGGATCGTGGCTCTGGACACCCCGGCCGGGCTGGTCGCGCGAGCCGGGGTGGGAAGCCTGGAGGAGGCGTTCGTCGCCCTCACCGGCCGGGACCTCGTGGGGGAGGACGTCGCATGACCGGGGCGACCGCGTGGCGTCCGGGCCTCCGGTCCTGGCTGACCCTGGTCCGGTGTGAGGCGAAGATGGTCGTCCGGGACACCGCCGGCCTGGTCGTGCCGATCGTCCTGCCGCTGCTGATCATGGTGATGAACGCCTCGGCCGCCGGTGACCAGGAGGTCGTCGCCGGCCGCTCGGCGCTGGACGTCCACGTGCTGCCGCTGGTCTTCACGATCGTCCTTGCCTCGATCGGTCTCATCAACATGCCGAGTTTCCTGGCCTACTACCGCCGCACGGGGGTGCTGCGCCGGCTCGCGGTCACTCCCGCCTCGCCGGTGATGGTGCTGGTGGCGCAGATGGTGGTGAGCCTGGCGCAGGCCGTCCTCGGCATCGGTGTGGCCTTCGCCGTCGCCGTGTCCGCCTTCGGGGCACGTCCGCCGGTGGACGTGGGTGTCGCGCTCGGCGTCGCCGGGCTCGCGGTCGCCGCGATGTACGGCGCGGGCATGATCGTCGCTTCGCTGGCGCCGTCGCCGAACTCCGCCGTCGCGATCGGTCTGATCGCCTTCTTCGCGTTCGGGGCCGTCGGCGGGCTGTTCGGCGGCACCGCCGCCCTACCGGACCCGGTGGCGCGGATCGGCTCGTGGCTGCCGTTCGGCGCGGCGGTCGAGGCGCTCTCCGCCGCCTGGGCCGGCGCGTCCGTGGACGCGCCGAACCTGGTCGGCCTGGTGGTCACGGCGGTGCTCGGCACGGTCGTGGCCGCGCTGCTCTTCCGCTGGCAGTGACCGCACGGACCCGCGCGACCGGTGGTGACGCCGGAAATCCGGCGGCTGTTCGCGACCCGGGCCGCGAACAGCCGCCCGTCACGGGCCGGTGCCGGTGCCGGGACGGATCAGTGGGCTTCCAGTTCCCGCTTCAACCGGCGCAGCGTCTCCCGCATACCGTCCCGGTTGACCATCGGGCGCTCGGTCGCGGCCTTGCCGGTGAAGACCCGACCGAGCAGGCGCGACGCGCCGTTGCGGCGGTCCTGCCAGTACTCGGTCACCTCGGTGCCGCCACCGGTGGGCGCGAAGCGGTATCCCCAGCGGGCCACCGGCTGGCCGAACGTGGTGACGTCGAAGGCGAACTCCTCACCCGGCGTCGCGGTGACCACCCGGCAGGTGGTGAACCAGAGGAACGGGCCGCGACGGTTCCAGCCGACGAAGCGCTCCGGCCGTCCACTGTCGCGTCGGGTGACCCAGACCGCGAAGCACTCCGGGCTCCACCGGGCCATCCGCCGGACGTCGGCGACGGCCGCGTACACCGTCTGGGCCGGCACCGCGACGGTGATCCGTTCGGTGATCTCCGGGCCCGGGGCGGTCGACTGCGGGGTCACCGGGCCAGCATAGGGGTCACTCGTCACGCCAGGGAAGGTAGCCCGGGAGGTCCTTGCTGACCCGGCCGGGGAAAGCCGGGCTGCGCCGCTGCCGGAAGGAGGCGAAGCCCTCCTGGGCGTCCGGACTGTCCACCGCGTCGGCCGAGAGCCGGGAGTCCAGGCGGTGCGCCGGGTACGGCGATTCCAACGCACTCATCCGGTAGAGCATCTGCCGGATGACCGCCACCGACACCGGCGCGGTGGTGGCGATGAGGGTCCGGGCGAGCTGGTGCGCCTTGTCGAGCAGCTGCTCCGGTTCGTGGACGCTGTGCACCAGGCCGGCGGAGAGCGCCTCGGCGGCGTCGAAGGCCCGTCCGCTGACCATCCAGTCCAGAGCGGTCCCCATCCCGACCAGTCGGGGGAGGAACCAGGCGGACGCGCCCTCGGCGTAGATGCCGCGTCGGCTGAACACGTACCCGAACCGTGCGTCGGTAGCCGCGAGACGGTAGTCGGCCGGCAGGATGATGGTCGCGCCGGCGCCGACGGCGGCGCCCCGGATCGCGGCGATGACCGGCTTGTTCATCGCGAAGATCCGCATCGAGCAGCGGCCGGCCGGCTCCGCCCAGGCGGCGTCGGGATCGTCGGGCCGGTCCAGTTCCGACGTGGACAGATCCAGCCCGGCGCAGAAGTGCTCGCCCGCTCCGGTCAGGATGACCACCCGCACGTCGTCGTCCCGGTCGGCGCGGTCGAACGCGTGGGCGAGCTCGTCGGCCATCCGCACGGTGTAACCGTTGCGCTCCTCCGGACGGTTGAGCGAGATCGTGGCGGTCTGGTCGGCAACGGCATAGGTGATCTCGCGATACGCGTCCACGTGGGCACCTTAGATCAACTTCAGTTTGCGCAGCAATCCTCCGTCTCCCCGGCCCGGCTGACCGTCCGGACGCGAGCATCGTCCGGCTCGCCCTTGATCGGTTGCCGCCCGTCGGGCACACTTCCGCGGTGTCCTCCGATGTCTTCGACCTGTACCGTCGGCACCTGGGTGAGGGGCAGGGTCGGGTCGCGGCCATGCTCAACACGCCGCTGGAAGTCGGCGCCACGGGCGCGGTCGTGCACACCGCCGACGGTCGCCAGCTGCTGAACTGCGCCGGCTACGGCGTGTTCCTCGTCGGCGCGGGCCACCCGGCCGTGCGTGCGGCGGTGCACGAGCAGCTCGACCGGCAGGCGCTGTCCACCCGGGTGCTGCTGAACGAGCCCGCGGCACGGGCCGCCGAGGCGCTGACCTCGGTGGCACCGGAGGGCCTGGACAAGGTGCACTTCTCCAACTCCGGCGCGGAGGCGGTGGAGACCGCCATCAAGATTGCCCGAGCGAACGGGCGGCACCGGCTGGTCTCGATGCACAGTGGCTACCACGGCAAGACCACCGGTGCGCTGTCGCTCACCGCGCGCTCGCTTTACCAGGACCCCTTCCGTCCACTGTTGCCGGAGGTCGTGCACGTCCGCTTCGGCGACCTGGACGAGCTGGCCGCCGTCGTCGACCGGGACGTCTGCGTGGTCGTGGAACCGGTGCAGAGCGAGGGCGGGGTGATCATCCCGGAGCCCGGCTACCTCAAGGCGGTCGAGGCGCTCTGCCGCGACCGGGGCGCGATGCTCGTCCTCGACGAGGTGATGACCGGACTCGGGCGTCTCGGGACCTGGTGGGGAGCGGACCGTGACGGGGTGCGGCCGGACATCCTGCTGGTCGGCAAGGCACTCAGCGGAGGCCTGGTGCCGGTCGCGGCGACCCTGGCGACCGCGCAGGCCTTCGCGCCGCTCGACAAGGACCCCTACCTGCACACGTCCACCTTCTCCGCGGCCCCCATCGCGATGGCCGCGGTCCGGGCGACGGTCGGGGTGATCCGGGACGAGAACCTGGTCGACCGCGCGGGCGCCCTGGGCGCGCGGCTGCTGGCGGCGCTGACCGAGGCGGTGGGCGTGATCGGGCACCTGGTGGCCGAGGTCCGTGGTGTCGGACTCCTCATCGGCGTCGAGTTCCGGGCCGGGCACCACGCCGCCGAGTTCCTGATGGACCTGCTCGACAACGACGTGGTGGTCAACCATTCGATGAACGCGCACCCGGTGCTCCGGCTGACCCCGCCGGCGACCATGACGCCGGCCGAGGAGGCCCGGCTGGTCGCCTCGTTCGCGCGTGCCTGTGCCGCCCTGGCCACACGCTTCCCCGCCGCGACGACCGGCGCCTCGGCATGACGGGACGTACCGTCCTGGTCACCGGCGCCAGCGGCGTCGTGGGTACGGCCGTGCTGTCCGAGCTGACCGGGCACGACGTGATCGCCGGGGTGTTCCGGCGTCTGCCGGCCGGCTCGGACCGGGTCGTCCGGCTGGACCTGCACGCCCCGTCGTTGGGCCTCGACCGCCGCGCCTACCGGGAGTTGTGCGCGGAGGTCGACGTGGTGATCCACTCGGCCGCCATCGTCAACTTCTCGGCGGACCAGGCCGAGGTCGACCGACTCAACATCGAGGGCCTCGGCCGGGTCATCGAGTTCGCCGCCGAGGCGGACGCCGTCCTGGTCCACGTCAGCACCGCCTACGTGTCCCGGCACGGCCGGACCGGTGGCGGCGGTCGGCTGGGCACGGAGAAGACCGCCGCTCGGACGGACGAGTACGTGACGTCGAAGTACCTCGGCGAGCGGATGGTCCGCGACAGTGGCATCGACGCGGTCGTCGTCCGCCCGGCGATCGTGATGGGCGACTCCCGCACCGGCGTGATCCGGCAGAAGCAGGGTGTCCACCAGCTCGCCGAGTACCTGCTGACCGGGAAGCTGCCGTTCATTCCCGCGCACCCCGGCACCTTCTTCGACCTCGTGCCGCAGGACATGGTCGCCCGGGGGATCCGTGCGGTGATCGACGCCGACCTGCGCGACGGCGAGTACTGGTTGACCGCCGGACCGGCCGGCATGCCGGTGGAGCGTTACCTCGACCTGGTCACCGAGGTCGGCCGGGACAGCGGGATCGACATGCCCACGCCCCGGCTGGCGGACCCGTCGATCGTGGACCGCCTGGTGCGTCCCGCGTTCGCGGACGTCCTCGCCGCCGAGGACCTGGCCCGGTTGGACGGCGTGGTGGCGGTCTGCGGACTGGTGATCATCCCCGAGCTGCTGCCGACGTCGTTCGGGACGATTCCCCACGGGCCGGCCGCGATGACCGCCGCCGAGGTCGAGGACGCGTGGCGGGTGTCCCTGCACCATCTTGTCCAGGGGTTGAAGTAATGATCGTCAACCCGAGCTGAGGAGACCACCCAATGGAGTGCTCGGTCATCGTGCACGCCCTGCTGCCCGGGGCGGATGCCAAGGAGTCGTTCGACCGGCTGGCCGACTTCGCCGCCTACCCGAACTTCACCGACACGGTGAGGACGGTCGGGGTGACCCAGGTCAGCCCGACCGAGGTGACGTCCACCTGGGAGGTGAACTTCCGCAAGGGCATCCTGGTCTGGACCGAACGCGACCAGATCGATCCCGTCGAACGCCGGATCGTGTTCGACCAGCTGAGCGGCGACTTCGCCACGTTCACCGGCTCGTGGCTGGTCGTCGAGGTCGGCGACGACGTGCGGGTGGAGTTCGCGTCCCGGTTCGACCTCGGCATCGCCTCCCTGGCCAGCCTGATCGACCCGGTGGCGTGCGCGGCCCTGCGCGACGCGGTCCGGGACATCCTGCTCGGGCTGTTCGGCTCCGGTATCGAGGTCCACGCGGTGGAGGCCGCCCCGCTGGCCTGAGCCCGGCCCACCGGTCCACCACGTGCCGCCCCGCTCGCTCGAGCGGGGCGGCACGCGTTCCCGGACGTCGAGGCCGTCGAGCGGTGCCTGCCCCGCCCGGAGGCGGGGCAGACCGTGTCAGTCGAGAAGGTCGAAGAAGTCGTCTCCCGTCGCGTCGACCTTGTCCGAGCCGGCGTCCACCGCCGACATGAGCCGGCCGAGGGCGTCGGCGAGCCTCTTGCGGGCCACGGCGTCCAGGGTGAGGCTCGCGAGGTCGGACTCCAGCCGGGTCAGGTCCTCGAGCACCCCGAGCGCCGTGGTCGCCCGCTCGGGCATCAGCTCACCCCGCAGGTAGCCGACCAGCTCGCGCACGTTGGGATAGTCGAGGACCAGTGTGGCCGGCAGGGTGAGCCCGGTCGCGGTGGCCAGGCGGTTGCGCAGCTCCACCGCGGTCAGCGAGTCGAACCCGAGGTCGGTCAGCGACCGCGAGCTGTCCAGCTCGTCGCCGGACGCGTGGCCGAGGACCCGGGCGATCTCGGCGAGCACCACCTCCCGCAACAACCGGTCCTGCTCGGCGGGGGGAAGTCCGGGCAGGGTGCGGGCGAGATCCGCGCCGCCCGGCCGGACTCTGCCGCCGTCGGCCGACCCGGTGCCGCCGTGGTCGACCGGGCCGGTGGTCGGTGCCGCAGCACCGGAGCCGGGCGCGCCACCCGTGGCGAGCAGACCGTGCAGTACGGCCGGAACCGCCCGCCGGTCGTGCCGGCCCAGCAGCGCGGTGTCGACCTCGGCGAGGACCCGCGTCGCCGCGTCCGAGTCGAGCGCGTCCTCCAACAGGTCCAGCCCGCGCTCCGCCGACAGCGGAGCCAGCCCGATCTCCCGCATCCGACGCAGTCCGGCGGCGCTCACCTGCTCGGCCATGCCGTCCGGCAGCTCCCACAGGCCCCACGCCAGCGACTGCGCCGGCAACCCGTTCGCGCGTCGGTGCTGCGCGAGGGCGTCGAGGTAGGCGTTGGCCGCCGCGTAACCCGACTGTCCCGGCGATCCGAGCAGCCCGGCGGCGGAGGAGAACAGGACGAACGCCGCCAGGTCGCACTCCCGGGTCTGCTCGTGCAGGTGCCGTGCGCCGTCCGCCTTCGGCCGCAGCACCGCGGCCACCCGCTGCGCCGTCTGCGACTCGACGATGCCGTCGTCCAACACGCCGGCCAGGTGCAGCACCGCGGTGAGCGGATGCGCGACGGGCACGGAGCCGAGCAGGTCGGCCAGGGCCGTCGGGTCGGCGACGTCGCACGCGACGACGCGTACCGAGTCGGCGCCCGCCTTCTCCAGTTCGCCGACCAGGTCGGCCGTGCCGGGGGCGTCCGGCCCGCTCCGGGAGGTGAGCAGCAGGTGCCGGGTCCGGCCCCGCTCGACCAGGTGTCGTGCCACGAGGCGACCGAGGGCGCCGGTCGCGCCGGTGAGCAGGACCGTCCCGTCCGGGTTCCACGCACGCCGTCGGTGACGGGGAACGTCCGGTGCTTCCGGCGACCGGACGACGGCGACGTGCGGCGGACCCGAGGTCGGGTCGGAGGCGGTCCCGTCCGTCCGGTGGAGCCGGGGCACCAGCAGGCCACCCGCGTCCACGACGACCTGCGGCTCACCGCTGGCAGCCGCCGTCGCCAACGCCGCCCACGACTCCGGCTGGTCGTCCACGTCGACGAGGGCGAAACGGCCCGGATGTTCGGACTGCGCCGAGCGCAGCAGCCCCCACGCCGCCGCCTGGGCCAGGTCCCGTGGCGGGTCACCGACCGCTCCCCGGGTCACCACCGCCAGTCGGGCGGCAGCGTACCGGGGCTCGGCCAACCAGCGGTGGACCAGACGCAGCGCGGCCGACACCGCACCGTGCGGGTCGTCACCACCCGCCGGGAGTTCGGCGAAGAGTACGTCGGGGACCGGATCGGAGGCCGCCAGGCCGTCGAGCCACACCACCGGGGCCTCGGACCGGGCCGGGTCCACCGGCACCCACCGCAGCTCGTACGACCCGCCCGGCGTGGCCGGCCCGCCGGGAAGCCGGTCGGCGGCGACGGGCCGCAGGGTGACCTGCCGGACCGAGGCGACCGGCGCGCCGGAGGCGTCGGCGAGGACGACGTCGACGCCGTCCGCGACACGGGTCAGCCGGACCCGCAACGTCGAGACGCCGGGGGCGTGCACCTGGAGCCCGGCCCACGTGAACGGCAGTGCGATCGTGCCGTCCGGGTCGGCGTCCCCGACCAGGCCGAGCGCGTGCAGCGACGCGTCGAGCAGGGCCGGGTGCAGCAGGAACCGTTCGTCCACGCCGGCCGCCCCGGCGGGCAGCGTCACGTCGGCGAAGATCTCGTCGCCCCGCCGCCACGCCCGTCCGAGGCCCTGGAAGACCGGGCCGTAGTCGTAGCCGGCGGCGCGCAGGCGGTCGTAGAAGCCCTCCGTGTCCAGCGGCGTCGCGCCCGGCGGCGGCCAGATCCTCAGCCGGGTGGCGTCACTGGTCCGCACGGGGGCGACCGCCCCGGTCGCGTGCGGGGTCCACGGCCCGTCGGGGTGGCGCGCGTGGATCGTCAGCGGACGCGTCCCGTCGGCCTCCGGTTCGGCGAGGACCACCCGGGTCGCGACGACGCCGGTCTCCGGGAGCACCAGCGGGGCCTGCAACAGCAGTTCGACCACCTCGGGGCAGCCGGCGTGGTCGCCGGCCCGCGCCGCCAGTTCCGCCAGCAGCGCGCCCGGCACGACGACGGTCCCGGCGATCCGGTGGTCGGCGAGCCACGGCTGCGCGGCGATCGACAGTTCACCGGTCAGCAGCAACCCGCCACGGCCCGACGCCGCCGGCACCTCGACCGGTTCCCCGAGCAGCGGCCGGACGGAGGGCGTCAGCCAGTACCGCCGACGCTGGAACGGATAGGTGGGCAACTCCACCTGCGGTCCGGTCCCGCCGACCACCGTGGTCCAGTCGACGTCCACGCCCGCGACGAACAGGCGGGCCAGCGCCTCCCGCACCGAGTCCGCCTCGTCGCGTCCGGTGCGCAGCAGCGGCACCGCGACCGTCCGGCCGCCGGTGGGCTCGGCGCCGTCCAGGTCGTCGACGCAGTCGAGGACCATGGCGGACAACACGCCCCCGGGGCCGACCTCCAGGAACCGGGTGACTCCCTGCTCGCGGAGCCGGCGCACGCTCTGCGCGAAGCGCACCGGTCGCCGTACGTGCCGGCTCCAGTGCCCCGGGGCGATCGCGTCGACCGTCCGCCCCGTCTCGTTGGCGACCAGAGCGATCTCCAGCGGCCGATGGGTGAGCTCCGCCTCCAGTGCGCCGAACTCCGCCAGCATCGGGTCCATCAGCGGGGAGTGGAACGCGTGGCTGACCCGCAGACGGGTGGTCTCGCGACCCCGGGCGGCGAACGCGTCGGCCACGGCCTGGACCGCGTCCTGCGGTCCGGCGACCACGACCGAGGACGGGCCGTTGACGGCGGCGAGACCGACCCGCGCCGCCGGGTCGGCGATCAGCGGCTCGACCTCGTCCGGGGTGGCCTGGATCGCGACCATCGCGCCGCCGGTGGGCAGCGCCTGCATCAACCGGCCCCGTGCGACGACCAGCCGGGCGGCGTCGTCCAGCGACAGCGCGCCCGCCACGTGCGCGGCGGTGATCTCGCCGACCGAGTGGCCCAGGACGACGTCCGGCCGGACCCCCCAGCGCCGCAGGAGGTGGTAGAGCGCCACCTCCACGGCGAACAGGGCCGGCTGGGTGTACCCGGTCTGGTCCAGCGCATCCGCGTCGTCGAAAACGGTCCGGAGGGGACGGTCCAGATGCCGGTCCAGGGCGGCGCAGACCTCGTCGAGGGCGGCGGCGAAGCGGGGTTCGGCGGCGGCGAGTTCGCGTCCCATCGCCGGCCGCTGCGACCCCTGCCCGGAGAAGACCAGGGCCAGCTTGCCATCGGCGGCCGTACCGGTGACCACCGTCGGGGTGTCCCGCCCGGCGGCGAGCGCGGCGAGGCCGTCGCGGTCGAGGGCGACGGCGCGTTGCTCGAACGGGGTACGTGCGGCAGCCGCCGCCGCCACCGCGCCGAACGGCAGGTCCGGCTGGGCGGAGAGGAGGGCGTCGAG
Organism: Micromonospora sp. NPDC050187; assembly: GCF_044459745.1. Lineage (NCBI taxonomy): Bacteria > Bacillati > Actinomycetota > Actinomycetes > Micromonosporales > Micromonosporaceae > Micromonospora > Micromonospora sp. NPDC050187. The sequence continues at coordinate 93,415 of NZ_JBITJH010000010.1, forward strand.
CCGTCCGGCCTGCTCCCGGAGGGCGGCCCCGGTCCGCGCGGAGACCACCAGCGGCCCCGACGCCTTCCCGCCGGTCGGTCCGGTCACCTCGTCCGGTGCCTCCTCCAGGATCACGTGGGCGTTGGTGCCGCTGATCCCGAAGGAAGAGACCGCCGCGCGGCGCGGATCGGTCCCGGCCGGCCAGGGCTGCTCCTCGGTGAGCAGGCGCAGCGGGCCGGCCGACCAGTCCACGTACGGGGTCGGCTCGTCGACGTGCAGCGTGCGGGGCAGGCGGCCGTGTCGCAGCGCGAGCACCATCTTGATCACGCCGGCCACGCCGGCCGCCGCCTGGGTGTGCCCGATGTTGGACTTGACCGACCCGAGCCAGAGGGGGCTCTGCCGCCCGGTGCCGTACGCGGCGAGCAACGCCTTGGCCTCGATCGGGTCGCCCAGCCGCGTTCCGGTGCCGTGTGCCTCCACCGCGTCCACCTCGGCCGGCGTGAGTCGCGCGTCGGCGAGGGCGTCGGCGATCAGCCGCTGCTGGGACGGGCCGTTCGGCGCCGTCAGCCCGTTGGACGCCCCGTCGGAGTTGACCGCGCTGCCCCGCAGGACCGCCAGGACACGCCGACCGTTCCGGCGGGCGTCGGCGAGGCGTTCGAGGACCAGTACCCCGGCGCCCTCGGCCCACCCGGTCCCGTCGGCCGCCGCGGCGAACGACCGGCACCGCCCGTCGGGGGAGAGTCCCCGCTGACGGCTGAACTCGGTGAACACCAGTGGCGTCCCGAGCACGGTCACCCCGCCGGCCAGCGCGAGCGCGCACTCCCCGGCGCGCAGCGACCGGGCCGCCAGGTGCAGGGCGACCAGCGACGACGAACAGGCGGTGTCCACCGACAGCGACGGCCCCTCCAGGCCCAGCGTGTATGACACCCGACCGGAGACGACGCTCGACGCGTTGCCGGCGAGCAGGAAGCCGCCGACGTCCGGCGGGACCGCCCCGAGGGGCGGGGCGTAGTCGTTGCCGATGACCCCGGTGAACACGCCGGTACGGCTGCCCCGCAGCGCGCGCGGGTCGATGCCGGCCCGCTCCAACGCCTCCCAGGAGATCTCCAGCATCAGCCGCTGCTGCGGGTCGGTGGCCAGTGCCTCCCGTGGCGACAGCCCGAAGAATCCGGCGTCGAAGTCCCCCGCGTCGTAGAGGAAGCCGCCGTGCCGGGCGTACGTGGAGCCGGGGTGCTCCGGGTCGGGGTGGAACACGTCCGGGTCCCAGCCCCGGTCGGTGGGGAACGGTCCGATCCGGTCCCGCCCTTCGACCAGGTCGGCCCAGAACGCGTCCGGTGTGGACACGCCGCCCGGGAAGCGGCAGGCCATCGCCACGATCGCGATGGGATCGTCGGTGCAGACGTCCGGCTGTCCGCCGGCCGGGCGGGACCCGACGGCGGTCGTGGGACCGGCCGGGCCGGCCTGCTCCGCCAGGTAACCGGCGAGGGCCGACGGGTTGGGGTGGTCGAAGGCGAGCGTGCCGGAGAGCGGCAGTCCACTCACGTCCGCCAGTCTCTCGGTCAGCTCGAGCGCGCTCAGCGAGTCGAAGCCCATGTCGGCGAACGCCCCGTCGGGCGGCACGTCGTCACGCGGACGACCGAGCACCGCGGCCGCCTCGGTGCGAACGACGTCCAACCACCACTGCTTCTCGGGGTCCCCCACCGGTCGCCGCCTTTCCGCGCACGTCACCCACCAGGCCTCGGCGACCCACCCACCGAGTGGCGCCCATCCTCCATCGGGGGCGGCGATCGGCACAACATACGGCCGCCGGGAAACCCGCCTCGGTCGCCTATGGTCACCGTCGGTACGGCTGGCCTATCCTGTGGCCCATGATCCAGGCGCGACTGTCATGAGTCGTTTCGTCGACACCGTCGTCGGCACCGCCGCCCGCTCGACGCGCGGCATGGTGACCGGTGCGCCCACCCGTCCGGTGCGGCGGAGCTGGAGCGACCTGCACGCCGCCGCCCGACGCACGGCGGCGGCCCTGGTCGAGAGTGGACTCGCCGCCCGTCAGGCGGTCGCGGTCCTGGCCGGCGACCCCGGCCAGGTCGCCCAAGTCGTCCAGGCGGTCTGGCTGGCCGGCGGCAGCGTGACCATGTTGCACCAGCCCACGGCCCGCACCGACCTGGCCGTCTGGCGGGACGACACGTTGCGTGTCCTCCGCATGATCGACGCGCGCCTGGTGCTGGTGGGTGCCCCGTTCGAGGCGGTGGCCGAGGTGCTCCGCGAGCAGGGCATCGCCCACCGGATGATCGCCGACCTGGACAGCGACCGGGAGTTCACCGTCGTGCCGGCCGCCGAGGACGACACCGCGCTGCTCCAGTTGACCAGTGGCTCGACCGCCGAGCCGAAGGCGGTCCAGATCACCCACCGCAACCTGCACGCCAACCTCGTGGACAGCGTGGCGCACCTGGAGTGCGGCGAGTCCGACGTCCTGGTCAGCTGGCTGCCGCTCTTCCACGACATGGGCATGGTCGGCTGCCTGCTGATCCCGATGTTCACCGGCATCGAGCTGGTCAGCGTCACTCCCGTGGACTTCCTCAGCCGGCCGCTGGTGTGGGCCGAGTTGATGAGCCGGTACGGCGGCACGATCACCGCCGCGCCGAACTTCGCGTACGCGATCCTGACCCGGCAGCTCGCCCGCGCCGAGGCCGGTTCGCTCGACCTGTCCCGGTTGAAGGCCGCGTGCAACGGCGCGGAGCCGATCGACCCGTCGACGGTGGAGGCGTTCGTCGCGGCGGGATCGCGGTTCGGGCTGCGGCCCCAGGCGATCAACTGCTGCTACGGCGCGGCGGAGAGCGCCCTGGTGATCTCGCTGTCGGCCCTGTCCGACCCGATGCTCCTCGACACCGTCGACGCCCTGGAACTGGAGAAGAACCGGCGGGCGGTGCCGGTACCCGACGGCCGGACGACCGGTGTGCGCCGGCTGCCGCTGCTCGGTGTCGCCTTCGGAAGTGTCGCCGTCCGCGTGGTCGACGACTCCGGCGCCGAGCTGGGTGACCGCGAGGTCGGCCGGCTGCAACTGCGCGGGGACTCGGTGACCCGGGGTTACCTCACCGAACAGGGGCCGGTCGCCGCCCTGGACGATGACGGCTGGCTGGACATCGGCGACGAGGGCTACCTGGTCGACGGTCAGATCGTCGTCTGCGGGCGCGAGAAGGACGTCATCATCATGGGCGGCCGGAACATCTACCCCACCGACATCGAACGCGCGGCGGCCTCGGTCGACGGCGTCCGGGACGGCAACGTCGCGGCAGTGCGGCTGATGGCCGGCGACGGTGTGGCACGTGAGTCGTTCGCGGTGCTGGTCGAGTCGCGGCGCGCCGGTGACCCGGCCGCCGAGAAGGCGCTGCGTGACGCCGTCGTCCACCGGGTCGTCGCCGAGATCGACGCCCGTCCCGCGTCGGTCGTCGTCCTGCCGCCGGGGTCCCTCCCGAAGACACCGTCCGGCAAGCTGCGTCGTGCGGCGGCCCGCGCGCTCATTTCGGGCTGACCACCACCACCGACCGTCCCGCCGCTGGAGGAACCCCGATGCGATCACTTGATCAGGCGCGCGCCCTGTGCGAGTCCTACCTGCCGGGGCTGGTCGACGGGCTGTCGAAGATCCCCTTCGATCAGCGGGAGTCGTCCGGCGCCGCCACGCTGCCGGTGTTCCGGGCCAGCCGGGGCCCCGGCCTGGTGATCCCGAAGGACTACGGCGGGCTCGGCGCCACCCCGTTGGACGCGGTACGGGTCATGCGGGCGATCGGCGCGCACGCCCCGTCGCTGGCGGTGGGCACCACGATGCACCACTTCTCGGTGGCGACGCTGTTCACCTTCGCCGAGAGCATCAAGAACTCCGGCATGGAGTGGGCCCTGCTCGAGGCGATCACCAGCCGCAACCTGCTCGTCTCGTCCGGGTTCGCCGAGGGGCGCCCGGCCCAGGGGATCCTCGCTCCCACGATGACGGCCACCCCGGCCCCGGGTGGTTACCGGATCAACGGGTCGAAGAAGCCGTGCAGCCTGAGTCACTCGATGGACCTGCTCACGGCCAGCGTGGCGGTGCCGGCGTCGGACGGCGGGCAGCAGACGGCGTTCCTGCTCATGCCGGCCACGCTGCGTGGCATCACGCGGCACCCGTTCTGGGGCAGCAGCGTGCTGGCCGGCGCGGAGAGCGACGAGGTCCGCCTGTCCGACGTCTACATCGAGGACGAGTTGGTCATCCCGACCGAGAACGGTCCGGACGGGATGCTCGACGACCTCCAGACCACCGGGTTCATCTGGTTCGAGCTGCTCATCACCGCCTCGTACCTGGGCATGGCGAGCGCGCTGGTGGAACGCGCCCTGGCCGCCCGGCGTGCCGCGATCACCGACCGGGCCGCCCTGGGCACCCGGATCGAGACGGCGACGCAGCTGCTCGAGGGCGCGGCCCGCGCCATGATGGCCGGCGAGACGGACAACGACGCGCTGGCCCGCGTGCTGATGGCCCGCTACGGCGCGCAGGACGCCATCGCCGACGCCGCCCGGCAGGCGGTCGAGATGCTCGGCGGGATGTCGTTCATCGGCTCTCCCGACGTGGCCTACCTGATCGCGGCGTGCCAGTGCGTCGCGTTCCACCCGCCGTCGCGGGCCAGCATCGCGGCGGCGATGGTCGACTACCTCGACGGGAGTGGCCCGTTCCTGATGTCCGACACCGGTCCGGCCGCCGCCACGCCGGCCCCGCAGCCGCCCCCCGTGCCGACGCCGCAGCGGGAGACCGCGCCGGTCCGCGCGCCGCAGCCCGTGCCGGCGGCCACCCCGGCACCCGCGCCGGAGTCCGCCCGGCCGCCGGCCGGGGCAGCGGTCTCCGCATCCCCGCCGGCCCCCGCCGCTCCCGCCGCCACGACCGCGCCGACCGGTCCCGCCCCGGTCGCCAAGCCCGCCTCGCTCGCCCGTCCGGCGACCCCGTACGTCGTCGCCCCGACCGAGACACCCCGTGTCGCCGGCCAGTCGACGATGACCGCGGACGACGCCGCCGACTGGGACAACGCGACGTCCCTGTTCGACGGGGCGGAGGGGCTCCGGCTCACCGCACGCGACTGCGACCTGCGGTACTGGTTCGCCAACGTTCCGGAGCGGACGCTGCGCGGCAACGTCGTCGGCTACGCGCCGGGGCTGGTGACCCCGGACTTCCTCCGCGAGCCGGGCCCGCTGCGGGACGCGCTGATCCAGGAGGTCGCGTTCCGGGCACTGGCCGAGGAGCGGGCCGCCCGCGCGATCGGGTACATCGTGGCGTGCGCGCCGGACTCCACGACGATGGAGTTCTACGCCACCCAGCTCATGGACGAGACCCGGCACGCCATGATCTTCCGTAACCACCTGCGGAACCTCGGCGTCGACGAGCGGGACGTCGCCGACGTCATCGCCCAGCAGACCGCGGCCGACCAGGCGGGCATCCTCGACCCGCTGGAGGAGCTCGGCATGCCGATCGTGCGGGACCAACAGGACTTCCTCGGTGGCGTGGTGCTGCTGACGATTCTGGTGGAGGGGTTCCTTGCCCCGTCGTTCGAGCTGAGCGAGCGCAAGTGGCGACCGCTCGACCCCCGGATGGCCGACATGGAGAAGGGCGCCGGCATCGACGAGGTACGCCACCTGGCCGTCGGCACCTCGATCATCCGCGAGCACCTGCACCAGCACCCCGACGACAAGGAACGACTCGTCGAGCTGATCCGGGGCGGTATGCGGCTGTGGGAGCAGTTGCCCGTCGCCGACCAGCTCAACCGCTGGGAGAACTGGTTCCAGGAGGGCATCGCGCCGCACGTGGCGATGATCGGTGACTACGAGATCTGGGACGGCCGCCGGCTGGTGGACACCACCCCGGAGGAGCGGATCCAGAAGGCCCTGGAGGTCACCAGCACCGTGCACTCCACCCGGCTCACCGACATGGGGCTCGGCCGGGCGCTGATCTTCTGACCGGTCCGTGCGGGTGGGCGGGCCTCCGCCGACCCACCCGCACCCCGGACGGTGGGGGAGGAGGACCGCTGCTCAGTCGGCCGGGCCGCCCTCGCGGATCCCCCACCGGTTGTAGAGCGGTCGCAGGGGCCCCGGCATCCACCAGTTGAGCCGGCCGAGCAGCCGCATGGTGGCGGGCATCAGCAGCGCCCGAACGATGGTGGCGTCGACGACGACGGCGATGGCCAGCCCGACGCCGATGATCTTCACGACCAGCACGCTCGACGTCGCGAACGACACGATCACCACCACCAGCAGCAGGGCCGCGCTGGTGATGATCCGACCGGAGCGTTGCAGGCCGACGGCGACCGCCTCGGTGTTGTCCCCGACCAGGTCGTAGTGCTCACGGATGCGGGAGAGCAGGAACACCTCGTAGTCCATGGACAGCCCGAACGCGACCGCGAAGATCAGGATGGGTTGCACCACGTCGATGTTGCCGGTGGAGGTGAACCGGAGCAGTCCGTCGAGGTGGCCGTCCTGAAAGATCCACACCACCGCGCCGAACGCCGCCGTCAGGCTCAGCACGTTCATCAGGATCGCCTTGACCGGCAGCACCAGTGAGCCGAAGGAGAAGAACAGCAGCACGAACGTGGTGACCAGCACCAGCAGCGCCATCCACGGCAGTCGCTGGGTGAGCATGTCCATCAGGTCGGCGAAACCGGCCGCGTCGCCCCCGACCAGCACCGTGCCGCCGGTGGGCGGTTCGACGGCGCGTACCGCGTCGACCAGTTCCCGTCCCTGCGCGGAGATCGGCTCCACGTCGAACCGTACGGTGACCCGCGCGGTGTCGCCGGACAGGCCGGTGACGTCCGCGTGCCGCACGTCGGGCAGCGCGGCCACCCGGTCCACATAGGCGGCGAGTTCCGCCCGCCCGGCGGGCTCGGCCGCCGGGCCGTCCAGCGTGACGACGGCGTCGATCGGCCGGGTGACGCTGTCCGGGAAGGACTCCGCCAGGGTGTCCTGGACCTGCCGGCTCTCCGCCGTGGCGGGCAGGACCCGGGTGTCCAGCCAGCCGTAGGAGATGCGCAGGAACGGCAGGCCGAGAAGCACCAGCACGGCGATGACCGCGCCGCCGACCAGGACGGGACGGCGCATCACCGTCCGCGCGATCCGCGCCCACGCGCCGGAGTTTGGGTCGGTGCCGGCCGGCCGACGCCGCCGCTCCCGCAGGCGGGGACCGAGCAGGGCGAGCATCGCGGCCATCACGGTCAACGAGAAGAACCCGGCCAGCAGCACCGCCGCGACCCCGCCGACGGCGATGGACCGCAGGAACACCTGGGGGAAGACGGCCAGGCTGGCCAGGGCGAGCGCGACGGTCACCGCGGACACGACGATCGTCCGGCCGGCGGTGACCATGGTCCGCCGCAGCGCCTGCGGCACCGGGTGACCCGCGCCGAGTTCCTCCCGGAACCGGCTGACCATGAACAGGCTGTAGTCGACGGCCAGCCCGAGACCGAGCAGGGTGACCACGTTGACGGCGAAGATCGAGACATCGGTGAACTGCGCCAGCAGCCGGAGACCGGCCAACGATCCCACGATCGACAGCACCCCGACCAGCACCGGCAGCAGCGCCGCCAGCACGTTGCGGAAGATGAGGATCAGCAGCAGGAACAGGATGGGCAGGGCCAACGCCTCGGCGCGGGTCAGGTCTGCCTTGCTCTGCGTGTTGACGTCGTCGATCAGCGCCAGCGGGCCGCCGACCGTGACGTCGAGGTCCGGGCTGGTCAGGCTGCCCCGGACGGCCAGGTAGTTGGTGAGCCGGTCGTTCTCGGTGGCGCCGGCGATCTGCACCGCCGCGAACGTCTCCCGCCGGTCGGTGCTGACCAGGGCGGACGCGTTGGTCCGCCAGTAGTCGGTCACGCCCTCGATCCGGTCGGCCGGGATCCGGTCGAGGACCTGCCGGGCGGCGTCGCGGTACGCGGGATCCTCGACCGTCCACCGGTCGCTGCCGAACAGCACGACGACGTCCGCGTCGTTGCGTCCGAGCCGGTCCCGTTCGACCTCCTCGGCCCGGGAGCTCTCGCTCGCCGCGTAGGTGAAGCCGCCGGCGGCCAGGTCGTCGAAGGCGTTGGCACCCCAGGCGCCGGCCGCGGCCAGGAACACCACGGCCCCGGCGATCACCCACCAGCGCACCCGGTGGGTGAGCCGGCCGAGGATGTCCAACATCGCAGTCTTCCTCTCGTTCGACCGGCGGCGGCCCACGACCCCGGCGGCACCGGCCCGGGTGGGGCCGGTGCCGCCGGGGTACGGTCAGCGGACGACGCCGGTCAGGTCCAGCGTCCGATGCCGATCGCCTTGGCGCCGTCGAGCAGTTGTTCCCGCAGCGCCACCCGACGGATCTTCCAGGTGCCGGTGCGCGGGAACTCGTCCCACCTGATCTGGATCGGCTCGGCCATCGGGGCGAGGTCGGCGACCGCCCGCGCCCAGTCGCCCTTGTCCAGGGGCACGTCGTCCGTGGTGCTCACCACCGGCACCGGCAGCCCACCGGCGACCGGGAGGACGATCACCTCGGTCGTGTAGTCGATCCGGTCGAGGATCAGGTCCTCGAACTCGATCGCGCTGCCGTTGGGGATCCGGTCGATCTCCCGGTCCACGATCCGGACGGCGCCCCACTTGTTGATGATGCCGAGGTCGCCGGTGCTCCACCACCTGCCGTTGCACTTCAGGTCGTGTCGGTCCTGCTCGCCGACGTAGGCGAGGCACCGTCCGGGCTGGTCGATCTCGATCATGCCGACCTGCCCGCGCGGGACCTCCTGCCCGGTCTCCGGGTCCACCGCCCGCATCTTGGCGTGGAACGGGATGGGCCAGCCGATCAGCTGGGTCGGCGGCGGCCGGTGCCCCCTGCGCCGTACCACGAACCGGAAGAACGGCCGGATGCACAGCGCGCCGTTCTCGGTCTGGCTCCACGACTGCACCCAGATCGGGAACCGGCGCTTGGTCGCGGCCAGGAAGGTGCGGATGGTGCGGGTGTGGATGGCGTCGAAGGAGTTGACGTACTCGCGGACGTTGCTGAACAGGCCGGCGGGGTCGCGGGTCAGCGGCTCCCACGCGAGGTAGATGTTCGGCAGCGCCTCGACCAGCGTCGGCTTGTGCTCCGCCATCAGCTCCCGGACCCGGGGCGAGAGCGGGTCGGACATGTAGAGCACGCGTGGGCCGACGGCGGCCATCGCCAACTGCATCGTGGTGAGCCGCTCGTGGGTGTACGGGTCGCAGAACAGCACGGTGTCGCTGCGCCGCAGTCCGAACCGGGGCCAGCGCTCGGTCTCCACGATCGCCATCGCGTAGATCGACTCGGCGGAGTGCATGACCAGCTTCGGTACCCCGGTGGTGCCGGAGGTGTGGGTGATGACCACCGGCTCCTTGAACTCGCGCATGTTCGGCTGGACCGGCGGGGCGTCCTTGAAGTCGTCCAGGCGCAGGACGTCCGGCCGGTCCTCGACCGCGTCGACGCTGATCGTGCGGACGGTGAGGTCCGCCACCACCTCGGGGGTGATGCCGCACTTGTCGAGGTGCTTCCGGTCGGTCAGCAGGATCGGCCGCTCCAGCCGCTCCAGCATGGGGATCATCGCCTCGGGTCCGTAGGACCCGGAGAACATGCAGGGGATCGCGCCGATCCGGGCGATGGCACACCCCAGGATGACGATGTCCAGGTGGTTCGCCTTGAGGACCGCGACCCGGTCCCACGGCCGGACGCCGGCCTTGTGCAGCCAGGCGGCCGCCCGGTCGACCAGCTCCGCCCACTGCGTGTAGGTGCGGACCTCGGGGCCGTCCGGGTCGATGTCCGCCGGCCGGTCGACGATGACCAGCTCGTCCGGGGCGGTCCGTGCCGCCACGTGCCAGGTCTCGCCCATCTTCGAGTGCTTCGGTACGCGCGAGAACGGACTGAGCCGGCGGCGCCACCGGGTGGGGGTGAACTCGGTAAGGAACCGCGGGATGGGCCGCTGCGGCTCGACGTCGTCGGTGGCCGTCGTGTCGGCGGGTGAAGCCACGAGCGGGTCCTCCGTTCTCGGGGGCGGGGAGGCCGGCCGGCGATCGGCTCTCGTCGGCCGGAAGATGATCGCTAACCATATCGACATCGCTCTGCGTAGGCCATGTCTGGACGGGTGACGATCTGTTTCCGATTCGTCCGACCTCCGGGCCGATCGACCAATGTGGCGCGCTGGTGTGCCGCCCCGTGTTCCCGGCCGCCTTCCCGCCGGGGGGGGTTCCCCGGCCGGCATTTCTTTGCCAGGATCCTGATGCCGGTAAAACTTTCCTACAGGCACTCCACACGGGAGGACGAACCATGCGTATCCGCAGTCTCGCCAGTGCGGCCCTGCTCGCCGGGGGCCTGATCGCCACGGCGACCCCCGCCACGGCGGCCGCCGTGGCCCCCGAGCAGAGCGCGGCGTGCTCGTTGACGGTCACCAACCTCTACTACTCCATCGGCATGCAGACCGCCTTCGCCAAGCTCTCGGGGGGTTGCAGCGGCCCGATCGACATCACCCTCGAGCGGGCGGTGACCCCCACCGGCCCGTACCAGGAGGAACCGGACGCGCTCTACTACCTGCAGCAGGCCGCCGACGGTACGGCCGCCACCGCCTACTTCATGGACCCCGCCGAGCGCGGGTACTGCCGCGCCAAGGCCAGCTTCGACGGGCTCGTCGCGCACTCCCCGGCGTCGGTCAGCTGCTGACCGGACCCCCTTCGGCATGACGGTGCCGGCACGGTGACGTGATGCCGCTCGACGAGGGACGGTGACCGTACGGGGCGTCGTGGGCGATACTCACCACAGCGGACGCGACCGTCCGAACTAGGATCGGACCCGGTCGGATCCGCAGGGAGGGGTGTCGATGGGTCGGATGCTGCGGGTGGGTACACCAGTTCTCCTGCTCCTCCTGCTCGGCGCTGTCGGGTGGTACGCCTCGTACGTCACCACCGTCCTCGTCTGGGAGCTGCGCAAACTCCTGCCCTGGCTGCTGGCGGCAGCCCTGGTGGGCCTCCTCGCCGGGGTGCCGGCCCTGGTGCGGCTGCTCACCCGTCGGCGCGACGGGGGCAGGGGCACGATCGGCCGCAGCGCCGCCCTCGGCTGGCTGGGTGCCGCCGTCGGGCTGGCCCTCGGCGCGCTCTGGCTGGTCTACGGCGAATACCTCCAGGACCGGGCGTACGCGACCACCATGCGGGTGGTGACCGATCCGGTGCCGGAGCTGACCCCACGCGCGCCGTACGTGGTCGGCGAGGCGCAGGCCGCGCCCAATCTGGGCGACGTGACCGGCGAGATCAGCGACGTCAGCTACCTGCCCGACTCCGACCGGTTCGCCATCCTGGTCGAGCGGCGCGGCTGGTTGACCGGTTACGAGGTCGGCCTGGTGCAGGAGGTGCCGCTCGGCAGCACCAGCCGGGCGCAGCAGCGGTGCCGGTTCGACGAGTCGGCGTCCGCCCGGATCGGCGGCTGGTTCACCCACAACCTGGGCCGGAAGATCGCCGCCGAGCGGCGCTGGGCGCGGTTCTCCGAGGAGGACGCCTACGTCCACTGCCAGGGCGACACCCCGGTCGTGGTGGTGCCGTTGAAGCGGCAGACCGGCATCCTGGTGGTGACGGAAAGGCCGGCCGGGGTGGCACTGTACGACGGCACGACCGGGAAGGTCACCGTCACCGACGCCACCGCCGAGGTGCCCGGACCGTCCTATCCGATCAGCCTCGCCGCCCGGCAGCGGGAGGGCACCGCCGCGGTCGGCGGTTTCGCCGACTGGTGGTTCGAGCGCAGCGGCTGGGACGCCTCCGAGGACGGTGCCAACGAGGGCAACGAGTCGGAGTTCACCCTGCGCCACCGCGACGGCAGTGGCCGCAGCGTGTACGTCACCCCGCTCACCCCACAGGGCGAGGCCAGCTCGGTGGTGGCGGTGTCGGTGGTGCCGACCCGGCACTCCGGCGACGGTCTCGCCCCGCTGACCGTGCACCGGCTCAGCCCCACCTGGTCGTCGCCGCAGGCCATCGCCGCCCTGATCAAGGCGGAGTACCGGGACGTCTGCTGCTGGAACGACGACCAGGTGTTCGAGGTGGTGCCGACCGGCGGGACCACGTGGACCGCCACGCTCGGCAGCGAGCAGAGCATCCGCTACCGGGTGGAGGGCCGGGGCCAGATCAACGGCCGCGAGGCGACCTGCCTGAAGAACGCCGACGGCAGCCTGGTCCGCTGCGCGTATGCCGCCCCCGGCTCGCCGGAGGAGCAGGAACTGCAACGCCGGGAGCAGCAGAAACAGCAGGAGCAACCGGCGAACGGTGGCAGCGGCCCGGTCGACCTGACCCGGTACACCGACGAGCAGTTGGCCGAGCTCAACCGGCGACTGTCCGAAGAGGTTAACCGCCGACTCAAGGAGCGGTAGCCCGCCGGGGGGCGCTGCCACCGACCTTTCCGGACGGTCGGTCCGGCACGGACGCGGTTTTGTGTTCGCCGGTACGGCGCTGGCAGGATGACCGCCGTGTCGGATGGGCAGTACAGCTACGTGGGACCGCCGGACGCACCGGACCGGTACGAGCTCATCGAGCGGCGCGCCGCCGGTGGCGAGGGCGAGGTCTGGCGGGCTCGCGAGCACCACGGCGACGTGGCGTTCCCGTACGCGGTGAAGATCCTCCGGATGCCGGCGGAGGACCAGACCGATCGCGGCCTGGAGGGCCTCCGGCTCCAGGCGGCGCTGGCCACCCAACTCGAACATCCGGCGCTGGTCAAGGTGAAGGAGGTCTTCGTCGGCCCGTCACCGCATCCGGCCGGGGCGGCCACCACGGACACCGCGCCGCGCCTGTACTTCGTGATGAAGTGGATCGAGGGTCGCAGCCTCCAGGAAATGCTGGAGAGCGGCGGAGTGCGCGGGCTGGACGTCCTCGGGCCGCTCGAACCGATCGCCGAGGCCGTCGACTACCTGCACAGCGGCCAGGACACCGACGGCATACCGGTCCTGCACCGGGACATCAAACCGGCCAACGTCCTCGTGTCCGGCAGCGGGCGGGCCTACCTGGTCGACTTCGGACTGGTTCGGCTGCGCAGCACCAGCGGCACCGCCCGGGTGTACGGCACGGCGCCGTTCATGGCACCGGAGTCCCTGGCCCGGGGCGAGTACACCCCGGCCACGGACCGCTACGCCCTCGGCGCGACCGTCTACCACGCGGTGACCGGCGAGATGCCGGTCCCCGGCGACATCGACGGCATGACCCGGCAGCTCACCGCGTCGCTCGGCGCGGGGCGGGACCGGGTCGTCCGCGGGATCCTGTCGATGGTCGCGGTGACCGCCGAGCGTCGGCCGGCGGCTGCGGCGGCCTGGGTCAGGGCACTGCGCACCGCGCCGCCGGAGACCTCGGTCGGCGGGGTACCACCGGCTCCGCCGCCCACCTCCGGACCGTCGCACCATCCATCGCCGCCGCACCACCCGTTGCCGCCCACCTCCGGACCGCCCACCTCCGGGCCTCCGGGCTACCCGTTGCCGCCGGGTTCTCCACTGCCGCCCACGTCCGGGCCGCCCGCCTCCGGGCTGCCGGGCTCTCCGCCGCCGGGCGGCCCGACGGCGTCGACCTACCCGCTGCCACCCGGAGCACGGCCACCCGGACCACGGCCGCCGGGGACTCCCGGCCCGTCGGAGTACCCTCTGCCGCCCGGTCCGGGCCCGACGGGCTTCCCCGGGGCGTCCGCCCGGAAGAAGTCCAAGCTCCCGTTGGTGATCGGAATCGTGGTGGCGGTCCTTCTCGCCGCCTGCTGCGTACCGTCGGTGTGGAACCTGGCCCGGGGCAACCTGCCCGGCGGCCTCGATCCGACTCCGACCCCGAGCGTCGACCGCGCCTCCCCGCCGCCGGCGGTGACCGCGTTGGAGCCCGTGTTGCTGTCGGTGGCCGACGTCGCGTCCGCGATGAGGACCGAGCGTGACTCGGTCAAGTCGAGTACGACCGCCGACGTGCTGCACAACGGTCTGACCAAGCTCACGCTCTGTGCGGACGGCACGGTGCGCGGCGACGCGATCGGCGCGCACAGCAGCAACGGCTACTGGGTGACCAGCGGCCAGTATCCGTACCTCGGCTCGGCGGTCGCCGGCTTCTACGGCGACGCGGCCGACCCGTTCCTCGACGCCGTCCGCACGTCCGCCGAGCGGTGCGGATGGCGCCCGTTCACGGTGCCCAGGCTGGGGCAGGAGTCGTTCGGGATCACCGTCAGCGGCTCGGGCGGCGTGTACGCGATGATCTTCGTCCGCTCGGGTCAGGTGCTCCTCCAGGTCGCGATCCAGAACGACTACGAGGGCGGCACCCACCAGAGCGATTTGATCAAGATGGCGACGTCGATGGCCAAACGGCTGCCGAAACCCAAGGCGGGCCGGTGACCACCCCCGGGCCGGTGCCGGCTTGAGCGCCGACCTGCTGGTCGGCGTACCCGGTGGAGGTGGGGAACGCCGGGTCACGGCGGCCGGCGGGCCGATGCGGATCGGCCGTGACCCGCTCTGTTCGATCGTCCTCACCGACTCGCGTGCCTCCCGGGAGCACCTGGAACTCACCCACCGGGGCGGACGGTGGCACCTGCGTGACCTCGCCAGCCGCAACGGCACCTTCGTCGACGGCCGTCAGGTGCACGAACTGGAGATAACGGCCGCCTGCGCGGTGCGGATCGGCGACGCCGTCGACGGTCCGGTGCTCACCTTCCGGCCGGAGGGGGCCTACGCCGCCTCGCCGACCCAGGCCGGTCCGGCGCGGCCGGGCCCGTCGACCGAGGTGGGGTCGGGCAGCGGCGGATCCGGTGCCGAGCCGCCCCCGGGCGCACGGTTCGCGCGGGGCCGGATGCCCTCGGCCAGCTACCCGACGGCGGGGCGGATCCGCGTCGGACGGGCGCCGGACAACGACATCGTCCTCGACGACCTGCTGGTCTCCCGCCACCACGCCGACCTCGTCCGGGACGGTGCCGGGTTCCGCGTCGTCGATCTGGGCACGCGCAACGGCACGTACGTCAACGGGCGGCAGGTCGAGCAGACGGCGCTCTCCGGCGGAGACCTCCTCTCGTTCGGGCACCACCAGATGGTGTTCGACGGCGCCACCCTGCACGACTACGTCGACACCGGCCGGGTGTCGCTGCGCGCCGAGGGACTGCGGGTCACGGTCGGCGCGCGGACCCTGCTCGCGGACGTCTCGTTCGCGCTCGACGAGTGCAGCCTGCTCGCGGTGGTCGGGCCGAGCGGCGCCGGGAAGTCGACGCTGCTGGGGGCGCTGACCGGCAACCGCCCGGCGCAGGCGGGCACGGTGCGCTACCAGGACCGCGACCTCTACGCCGAGTACGCCGACCTGCGGCACCGCATCGGCCTGGTGCCGCAGGACGACATCCTGCACCGACAGCTCACCGTACGCCGGGCGATGCGCTACGCGGCCGGGCTGCGCTTCGGTGCCGACGTGACGCCTGCGGAGCGGGACCGGCGCATCGACGAGGTGCTCGACCAGCTCGCTCTCACCGCGCACGCCGACCAGCGGATCGACACCCTCTCCGGCGGGCAGCGCAAGCGCACCTCGGTGGCCCTGGAACTGCTCACCGAGCCCTCGCTGCTCTTCCTCGACGAGCCGACCTCCGGGCTCGACCCGGCGCTGGACCGTGACGTGATGCACGGCCTGCGCGAGCTGGCCGATCGCGGCCGGACCGTCGTGGTGGTGACGCACAGCCCGCTGCACCTGAACGTGTGCGACCGGGTGCTGGTGCTCGCCCGGGGCGGCAAGGTCGCCTACTTCGGCCCGCCGGACGAGCTGCTCGACTTCTTCGGGGCGGCCGAGTACGCCGACGTGTTCACCGCCGTCGCGGCCGAGCCGGACGTCTGGGCCGCCCGGTTCGCGGCCACCCGTACGCCGGCCCGAGCCGGGCCGCCGGCCGAGCGGGCGGTGGCCGCCGCGCCGCCGCCGCGCCAGGGCTGGTGGCGGCAGACGGCGATCCTGACCCGTCGTACGGTCGCCGTCACCCTCGCCGACCGGTTGTACGCGGCTCTCTCCCTGGGCCTGCCGGTGGGTCTCGCCGCCCTGCTGCACGTGGTCCCCGGGTCCGATGGTCTCGGGGTGCCCGCCCAACCGTCCGGCCGCAGCACCGAGGCCGCCGAGCTGCTGGTCATCCTGATCACCGGGGCGATCTTCATCGGGTTGGCCGGCGGAATCCGGGAGTTCGTCGGGGAGGGTGCCATCTACCGCCGGGAACGGGCGGTGGGCCTGGCGCCTGGGGCCTACCTGAGCGCGAAGCTGGCCGTGTTCGCCGTGCTGAACGCGTTCCAGGCGGCCCTGTTCGTCCTGCTCGGGCTGTTCGGCCGGCCGGCACCGTCCGAAGCGCTCGTCCTGGGCGGGCCGCTGGCCGAGCTGATCGTGGTGGTCTGGCTGACCACGCTGGCCGCCACCGTGCTGGGGCTGCTGGTCAGCGTGTACGTCGCCACGAGCGAGCAGACGATGCCGGTGCTGGTCGGGCTGGTGATGGCACAGCTCGTGCTCTGCGGCGGGCTGTTCGCCGTGGTCGGGCGCACCGGCATCGAACAGCTCTCCTGGCTGGCCCCGGCCCGCTGGGGCTACGCCGCCGCCGCGTCCACCGTGGATCTGCGCGCGATTATGCTGAGGCCCGCGCCGGACGCGCTCTGGGCGCACACCACCGGCGCCTGGGGCTGGGCGATGGCCGTTCTGGCCGGTCAGACCGTCTGGCTGGCCGTGGCGGTGCGGTGGGCGCTGCGTCGCCACGAGCCCGCACTGGAGAGCCGGAGGAAGCGCACGTGAACCGCAAAGACTCGGCCGCCGCCCTCGATGCCGTGCTGCGCGACGGCTGGAGCAGTGCCTGTCAGCTGTACGAGCACCTGGCCGGGGGTGGCCAACTCGTTGCCCTGCCCCCGACCGGCCTGCGGCTGGGCCAGGACGAGGCGATCTTCAGTGACACGGCGCTGGGGTACGCACGCTTCTACGGCACCGCCGTGCAGTACCGCGAGAGCAGCCATTTCTGGTTCGGCTCGACGGGCTTCGTGCTCGCCGGCATGGCGGGTGACGCGATCAGCAACGCCAGTGCCCGCAGTCGGGCCCAGGCGATGGCGGCGGCGCAGTGGCGGGACCAGGCACAGGTGCGGATGATCCTGACCAACCAGCGGTTGCTCGGGGACTACCAGGGCAACCTGCTGAGCTTCTGGCACAACGGAGTGGTCGAACTCACCGCCGACCTGACCCAGTGGTCGTTCATCCTCCGTTACCAGGAGGGCAACCCGCTGATGCTGCACGGGCCGGCGGCTCCGTGGTACGCGGTCGCGGTCGCCTGGCTGATCTTCGGCCCGCAGGGCATGCAGCTCCCGGCGCTGGCCCCGATCAGCGCGGCCGTCGCGCAGCGCTCCCGCGCCATCACCGGCGAGGTCGTGACCGAGTAACCCTGACCCGCTCAGACCACCCCCGGGCGCGCAGCCGGGCGGGGCGCCGTCGGGTCGGGAACGGGTGCCCGGCCCCGGGCGAGACCGGAACGGAGGTCGATGGCGGTGTACGTGGAGTCGAAACTGTCCCCGCCGCTGCCCTCGAACATGGCGGCGATGCTCACCAGCAGGTAGAAGGGGGCGAAGGACCACCAGAAGGCCCGCCAGCCTCCCCGCCAGGCACCGGATCGCGCACCGTTGGAGATCCGGACGGACCGCATTCCGGAGGCGGCGTCCCCCAGGCTGCCGACCGAGCCCCAGACCATGCCGTACGCGACGACCACCACGAACCAGATGGCGGCCATGACGGCGACGTACGTGCCGGTGCTGGCGGACATGGCCGTGCCCAGGCGGCCGAGCGCGAAGTCCTGGTTGGCCGTGTGGACCGCGCCCATCAGGACCCCGGCCACCACCATCACCACGAGGGCGTCCAGGGTCCGGCCCCAGAAGTGCGGCCATCCGGCCTTGCGGACGTAGTAGACCCCGGTGTCCGGGTGCCGGCGGACCGGCCGCCCGGTCGCGACGTCGACCAGCCCGGTCGCGGTCGGCGGTGTGGAACTGCTCATGGTGCCCTTCCCGGTCGGCTCGACTGGCGGACTGGACGGTACAACGCCGGTGCTTGCCCGGGTCGTGACCTCGGCGTCTGTGCGTCGTGGAGCACGACGAGATTCCGGGCGGCCCGGAGCGCGGCCCCGGTCCGGCGACCGGGAGAGTCGATCAGCGCGGTTCGCCGACCGTGGCGGGGCGGCCCGAGCGGAACGTGTGGCGGTAGGCCGTCGGTGGCACGCCGATCGCGGCGGTCAGGTGTTGGCGCAACGAGGCGGCCGTTCCGAATCCCGCCTCGCCGGCGATGCGGTCCACCGGGAGGTCGGTCGACTCCAGCAGCCGGCGGGCGTGTTCGACGCGTTGCTGGGTCAACCACTGGCCGGGGGTCATGCCGACCTCGTCCCGGAACCGCCGGGAGAACGTCCGCACGCTCATCCGTGCGTGCTCGGCCAGCTCGGACAGGGAGAGTGGTCGATGGAGCTGGCCGAGTGCCCAGTCGCGGGTCGTGGACGTGGTGGCCGCCGAGGGCTCGGGCACCGGACGTTCGATGAACTGCGCCTGACCGCCTTCGCGCCAGGGCGGGATGACGCATCGGCGCGCGACCCGGTTGGCGACCTCGCTGCCGTGGTCACGGCGTACGAGGTGCATGCACAGGTCGAGTCCGGCGGCCACCCCCGCCGCGGTGAGCACGTCCCCGTCGTCGACGAACAGCACGTCCGGATCGAGCTTGACCTGCGGGAACATCCGTTGGAACCGGTCGGCCTCGTTCCAGTGCGTCGTCGCCGCGCGACCGTCGAGCAGACCGGCGGCGGCGAGGACGTACGACGCGGTGCAGATCGACACGATCCGGGCACCCGGCCGGAGGCGGGTGAGCGCCTCGGCCAGCTCGTCGGGGAGCCAGGTCCGGTCCTCGGTCGGGTCGCAGACGAACGGCGGGATCACCAGGGTGTCCGCCGCGTCGAGGGCCTCGGCCCCGTGCTCCACCGCGAGGGCGAAGTCCGCGCTCGTCCGGACCGGGCCGCCGTCGAGGCTGCAGGTGACCACCTCGTAGAGCGGGCCACCGTCCGCGCCCGCCGCGGTGCCGAAGATCCGGACCGGGATGCTCAGCTCGAACGGATAGACACCCTCGAGGGCCAGGACGACGACGCGGTGCATGGCCAGATCCTCTCACATGTTGGCGATCTGGCCACTCGTCGGGCGGGCCCGCCTCCCGCAGTGTTGGTCGTGCGTCAGTCACCGACCGTATGGAACAGAGGGATGATCATGCGTGCTGTCAGCCAGGACTCGCTCGGGGGACCCGAGGTGTTGCGGGTGGTCGAGATGGACCGCCCGGAACCCGGGGTCTCGGAGGTCCTCGTCCGGGTCCATGCCGCCGGTGTCAACCCGACCGACCTGTGGCACCGGGCCACCGGGGGACTGCTGGGCGAGACACCGGTCAGGCTGGGATGGGACGTGTCCGGCGTCGTCGAGGCGGTCGGACTCGGCGTGACGATGTTCCAACCGGGCGACGAGGTGTTCGGCATGCCGCGGCTGCCGCAACCGGCGGGCACGTACGCCGAGTACGTGACCTCTCCGGCGCGGCACCTGGCCCGTAAGCCGGCGACGCTCTCCCACGCGGAGGCCGCCGCGCTCCCGTTGGCGGCGCTCACCGCGTACCAGTCGTTGGTCGACACCGCCTGCGTGCGCCCCGGTCAGCGGGTACTGGTCCATGCCGCAGCGGGCGGTGTCGGGCACCTCGCCGTCCAGATCGCCAAGGCGCATGGCGCCCACGTCGTCGGCACCGCCCGCTCGGCCAAGCACGCCTTCGTACGCGGCCTCGGCGCCGACGAGGTCGTCGACTACACCCAGGTCGACTTCGCGTCGGTGGTGGGCGACATCGACATCGTGATCGACACCATCGGAGGTGACTACGGGCCGCGCTCACTGCGGACCCTGCGCCCCGGCGGCATCGTGGTGTCGCTCGCCTCCCCGGCCGAGAGCCACCTGGCGGTGGAGGCGCGTGACCGTGGCGTAAGGGCCGGCTTCACGATCGTCGAACCCGACCACGGAGGGCTGAAGGCGATCGCGGCGCTCGTCGGAGCCGGGCAGTTGCGTCCCGAGGTCGCCGTGGTCCTCCCACTCGACCAGGTGGCCAGGGCCCATGAGATCGCCCAGACCGGCCGTACGACCGGCAAGATCGTCCTCACCGTCGTCGACTGACCGGGACCGGCTCCCGCTCCTCCCGGCGGAAGGACAGCGGGCCGGCCGCAGGCACATCGCCTCCGACCGGCCCGTCCTTCCGCCGGGGCCGACACCAGGTCGACGGATCCGCGCGGCCCGGCCCACGGCGGGGCCGGTGACCGGTGGCTCTCCTGCCGGCTCAGGCGTCGCGGTGGCGCATCACCCGCCAGCCCGCCAGGACGGCGGCGAGCGCCCAGGCGGCCAGGACGAGCAGACCCACCACCGCCGGGTACGGATCGGCGTCCCCGTGCAGGAAGTGGTTGCCGGCCACACCGGGAAGGCTGTCGGCGATCCGGTTCAGGGCCGGCAGGTCGGGCACCTGGAGGATCGGCGGGAGCACCACGACGAGCAGGAGGACGACCACCAACGTCACCACCGGTCCGCGCAGGGCCGCGCCGAGTCCGGTGGCGAAGACGGCGAGCAGCGCGAGATACGCGCCGATGCCCAGGGCGTCACCGACGATCGCGGCGGCGTCGGTGTCGCCGAGACCGCCGAGCAGCGGAACGGCGACCAGCGCGCCGAGCAGCCCCACGGCGGTGCCGGCGACGAGGGTGACCACGGCGACGACCGCGCACTTCGCCAGCAGCAGCCGTCCCCGGGACGGAATCCAGGCCAGCGTGGCGCGGATCGTGCCGGTGGAGTACTCGCTCGTCATGACCAGCATCGCCAGGGCGACGAAGGCGAGCTGCGCGATGCCGACGGCCAGCACCGCGATGGTGCCGGCCGGTACCCTGCCGTCGGACAGCAGGCCGGCGGCGAGGTCGCCGTTGCCGGCGTAGATCGCGTACTGACCGGCGCCGGCCGCCATGAGCATCGCGGCCGCGCCGAGCGCCCACCAGACCGTGCGGGTCGTCCAGAGCTTGGTCCACTCCGCGCCGATCGCGGCTCGCATGACGATCATCGTCCCTCCCGGGCGGCCGGGGCCGCCGTGAACTCGACACTGTCGGCGGTGAGCCGGTGGTAGGCGTCCTCCAGGGAGGCGGTGCCGGCGCTCAGCTCGTGCAGGCGGATCCCCATCGCGAAGGCCAGGTCACCGACGTCCGCGGCGTCGATGCCGCCGAGGGTCAACCGGTCCGCGCCGGCGTCGAGGACCGTCACCGACCTCCCGGCCAGCCGGTCCCGGAGCGCGGCCAGCTGCGCCGGATCCGGGCAGCGCACCGTCACCGGACCGGCGGCGTCCCGCCGCGCCCCTCGGGCGATGACCTCGTCCACGGAGGCGTCCGCGACGAGGCGACCACGCCCGATGACCACCAGCTGGTCGGCGGTCAGCTGCATCTCGCTCATCAGGTGACTCGACACGAAGACCGTCCGGCCCTCGGCGGCCAGACCCCGCATGAGCCCACGGATCCACCGCACGCCGTCGGGATCGAGCCCGTTGACCGGCTCGTCGAACATCAGGACCCCGGGATCGCCGAGCAGAGCACCGGCGATCCCCAACCGCTGACCCATCCCCAGCGAGTACGTGCCCGCGCGCCGGTCGGCGACCTCGGTGAGTCCCACCGTCGCCAGCACCTCGTCGACGCGTCCACCGGCGATGGCGTTGCTCCGCGCCATCGCCCGCAGATGGTGGCGACCCGTCCGCCCCGGGTGGATCGCCTTGGCGTCGAGCAGCGCCCCGACCTCGCGCAGCGGCCAGCGCAATGCCGTGTACGGTTTCCCGCCCACCAGCGCCCGCCCCGACGTGGGCCGGTCCAACCCGAGGACCATCCGCATGGTGGTGGACTTGCCGGCCCCGTTCGGGCCGAGGAAGCCGGTGACCCGGCCCGCCTCGATCGTCAGGTCCAGCCCGTCGACGGCGGTCGTGGCCCCGAACCGTTTGGTCAGCTTCTCCAGCGTTATCAACCGTGCTCCCCGTGGTGTGTCATCACAGGAAGCACGCTAGGGGCGGACCCGGCCCCGGCACCCGACCCCATCGGCAGTGTCGGGACCTGACGAAGGTCAGACCGGGGCGGACCGGCCGCGACCTTCTCGTCAGGCGCGGCGGAGAACGGGCGACCGACCGGGAGGACGGATCACTTGACCGCGCCGGCGGTGAGGCCGGCGACGAAGTAGCGCTGCAACGCCAGGAAGCCGGCCACGACCGGGACGCTGACCACCAGCGAGGCCGCCATGACCTGGTTCCAGTAGACGTTGAACTGGGTGGAGTAGCCCTGGAGGCCGACGGCCAGGGTGCGACTGGACTCGTCGGTCATCACCGAGGCGAAGAGCACCTCGCCCCAGGCGGTCATGAACGCGTACACGGCGACCGCGACCACGCCGGGCACCGCCGCCGGCAGCACCACCTGGAACAGGGTGCGCAGCGGCCCCGCGCCGTCGACCTGCGCGGCCTCGTCCAGGCCGCGCGGGATGGAGTCGAAGTAGCCGACCAGCATCCAGATCGAGAACGGCAGCGAGAAGGTGAGGTACGTGATGATCAGGCCGGTCCGGCTGGCGTACAGCTGGATGCCGGTGGCGTTGCCCAGGTTGACGTAGATCAGGAAGAGCGGCAGCAGGAACAGGATCCCGGGGAACATCTGGGTGGACAGCACGGTCACCGAGAACAGCCCCCGCCCCCGGAACCGGTAGCGGCTGACCGCGAACGCCGCGAAGATCGCCACGGTGACCGAGAAGACCGCCGCCACCGAGGAGACGACCAGGCTGTTGACCAGGTAGCGGCCCAGCGGCACGGTCGACCACATGTCCACGAACGCCTGCGCGGTCGGCCGGCGCGGCCACCAGGTGAACGCGCTCTGCACGTCCTGCAACGGCTTGAGCGCCGAGCTGACCATCACGTAGAGCGGGACGAGCACGAAGACCGCGAGCAGGGTCAGCACGACCCGGCGGGACCAGCGCTCGGCGGTGGTCTCACGCATCGTTCCTCCGACGGTTGGTGAGTAGGAGGTACCCGGCGGTGACCAGGAGCAGGAACAGCAGCAGCGCCACCGACATCGCCGAGCCCGAACCGAAGTCCCAGGTCTCGAAGGAGCTGCGGTAGATGTGGATGGAGACCAGGTCGGCCTGCTCGGGCGCGGAGCCGCCGAAGAGCACGTACGGGGTGTTGAAGTCGTTGAAGGTCCACAGGAACAGCACCAGCAGCAGGACCAGGTTGACCGGGCGCAGCATGGGCAGCGTGACCGAGCGCAGCCGCCGCCAGAAGCCCGCGCCGTCCATGGCGGCGGCCTCGTACAGGTCGCCGGGGATGTTCTGCAGGCCCGCCATGACGCAGAGGAAGGCGAACGGCCAGGTCCGCCAGATCGACACGATCAGCAGCGCGACGAAGCTGTTCTCCCCGATCAGCCAGAACGGCCGGTCGTCGAGCAGGTGCAGCTGGTCGACCAGGACGTGGTTGACCAGGCCGGTGTCCCGCTGGAACAGGAAGCTCCAGGTGATCACCGCGGTGTAGACCGGCAGGGCGTACGGGGTGAGGAAGAGCGCACGCAGCAGTCCCCGCCCCCGGAACGGACGGTGCAGCAGGACGGCGGCGGTGGTGCCGAACACCCAGGAGATCCCGACCGAGGCGACCGTGAAGACCAGCGTCACCCAGAACGAGTGCAGCAGCGCCGCACCGGCGGCGGAGTCGACGTCGAGCACCAGACGGTAGTTGTCCCAGCCGACGAACGGCGCCGTGGACCAGTCGCGGATGTGGAACTGGGTCAGCTCCAGCAGGCTCATCCCGGCGCCGACCAGCATCGGCACCACGTGGATCGCCAGTTCCAGCACAATCGCCGGGGCGAGCAGCAGATACGGCAGGAGTGGTCGTCGGGGGCGGGTGGCTCCGGCCCGGGGTGGCCGGCCCGGAGCGGTGCCGTCTCGGGTGGTGCTGGTTGCCATCGGGGTCCTCTCGCTCCGGTGGCCGTCGACGGGACGTCCCGTCGACGGCCACCGGCCTGGCCGGTCAGCGCATCTGCTGCTGGGCCCTGCTGAGCTTCTGCCGGACGCTCTCCTCGGTGACCGGTCTGCCCCGGGCCGCGTCGGCGAAGAGTTCCTTGATGGCGGTGCCGACCAGTGTCTCGAACGTGCTCTCGTCGGGCACCTGCGGCAGCGGGGCCGCGGTGGTGGCGAGGGTCTCCCGGAGCACCGTCTGCTCGGGCGCGGCGAACGCGGGATCGGCGGCGACCGACGTCACCGGCGGCAGCGAGCCGTACGTCCGGTTGAGCGTGACCTGCTCGGCGTCGCTGGTCATGAACTTGACGAACTCCAACGCGGCGTCCCGGTTCCGGGTGTGCTTGAACACCGCGATGTTGATCCCGGCGACCATGCTGTTGACCTTCTTGCCGCCGGGCGGCGGGGCCGCGAGGAACGGCACGGGCGCTACGCCGTACGCGTCGGCTGCCATGTTCTGCGACGTCAGGTTCGCGCCGGCGGCCTGCCAGAGCAGCATCGCCGCCCGCCCGTTGGCGAAGTCGGAGACCGACTGGTTCTGCGTGTACTCCGCGTTGCTCGGGTTGACGATCCGGTCGACGGCCATCAGGTCGACGTACCGCTTCACCGCGGCGACGTTCTGTGGTGTGTCGAAGGTCGGCTTGCCGGCGGAGTCGAACCACTCGCCGCCGTACTGCTGGCTGAAGGTGAAGGCGTGGTGCGCGTTCTCCGACGGGTTGGCCCCTTCGACGGCGAGGCCCCACCGCCCGCCGCCGGTCAACTGCCGGCCGACCTCGGCCACCTGCTCCCAGGTGGTCGGCGGGGCGGTGATCCCGGCGTCGGCGAACGCCTTCTTGTGGTAGTACAGGGCGTAGGCGAGGCTGTAGAGCGGCACCGCGGCGGGGGGCTTGCCGGGAGCGCCAGCGGCGGCCAACGCGGCCGGGACGAACCGGTCCCGGCCACCGACCCGGTCCAGGGTGGCGTCGTCGAACTCGACCAACGCACCGGTCGCCTGCAACGACGCCGACCAGGTGTTGCCGATGTTGACCACGTCCGGGCCCTGTCCGGAGGTGGCGGCGGTGAGCAGCCGGTTGAGCAGGTCCGACCAGGGCACCACCTCGACGGTGACCTTGATGCCGGTCTGCTGCTCGAACCGGTCCAGCTCGGGCTGGAGGATCTTCTTGTCGGCCTCCAGGCTGGCGCCCTGGTTGCTGGCCCAGTAGGTGAGGGTCCTGCCGGACCCGTCGGACGGATCGTCCGAGCCGCCGCAGGCGGTCAGCGAGGCGGTCGCGAGGACGGCGGCGGCGAGTGTCGCGAGAAGGCGTCTCGACACGATCGGCCCTTCCGGTTCGAGGGTGGGGTACCGGCCCCGCTGGCGCGGCGGGTCGGGCGGCGGTGGTACGACGGGCCCGGGCCCGGTGCTGCCGGGCACGTGGTGCACGGGTTCGGCGGTGCGCGTGGTGCCGGAAACGCGTGGTGCGGCAGGGCGTGGGGGAGGGGCGGCGTGCCGCCCTCTGGACCGACGGTAGTTGCATCACTACTTAATGAATGTTGCCATTAAAGTAGTTCGATGCGTAGGTCGTCAAGTGTGGGGCCGCACCGGCGCTCCGGGCGGCCCGGGGATCGAGGTGGCGTGTGGAGCTGGCGCGAGCGACGAATCGGAGCGTCCGGCTGCGGAACCGGTCGGCGTTGTTGTCCAGGCTCTTCCTCGACGGTCCGTTGACCCGCCAGCACCTGATGCGCAGCACCGGTCTCAGCCAGCCCGCCGTCAGCAACGTGGTGGCCGACCTCATCGACGAGGGCCTCGTCGCCGAGGCCGGGGCGGCCGAGTCGGACGGCGGTCGGCCGGGCATGATGCTGCGGGTCGCCTCCCGGTACGCCCACGTCGTCGGCGTGGACGTCGGGGAGACCCGGATCCGGGTCGAGCTGTTCGACTTCGCGATGACCCTGCTGTCCAGTGTGGAGTATTCGCTGGACCCGGCGCGCACCGAGCCGTCGGCGGTCGCCGGGCACGTGCTGGCCGGCATCGACACGGTCACCACCCGGGCCCGGGTCTCCCCGGCCGACGTGCTCGGGGTCGGCATCGGCGTCTCGGGCGTGGTGGAGCAGGGTGTCGAGGCCGTGGTGCACGCCCAGGCCCTCGGCTGGGGTCGGGTGCCGTTGGAGCGGCTCATCCGCGCGGGCACCGACCTGCCGCTGCACATCGACAACGGCGCGAACACCCTCGGCCAGGCCGAGATGTGGTTCGGTGCCGGCCGGGGCGCCCGGCATGCCGTGTTCGCGCTGGTGGGATCCGGTGTGGGGGCGGCCGTGGTGACCGACGGGGCCGCCTACCGGGGGGCGTCCAGCAGTGCGGGGGAGTGGGGGCACACCACGTTGGTGTACGGCGGCCGGTCCTGCCGCTGCGGGGCGCGGGGCTGCCTGGAGGCGTACGTGGGCGCCGAGGCGATCATCGACCGGTACCGGGAAGCCCGGGGTGGTCGGGCGGTGCCGGGTGCGGACGAGGAGTCCCAGCTCGCCGCCCTGGTCGAGGCGGCAGCCGAGTCGCCCACCGCCCGCCGCGTGCTCGACGAGACGGCCGGCTATCTCGGTGCCGGGGTGGCCAATCTGATCAACCTGTTCAACCCCGAGCGGGTGGTGCTGGGCGGCTGGGCGGCCATGGCGCTCGGCGATCTGCTGCCCGCCGTGCGCGAGGCGGCCGGCCGGCAGGCGCTGCGTCAGCCGTACGAGCAGGCGTCGATCGAGTTGTGCCGCCTCGGCGTGGACGCGGTGGCGCTCGGCGCGGCCACCCTGCCGATCGCCCGGCTGCTCGCCGCCGGTGGTGTGCGCCCTGGCCGGGCTGACCGTCGGACCCGGAAAGGGGCGCCACTCCATTGACAGAGATCAATATATTGACGGCGCCGCCATGCCGCCGCGACACTCACCAGAGAGCGCTCTCCGGTCACGTGCCATCCCGGCGGGATCAATCCCGACACCCCGGCCGTCCCCGCGCCCCGTCGCGCCCGGCGTCCGCAGCCCTCTACCGACAGGCGAAGTCATGACAGATCGCGCCATTCCCGCACGCTCGAGAATCGGCCGACGGCCCCGGCGGCGGATCCTCCTCGGCCTGGTCGTCGCGCTCGTGGCGGCCCTGGCCCCGACCGCCCTGACCCCGTCGGCGCAGGCCGCGCCGGTGCTGCTGTCCCAGGGGCGACCGGCCACCGCCTCGTCCACCGAGAACGCCGGCACCCCCGCCGGATCGGCCGTCGACGGCGACACCGGCACCCGCTGGTCGAGTGCCTTCGGCGACCCCCAGTGGCTCCAGGTCGACCTGGGCACCCGCGCCGCCCTCAGCCAGGTCACCCTGGTCTGGGAGGGCGCCCACGCGCGGGCGTTCCAGATCCAGACCTCCGACGACGGCAGCACGTGGACCACCGTGTGGAGCACCACCGCCGGTACCGGTGGCACGCAGACGCTGTCGGTCTCCGGCACTGGTCGGTACGTGCGGATGTACGGCACCGCCCGCGCCACCGGCTACGGCTACTCGCTGTGGGAGTTCCAGGTCTACGGCGAGACCGGTGCCGCCCCCACCTGCGGTGCCACCAACGCCGCCCAGGGCCGCCCGGCCACCGCGTCCTCCGTGGAGAACGCCGGCGTGCCCGCCTCGGCAGCCGTGGACGGCGACCCCGGCACCCGCTGGTCCAGCGCCGCCGCCGACCCGCAGTGGCTCCGCGTCGACCTGGGCGGCACCCGGACGATCTGCCGGGTGGTGCTCACCTGGGAGGCCGCGTACGCGCGGGCGTTCCAGATCCAGACCTCCGACGACGGCAGCACGTGGACCACCGTGTGGAGCACCACCGCCGGTACCGGTGGCACGCAGACGCTGTCGGTCTCCGGCACTGGTCGGTACGTGCGGATGTACGGCACCGCCCGCGCCACCGGCTACGGCTACTCGCTGTGGGAGTTCCAGGTGAACACCACCGGAGGTGGCACCGTGGACCCGGTGGAGCCCACCGACCCGCGCAACCCGAACCTCGGCCCGAACACGTTCGTCTTCGACCCGTCCACCCCGACCGCCACCATCCAGAGCCGACTGGACAGCCTCTTCACCCAGCAGGAGACCAACCAGTTCGGCCCGCAGCGGTACGCCGTGCTGTTCAAGCCCGGCACCTACACCGCCGACGTCAACCTCGGCTTCTTCACCCAGGTCGCCGGCCTCGGCATGAGCCCCGACGACGTCAACCTCAACGGCCACGTCCGGGTCGAGGCGGACTGGTTCGGCGGCAACGCGACGCAGAACTTCTGGCGCGCGGCGGAGAACCTGTCCGTGACGCTGCCCGCCGGGGTGCTCGTCGAACGCTGGGCGGTCTCCCAGGCCGCGCCGTACCGCCGGATGCACCTGCGCGGAGCGCAGAACCAGATCCAGCTCTGGAACGGCGGGGACGGCTGGTCCAGCGGCGGCCTGATGGCCGACACCCGCATCGACGGCCTGGTCGTCTCCGGCAGCCAGCAGCAGTGGTACTCGCGCAACAGTGAGTTCGGCAACGGCTGGACCGGCTCGGTGTGGAACATGGTCTTCCAGGGCGTGGCCGGCGCACCCCCGCCGCACTTCCCCAACCCCTCGCACACCGTCGTCCCCCAGACCCCGAAGATCCGCGAGAAGCCGTTCCTCTATGTCGACGGCACCGGCGAGTACCGGGTGTTCGTCCCGGCGCTGCGCACCAACTCCACCGGCACCAGCTGGTACGGCAAGACCCCGGCCGGCTCGTCGATCTCGCTGGCCCAGTTCTACGTCGTCCGACCCGGCACCAGCGCGGCCACCATCAACGCCGCGCTCGCCCAGGGCCGGCACCTGCTCTTCACCCCCGGCGTGCACCACGTCACCGAGCCGATCCGGGTCGACCGCGCCGACACGGTGATCCTCGGTCTCGGCCTGGCCACCATCCAGGCCGACAACGGCACCGTCGCCATGCGGGTCGCCGACGTCGACGGGGTCAAGGTGGCCGGCATCATGTTCGAGGCCGGCCAGACCAGCTCCCCGGTGCTGATGGAGGTCGGCCCGCCCGGCTCGTCGGCCGACCACGCGGCCAATCCCGTCTCGCTGCACGACGTCTTCTTCCGCATCGGCGGACCGGGCGTCGGCCGGGCCACCAACACGCTGACCGTCAACAGCGACGACGTCATCGGTGACCACCTGTGGCTGTGGCGCGCCGACCACGGTGACGGGGTCGGGTGGACGGTGAACACCGCCGACACCGGCCTGACCGTCAACGGCGACGACGTGACCATGTACGGCCTCTTCGTCGAGCACTACCAGAGGTACCAGACCGTCTGGAACGGCAACGGCGGCCGGACGTACTTCTACCAGAACGAGATGCCGTACGACCCGCCGAACCAGGCCGCCTGGATGAACGGGGCGACCCGGGGCTACGCCGCGTACAAGGTGGCCGACCAGGTCACCAGCCACCAGGCGTGGGGACTGGGCAGCTACTGCTACTTCAACGTCAACCCCTCGGTGGTCGCCGACCGGGCCATCGAGGCGCCGACCAACCCGAACGTCCGGTTCACCAACATGGTCACCGTCTCGCTCGGCGGGGTCGGCACCGTCAACCGGGTCGTCAACAACACCGGCGGCACCGCCAACACCGCCAACCAGGTGGTCTACCTGACGAACTACCCGTAGCCACGACCGACGGTGGTCCGGTCGGGCCCGATCGACCGGACCACCCGCCGTCCCGTCGCGCCCGGGAGCCGACCCCGACCCCGGCCGGACGTCCGCGCGGTGGTGCTGCGCGGCCACCTGATCGGCGTCGACGACCGGATGACCACCCCGCTGGACGGCAGGGAAACGGTCCACCTCGGTGTTGGGGACGCCCCGACCAGGTGCCCTGATGGCCAGCTCACCGCAGGACACAACCTGAAATCCATGGAAGGCAATCTATGGATATTGCCGCTGTCGGGTGGTAGGAATCTTGCAGCACGGCTCTCCACTCGGCAACTTTTCTTTGAGTGAGGCTCCGATGAGGTTAAGAACGATCATGGCGGGCCTCGCGGCGGTCGTCGTCGGCTCGGTGGGGGCAACGACCCCGACCTGGGCGGCGTCCCCGGACGAGCAGACCGTCGGCTACCACGGCTACCGCGTCACGGTGCCCGCGGACTGGCGGGTCGTCGACCTGTCCGAGGACCCGCACGCCTGCGTCCGGTTCGACCGACCCACGATCTACCTGGGACACCCGGGGGACGAGCCCTGGTGCCCTCCGGGCCTGGTCGGGCGGACGGCGGGGCTGGTCATCGAGCCGATCGACGCGGTCACCGCCGACCGGATCACCACCGACACCACGGTCACCGCGCCGGGCCGGGCGACCGCCGGCACGGCACCGTCCCGCGACGGCTCGATCCGGGTGGCGGTACGCGACGCGGGCGTGCTCGTCACGGCCGAGCACACGCCGGACACCGAGTCGACGGTCCGGGAGATCCTGGCCTCCGCCCGCCTCGGTCGGGACGCCACCCCGATGTCCCCGGACGCCGTCCGTCTCGCCCACGAACCCACCACGGTGACGCCGTCCGCGCTCCCGCCCCAGCCCGGCACCTACACCGGCAAGGGGTTCGACACGTGCACCGCCCCGTCCCAGTCGACGATGGACGCCTGGCGGGCCAGCTCGCCGTACCGTGCGGTCGGCATCTACATCAGCGGCGCCAGCCGGTCCTGCACCCAGGCCAACCTGACCTCGACCTGGGTGACCAACCAGATCAACCGTGGCTGGCACCTGATCCCGATCGAACTCGACAACCAGGCGCCGTGCGGCACCCGCACGCCGAAGATGTCGTACGACCCGGCCACGGCCCGATCCCAGGGGGCGAGCCGGGCGACCAGCGCGGTGAACGCGGCCAAGTCGCTGGGCATCCCCGCCGGGAGCGTGATCTACAACGACATCGAGCACTACCCCTCGACTGAATCCTGCAAGGCGGCGGTGCTCTCGTACCTGTCCGGCTGGACCGAGCGGCTGCACGCGCTCGGCTACCTCTCCGGCATGTACTCCAGCGGCTCCTCCGGCGTCCGGGACCTGTGCGGCGCCTACCACGACTCCCGGTACACCCGCGTCGACCACCTCTTCTTCGCCTGGTGGAACGGCGTGGCGGACACCGACGCCGGCGACTACTGCCCCGACGGGTACTACGCCGGACGCCAGCGCATCCACCAGTACACCGGGGACACCCACGAGACCTGGGGCGGCGTGCGGATCTACATCGACCGCGACTACCTCGACGTCTCGTCCACCGTCCCGGAGCCGCCGCAGGACTTCAGCGTCACGGTCGACAACACCACCTCGGGACGGTTCACCGCGAGCGCGAACTGGGGCACCTCGACCTATTCCAGCCAGCGGATGGGTCCCGACTACCGCTTCGCCGACCCCGTCTCCACCAGCGACGTCGCCTGGTACAAGGCGAACCTGCCGGCGACCGGCGCCTACGAGGTATCGGTCTGGTACCCCGCCGCCGCCGGCTACAACGGGTCGACCCCGTACGTCGTGGCCACCACCACCGGCAACCAGACCGTCCGGGTCGACCAGCGGGTCAACGGCGGCCGGTGGGTCCCACTCGGCGTGTTCACGCTGGCCGGGGGCGACGGTGACAAGGTGGGGGTGAGCCGGTGGACCAGCGGCACCGGCTACGTCGTCGCCGACGCGGTCCGGATCAGCCGGGTCTGAGCGGGGCGGGCGCCGGTCGGGGGGCCGGCGCCCGCCGTCCGGCGGCTCGTCCGCGTTTCCCCGCACGGCCAGGACGATTGACATCCTTCGCTTACACCCGCAGAGTGACACCGATGGTGGGGGGAGCGGGCAGGCCGACGTTGCTGGCCGGGGTGGACATCGGCACCACGCACACCAAGGCCGGGGTCTACCGGCCGGACGGTGCCCCCGTGGCACAACGCCAGGCGGCCACCCCGTCCGACGCCGACGGGTTGCGGGACACCGCGCTGCGGCTGCTCGCCGAGTGCGTGTCGGCCGCTCCGGTGCCGCCGCTGGCCGTCGGGGTGTCCAGCATGGCGGAGACCGGCGTGCCGCTGGACGCCGACGGCTACCCGATCGGCGACCTGCTGCACTGGCGGGACCGCCGCGCCCACCGGGAGGCCGACCAGATCGGCGAGACGATCGGCCGGGCAGCGTTCTTCGCCGTGACCGGCCTGCACCCGAGCGCGAAGCTGCCGCTGGCCCGCTGGATCTGGCTACGCCACCACGACCCGGACCGGACCCGGCAGATGGCCCGTTGGGCGAGCAGCGCGGACCTGGTGCTGGCCGCCCTCACCGGGACCGTCGCCACCAGCCCCACCCTGGCCGCCCGCACCGGTGCCTTCGACATCCGCGCCATGGCCTACGCGCCGGACCTGCTCGACCTGGCGTGCCTGCGGCCCGACCAACTGCCCCCGGTGGTCGCCGCCGACCAGGTCGCCGGGCGGGTCACGGGAGCGGTGGCGACCCGCATCGGCCTGCCGGCCGGCACTCCGGTCGTCCTCGCCGGCCACGACCATCTCGCCGCGGCCTGGGCCGCCGGGGTCCGGGGGCCGGGCCGGACGGCGGACTCGATGGGTACGGCCGAGGCGGTCCTCACCCCGGTCGCGGCGGTGCCGCCGATGCCCGCCACGCCCACCGGCATCTCGGTCGGACCCTTCCTCGACGGCCGGTCGTACTGCCTGATCAGTGGCCTGTCCAGCAGCGGCGGCCTGGTCGACTGGTGGCTGGAGCGCTTCGCGCCGCCCGGTTGCCCGGACCGGTACCGCTGGTTCACCGACCTGGTCGCCGCCGCCGACCCGGCACCCACCGGCATCGTCGTGCAGCCGTACCTGCACGGGCGGGCCAGTCCGCAGCCGGAGCCGCACCGCACCCTGTCGTTCCACGGCATCCGGCCGGAACACGGCCTCGCCGACATCGGCCGCGCGGTCCTCGAAGGGCTCTGCATGCAGGTGCGCTGGATGCTGGAGAGCCAGGTGGCGATCAGCGGCCACCGGCCGGACACGGTGACGGTCTTCGGCGGCCCCACCGCCAACCCCACCTGGATGCGGATCAAGGCCGCGGTCATGCCGGTATCCGTGGTGGTGCTGCCCGACCACACCTCCGCCGTACTCGGCGCCGCGCAGCTCGCCGGCCGGGCGATCGGCGTCGAGGACGGCACGCCCACTCCAGCCCCACCCCGGCCCGTCGCCGCGCCCGACCCGGCGTGGGCGACGGCGTACCGGTCCCGCTTCCTGCCGTTGGCCACCGCCCCCGACCCATCCCGCAGTGAGGAAACCCCGTGAGCGTCACCGCACCCCCCACCCTGGACCGGTTGGCCAGGCCCGGCACCGGCACGTTCGCCATGGTCGCCATGGACCAACGGGAGAGCCTGCGGACCATGCTCCGCGAGGAGTCCCACCCGGCCGACGACGCCGCGCTGGTGTCGTTCAAACTCGACGTCGCGGACGTGCTCGCACCGCTGGCCTCGGCGTTCCTGATCGACCGGTACCACGGCTATCCGGAACTCGTCAGCACCCGACCGCTGCCCACCGGGTGCGGACTGATCCTCGCCGTGGACGCGCTCACCCAGCCACCCGGCGGCCCCGTCGAGGACACCGACCTGGACCTGACGATCGACGTCGACCAGGCACGCCGCGACGGCGTGGCGGCGTTGAAGCTTCTGGTCATCTGGAAGCGCGACGGCCACGAGGAACGCCGGGTGGCGACCGCCGAGCGGTTCGTCGCGCTCTGCCGGCGCGCCGGGCTGCTCTCCGTCCTGGAGCCGGTCGCGGTGGCGGCACCCGGCCAGCGGGACTTCGACCTCGACGCGGCCATCCTCGACGCCGCCGCCGCGTTCGGGCCGCTCGGACCCGACCTCTACAAGGGGCAGGTGCCCCGCCGGGGCCGGGGCGACCTCGACGACCTGGTGGCCGCCTGCGGCAAGCTGGACCGGCAGCTCGCCCGGCCCTGGGTGGTGCTCTCCAACGGTGTCGCCGCCACGGACTTCCCCACCGCCGTCGAGGCCGCCTGCCGGGCCGGTGCGTCCGGCATGCTCGCCGGCCGCGCGCTCTGGCGGGACGCCCTGGCCACCTCGGATCCGGGGGCGGCGCTGCGTACCGAGTCGGTCCGCCGGCTGGAGCGGCTGATCGGCATCGTCGACCGGTACGGGCGTTCCTGGACGGAGGCCCGGTGATGCGCCCCGCCGTCAACCTGGGCCTGCTCTTCACCGAGCTGCCCTGGCCCGAGCGGTTCGACGCGGCGGCCCGCGCGGGCTTCGACCGGGTCGAGTTCGTCTGGCCGCCGCTGGCCCCCGACGAGGTGACCCGGTTGGTGCGGGCGGCCGGGCTACGGGTCGTCCTGCTGAACATGGACGCGGGGGACCTCCCCGCCGGTGAGCGCGGCTACAGCAACGACCCCCGGCTGACCGCCCGCTGGCGGCAACGGCTGCGGGAGGCGGTGCGACTGGCCGTCGACCTCGACTGCCCGCTGGTGAACGTGCTGGCCGGCCGCCGGCTGCCGGAGTTCGGCGTGGAGGAGCAACTCGACTGCCTCGCCGACAACCTGCGGTGGGCTGCCGACGTGGCCGAAACCGCCGGCCGGACGCTGGTCGTCGAGCCGATCAACGACCACGACATCCCCGGCTACCTGCTGCCCCGGGTCGCCGACGTGCTCGCCCTCCTCGACCGGCTCGGCCACGACGGCGTACGGGTCCAACTGGACACCTACCACGTCGCCGTGATGGGCGACGACGTGCCGGCGGCGGTGGCGACCGCCGGTGCCCGGCTCGGCCACGTCCAGATCGCCGACTTCCCGGGTCGGCACGAGCCCGGCACCGGGGTCCTGGACGTCGACGCGCTGCTCGCGGCGTTGGCCCGGGTCGGCTACACCGGTGCCCTCGCTCTGGAGTACGTTCCCACCGGCCCGTCGGCGGCGAGCCTGGCCGCCGTGACCGCCCGGTACCCCCGGCTCGACCCGTCCCCGGAGCGCATCCCGTGACCCGTGTCTGCCTGCTGCACACCGTGCCGGGCCTGCCCGCCGTCTTCGCCGACCTGCTGCGCGACGAGGTCGGCGCGGTGGACGCGCTGCACCTGGTGGACGAGACGCTGCTGCGGGACACCATCGCGCACGGCATGCTCCCGGCCACCGCCGCACGGGTGGCCGACTACGCGCGCCTTGCGGCGGACGCCGGTGCCGAGGCCGTCCTGGTCACCTGTTCCTCGATCGGGGAGGCCGCCGAACGGGCCCGCGCCGACGTTCCCGTTCCGGTCTACCGGGTGGACGACCCGATGGCCGCCCACGCGGTCGGCGTCGGTGCCCGGGTCGGCGTGCTGGCGACGCTGGCCGCCACGCTGGGTCCCACCCGGGAGCTGCTGCGCCGCCGGGCCGCCGAGCGGGGCGAGCCGTGCGAGATCCGCGAGTCGGTGTGCCCGGGGGCGTTCGAGGCGCTGCGGGCCGGCGAGACCGGCCGGCACGACGACATCGTCGCCACCGAGGTGCGCCGGCTGGCCGGCGAGGTCGACGTGCTCGTCCTGGCGCAGGCGAGCATGGCCCGGGTGGTCGACGCGCTCCCCGCCGGGCAGGTCCCGGTGCCGGTGCTCACCTCACCCCGGTCCGGGGTCCGCCAGCTACGCTCCCTCGTCGCCGGCTGACCCCGCCGGATCGGCGGTGTGGTCGGCCGGGTCGAGCACCCGGTTGGCGGCGACGACGGAGGCGTAGTAGCGGGCGCTGTCCTTGACCGTGCGCCGCTGGGTCGCCCGGTCGACGTGGATCAGGCCGAACCGTTGGGCGTACCCCTCGGCCCACTCCAGGTTGTCCAGCAGCGACCAGTGCAGGTAACCGAGCACCCGCGCGCCGTCGTCGACCGCCCGGGACAGGGCGAGCAGGTGCCGGTGCAGGGCCCGGATCCGGCCGGTGTCGCGGACCCGCCCGTCCGGGTCGGGCCCGGCGTTCCACACCCCGCCGTTCTCGGTGATCAGCAGCGGTACGTCGTACTCGCGGTGCAGCCCCACCAGCAGGTCGTGGAACGCCTCCGGCACGTCCTCCCAGCCACTGTCGGTGACCGGCACGCCCGCCTCCGCCGGCAGCACCCGCCACGGCAGGCCGTCCTGGCCGGCGGCGGCGATGCGCCGACGGGTGTAGTAGTTGACCCCGAGCAGGTCCGAGCGGGTGCCGATCACGTCGAGGTCGCCGGGCCGCACGAAGTCCAGCGGACCGACCAGCCGTTCGAAGAGGTCCCAGGTGTCCGCCGGATAGCGGCCCCGCAGCACCGGGTCGAGATACCAGCGGTTGGTGTAGCCCTCCGAGCCCCGGGCGGCGGCGACGTCCGCCGGGTCGTCGGAGACCGGGTAGTTCGGGAACAGGCTCAGCGGGATGCCGGCCCGCGCCTCCGGGCGCCGCTCGCGGATCCGCCCCATGGCCAGCCCGTGCGCCAGCAGCAGGTGGTGGGCCACCAGCAGGGAGGTGCGCAGGTCCCGCTCGCCGGGGGCGTGCAGCCCGAGCCGGTACCCGAGTACGGAGACCACCCACGGTTCGTTGACCGTCAGCCAGATCGGCACCCGGTCGCCGAGCGCGTCGAGGCAGACGTCGGTGTACTCGGCGAACGCCTCGGCGGTCGCCCGGGCGGTCCACCCGCCCCGGTCCTGGAGCGCCTGCGGCAGGTCCCAGTGGTAGAGCGTCGGCACCGGGGTGATGCCGCGCTCCAGCAGCCCGTCGACCATCCGGTCGTAGTGGGCCAGCCCGGCGGGATTCACCGCGCCGGTGCCCTGCGGCACGATCCTCGGCCAGGCGAGCGAGAACCGGTAGGCGTTCAGGTTCAGCCCGGCCATCAGGTCCGCGTCCGCCGGCCAGCGACGGTAGTGGTCGCAGGCGTCCGCCCCGGAGTCCAGGCTCCGGTCGGCGGTGAAGGTGTCCCAGATGGACGGCGCCCTTCCGTCGGCGTCCACCGCCCCCTCCACCTGGTAGGACGAGGTCGCCGCGCCCCAGAGGAACCCGGCCGGGAACGTGCCCGCCGTGCTGCTCACCACTGAACCTCCGGCAGTCTCAGCGCGGCCTCGCAGCCGATCAGCAGCACGCCGACGCTCCACGCGTGCGACAGCGTCAGCAGCATGCCCTTGGCCTGGAAGCAGGCCGTCTGGTAGTAGCGTTCGCTCGCCATGCCCCGGTAGGCGTTGAAGTCGCCGTCGGCGCGGGCGACGAACTGCCGGAAGCAGGCCAGGTTCTCCCGCGTCCGGTCCAGGTAGTGCCGGTCACCGGTGGCCTTGGCCAGCTCGACCATCTCCGGCAGGCAGATCAGGCCGTACGCGTGCAGGTGCTGGTTGCTGGGGGAGGCCTGGTCGGCGCCCCGGCTGCGGAAGTCGTACCGGCCGAGCAGGGTGTGCGCGTCGAAGCGGACGTCGTAGCTGTAGCGGAAGGTCAGCATCCAGTCCGCCGCCCGGCGGGCGATCTCCAGCCAGCGTCCCTCCCGGGTGACCCGCCACAGGGCCAGGTACGCCAGGATCGCCGCGTACCCGTCCTCCGAGGTGGGCGCCAGGTCCACGTCCTCCGGTGCCCCGTGCAGGAACTCCTCGTACACGAAGCGCGCGTAGTAGTCGCCGCCGCGCCGGGCCGCCGGAAGGTAGCCGGGGTCCAGGTCGGCCGCCTCGGCGAGCGCGGCGACCCAGGTCAGGCCGGCCGCCCCGGCCCAGGACAGCATCCGGCCGTCGTCGGCGTGCAGCAGGCTCCCCAGGTTGCCGTCGGCGCGCTGGTGGCGCACCGCGACGTCGAGGTTGCTCCGCACCGCCGCCGACCAGGCCGGCCGGGGAACGCCGTGGGCCGCCTCGGCGCGGACCGCGCGGTGCAGGAAGAGCGTCGCCTCGGCCAGGGTACGGGCGTGCAGGCCGCCCCGGACCGGGGTCCAGCTCTGCCCCCAGCCCCGGGCCGCGGTCCACTGCCCCCAGAACGTGCCGGCCGGAGCGAGGTTGGCGCAGATGTGGTCGATCACCGCCGCGCCGGCCGCGACGTGGTCCTCGGGGCCGTAGCCGTCGCCTGGGCCCGGGGCGTCGGGGCCGCTGCCGGGACCGTCGTCGGGGCGGTCGCCGCCGCGTCGCCGGCCGTGGGCGAGCAGTGCGGCGGCGTACGGGATGCCGCTGACCCAGGCGACGTGCATCGCCTCCCGGTCACCGAGCCCCTTGACGTTGTCGTTGAACTCCCGGTCGAACGCCGCCGTCTCCAGCAGCACCGCCGGATCCGGGCGGTAGTGCCAGCGGTGCAGCCCGTACGCGGCCAGTTCGGCCGCCTCGGCCACGTCCACCCAGGGGCGCAGCGGTTCGGTGGTGTACCGGGCGTGCCGCTCCCGCAGCACCGGCGCGTACGCGTGCCGGTCGGCCGGCAGCCGGTAGAGGCACAGCTCGACCACCTGCCGTTCGCCCGGCTGCCACCGGTGGGTCTGCGTCAGCGGGGCCGCCGGGGTCTGGCTGCCCAGGTAGCTGACCGGCTCCTCCCGGTACGGGAAGTCGGCGTGGACGCGCGCGGTCCCGTCCTCGTCGTGGGCGAAGCCGATCCCGGTCAGGCCCAGCGGGCTCTGCTCGTCCACGCCGAGGGCGAGTCCGTCCCGCGCGCCCCAGACGAAGACGGCGGGGGTGGCGGCGCGGTCCGCCCGGAAGCTCCAGGCGGGGGAGGCGAACCTCGCCGGGTCGGCCGGCTCCTCGGTGACGCGGGCGAAGCGGGGGTAGAGCCGGTCGTTGCCGGCGGGACGGTTCTCGCCGTAGAACAGGCCGGGAATCAGCCAGTACGGATCGTCGACGCCGGTGCGGCGCGCCGAGACCCGCAACCGCGCCTCGACCGGTCCGGTGGCCCGGCAGGCCACGGCGACGGTCACCGGAACGCCCCCGGCGGGGGACTCCGCACCGCAGCGCACCTCGACGTCGAATTGGTCCGGGTCGAGCCCGTCGACGGTCAACCCGACCTCGTCCAGCCAGGTGCCGGTCGCCATGGCGCGGTCCGATCCGGGCCGCGCATCGGGGGTGGCCGTCATGCCGGTGACCCCGGTACCGGGGCCGCGCGGTCGCCGGTGTCCGCCGACGGCCCGGTGTCCGCCGACGGCCCGGTGTCCGCCGACGGCCCGGTGTCCGCCGACGGCCCGGTGTCCGCCGTCGCACCGGTGACCGGCGAGACCGGCCGCTCCAGCAGGTCGGTCTCGACCACGGGCATGGCCGGGTGGCGCGGCACGAGCAGCGTCTTGATCTCGTGCGGGCCGAACTCGGCGGTGACGGTACGGCCGAGGAAGGGCAGCTCG
Organism: Micromonospora sp. NPDC050187; assembly: GCF_044459745.1. NCBI lineage: Bacteria > Bacillati > Actinomycetota > Actinomycetes > Micromonosporales > Micromonosporaceae > Micromonospora > Micromonospora sp. NPDC050187. The sequence goes on from NZ_JBITJH010000010.1 coordinate 132,660, forward strand.
ATCGTGGCGGTGGCCGGGAGTCCGGCGGTCTCGTAGCCCCGGACGACGAACGCGTCGACGTTCTCCTCGGCCCGCTTGACCACGGTGACCAGGACGTTGTCGGCGTCACCGACGGCGGCGAACGACTGCCGCCGGGGCAGCGCGCCGTCGTGGTACGACTCCAGCAGCGCCACCGGCTGCTGGTCCAGTTCGGCGGCGGCCCGCACGGTGCCGGCCGTCCGCCAGTCCCCGGCGTGCGGCAGTAGCCGGTAGGTGAACCGCTGCACGCCCTGGTCCATGACCTCGTAGTCACCGTCGGCGGGCAGCGGACGCGGCGCGTGCCAGGCGTACGCGGGGCTGCGCAGCGCGGTGATGCCGATCTCGCCGTCGACCACGTCCCCGCCGTACTTCGCGTCGTTGAGCACCGACAGTCCGGCCGGCCGACCGGCCAGCGTGCCCGAGACGTCCACCCACGAGTGGCTGACCACCTCGTGCCCGTTCGGGAGCCGTTCGATGTGTCCGTAGGGGATGGAGTGGGTGGCGGTGACCTCGGCCAGGCCGGTCGGGAAACGCAGCTTCAGCATCCGGAGCCGCTCGTGCCAGTCGATCGTCACCCGCACCTCGACGTACGGCACGTCGGCGGCCAGCACGAACTCCTCGGTCAACGTCGACGCGCCGTACGTGCTGCGGACCCGTACCGCCTGCCGCACCGGTCCGCTCTCGGTCCGCTGGACCGACACCGGGGTGAAGGCGCCGATCACGTCCCGGTAGGAGACCACCCCGTGGCCCCAGGTGTCGGTGGGGTCGTCCAGCACCACCGCGTGCCCGCGCCCGGCGGCCCGGTCGTCGACCAGCTCGACGTCGGTGGCCCTGTGCCGCAGGCTGGCCAGCCAGCCGGTCTCCGGGTCGACCACGACCCGCAGGTGCCCGTTCTCCAGCACTGTGTCGCCATCCGGCTCCGCGACGTCGGGGCCGGCGGTCGTCGCCGGGTCCGGGTACATCCGGTACACCTCGTAGCCCAGTGGCGGCAGCTCCACCGGGACCAGCAGGCGGCGGCGGGTGCCGGTCAGCGTGGACGACCGGGCGACCTGCACCGGCCGCCGCTGGCCGGCGTCGTCCACCGCGACGATCGCGCCCAGCCCCAGCGCGGCACCGAACTCGACCTCGACGGTGGTCCGCACCGGCCACGGGTGCGGATTGAACACCGCCAGCGGGGTCATCCGTTCCTCTTCGGGGATCCCGATCCGGTGGCTGATGCTCTGGACGGCCTGGTTGTGCAGCCGGGCCGCGATCGCGCGGGCCTCGCCGAGCTGGTCGCGGGCGTCGTCGTACGCGCTGGGCAGGGCGGTGCCGGCCGCCGTGTCGTGGAAGTGGTTGAGCAGGACCTGCCGCCAGGCGTGTTCGAGCTGGTCGGTCACCCGGGGCATGCCGGCGACCACGTCCGCGATCGCCGCCCATTTCTCGGCGGCCTGCAACGCGTGCTCGGTCTGCCGGATCAGCTTCTTGATCCCCGAGTGCGCCGAGTAGCAGCCGACCCCGTGCGGTTGGATCTCGCCGACGTACTCCGGCAGGGCGTCACCGGCCTCGGCGGCGGCGTCGAAGAACGACCGTACGGTGGAGAAGAGCAGCCGTGGGTACTGGTCGCTGCGGTCGAGGTCGATGATGCTCTCGATGTTCGCCCGGGTGGGGCCGCCGCCGTGGTTGCCGACGCCGTAGAAGCACATCAGCGGTTCGGTGGTGTGCGGCAGCTGGGCGAGCGCCTTGGTGACGTGTGTGCCGAGGTAGCCCTCGGGACTGCAGTACTCGTGCGGGATGCGGTAGGTCAGCACCCGGGAGCCGTCGGCGGCGTGCCACCAGAAGGTCGGGCCGGGCAGCGCGGCCTCGTGCGGCTGCGGACGCATGAAGGCGTAGCTGTCCATCCCCGACTTCGCCAGCAGTTGGGGGATGGTGGCGTTCTGCCCGAACGGGTCGACGTTGCAGCCGATCGACGCCATCACGCCGAAGCGGTCGGCGAGGAACCGTTGCGAGTACAGGGCGTGCCGGACGAATCCCTCGCCGCCGGGGAGGTTGCAGTCCGGCTCGACCCACCAGCCGCCGACGATCTCGAACCGACCGGCCCGGACCAGCCGTCGCAGGTCCGCGAAGAGCTCCGGGTCGTGCTCCTCGACCCAGGCCAGGTAGCCGATCGAGTCGCAGGTGAAGACGAACTCGGGGTACTCCTCGATCCGTTGCACCGCCGAGCGGAACGTCGCCCGGGCCTCCTGGTAGCCCTCCTGCCAGGGCCAGAGCCACACCGCGTCGATGTGCGCGTTGCCGACCATGTGCAGTGGACCCCGGGTGGCCCGCCCGAGTGGCAGGCCCGGCTGGCGGGGGACGACCGGCTGGCGGGTCGGCGCCGGCGGTGTCGGGCCGGGCGGGTTCGTGGGCATGCGACGTCCCTTCGCGAGGTGGCGCTGGCGGGCCTTCGGGGGTGGCGCTGGCGGGGGTCAGCCGGAGACGGCGGCGGCCCAACGGTCGATGTGTTCGCTGAGCAGGTGCAGCAGCAGCACGTGCGCCTCCTGCACGCGCGCGGTGCGCTCGGCCGCCACCGCGAGCACGTGGTCGGCGTGTCGGGCGGCGGGCCCGCCGCCGGTGTCGCGACGGCCGGTGAAGAGGACGGTCAGGGCCCCGGCGTCCCGGCCGGCCCGCAGGCCCGCGACCACGTTCGGCGAGCGTCCGCTGGTGGTGAAGGCGACGACCACGTCGTCCGGACGGGCCAGCGCGGTGACCTGCCGGGCGAACACCTCGTCGAAGGAGTAGTCGTTGCCGATGCAGGTGCTCACGGTCGGGTCGGTGGAGAGCGCCACCGCGGCCAGCGGCTGCCGCTCCCGGCAGTACCGGCCGATGAGTTCCCCGGCCAGGTGCTGCGCGTCGGCGGCCGACCCGCCGTTGCCGAACGTGTAGAGGATGCCGCCCCGCGCCAGCCGGGCGCAGACCTCGTCGCCGAGGGCCCCGATCGCCGGGACCAGCTCCCGGACGGACTCGATCACGGCCAGGTGCTCGTCGACGTACGCGCCGAGGGGGGCCTGGTCGTCGACGTACGCCACGGGCGGTGCCGGCGCGTCGGTGGACGCGACGGGCGGGGCCTGGTCGCCGACGGTCATGTGTTCGCTCCCTCGTCGAGGTGGAGAAAGGCCGATGCCGCCGCGCCGACGACCCCCACGGTGTCGCCCAGCGCGGAGAGTTCGATCCGGGCCGCGGCGGCAGCCGGTCGCATGGCCTGACCCAGTGCGGCCCGGCGGACCGGCAGCAGCAGCGCGTCGCCGGCCCGGGTGACCCCGCCGCCGAGGACGACGAGCTGCGGTTCGACCATGTTGATCATGACTGCAACGGCCCGGCCCAGCGCGGCGGTGGACTCGTCCCAGATCCGGCGGGCCAGCGGATCGCCCTGCGCGGCGTGCGTGGCGACCGCCTCGGCGGTCACCCCCGCCACGTCGCGCAGGCTCGACGGTTCGTCGCCGGCCAGGGCCTCGACCGCCCGGCGTGCGATCGCGCTGCCCGACGCGTACGCCTCGACGCAGCCGCGCTGCCCGCACCCGCAGAGCCGGCCGTTCCAGTCGACGATGACGTGCCCGAACTCGCCGCCGTTGCCGGCCGCGCCCCGGTACAGCCGCCCGTCCAGGATGAGGCCGCCGCCCACGCCCGTGGAGACGGTCAGGTAGAGCATGTGCCGCACGTCGCGCCACGGTCCGTGGCGGTACTCGCCCAGCGCGGCGGCGGTGGCGTCGTTCTCCAGCCGGGCGGGTCGGCCGAAGGCGGCGGTGACCAGGTCCACGATGGGGACGTCGTCCCAGTGGGGGAGCCCGGGCGGGCCGAGCACCCGTCCGGTCACCGGGTCGAGCGGGCCGCCGCAGCCGATGCCGACCGCGGCCATCCCGTCCGGCCGGTGCCCGGCCGCCGTGAGGGCCTCCCGGCCGAGGGCGAGCAGCCGTGCGACGACGGCGTCGGGCCCCTCCTCCACGCGGGTGGGTGTCCGGACGAACGAGCGCAGCCCGCCGCCGCGGTCCATCACACCGGCCGCGAGCTTGGTGCCGCCGATGTCCAGCGCGAGTACGTGTTCGCGGTTCGGCACCTGCACTCAGCCCTTTCGGCCCGGGGTGGTGATGCCGTCGGTGTCGGGCCGTCGCGCGAGCGCGGGAGAGGCCCCCGGACATCGGTGTGGCATCGTTACCACAACGGCGTGAAACATAGCCCGCCAACGGGAGGGTCTGTCAAGAGTCGATCGGCGTATCACGATGGCTCGCTGCCGGTGCGCACCGGCCGGTCGGGCGTCGACAGGCCGTACCGGGCGCGGTGGGCCGCCCAGCCGGCGGCGACCGCCGACCACGTCGGCTCGTCGAGTCCGCCGGGGTCGAACTCCATCCGGTCCACGTAGTACAGCGCCGGCACCCCCAGTTCCGGCGCGGCCACGGCGTACGCGGCGAGTGCCGCCCGGTCCGGCAGGCACCAGCCGTCGGTGTCCACCAACAGCTCGGGGCAGGCCGCCCGCACCACCCGGGCCCGGTAGGTCATCTGCTCCACCACCGCGTCACCGGTCGCCTCCGGCAGCGTGCGCCCGTCCGGGTGGTCGAGGTGCAGGACGTCGTTGAGCCGGATCATGTCCGTCACGTCGAGGAAGCCCGGATCCGGGGTGTGCGTGACGATCAACGAGGCCGGTTTGACGCGCTTCGCCGCCCGGTAGACCACCGCGAGCAGTTCGTGCAGCAGGTCGAAGCCCCAGGACGGGCCGGCGTGCAGCAGACCCGTCCCGGAGGGGGTCCGGCCGATGAAGTCGATCTTCAGCCCGTCGGCGTCCAACCCGTCCGGGCTGAGCATCCGCGCGACGGCGTCCTCGATGACCGCGCGACCCAGCGGGCTCTCCGGGTCGATCGCCACCGGGGTGCCCTCGGGATCCCGGACGCACGCCTCGGCCGGAACGCCCTCCGGGTCCCACGCCTTCCACCACAGCAGCACCCGCTGCCCGGCGGCGTGCCGGCGCGCGATGAAACCGGGCAGGTCCGGCCACTTGCCGGGGTCCGGGTGGCAGGTGGCGTACCGCTCCTGCCACTTGTCGTCCACCGTGATCGTGCCGGGCACCAGGCCCCGTCGCTCCAGGGTGTCGAGGAATCCCTCGTACCGGTCCTGCCTCGACAGTTCGGGTGCCCGGGAACCGTCCTCGACGGCCAGGGCACACTGCGCCCCCCACCCGCAGAAGATCGGCTGCCGCCAGTGGTCGGCCACCGGGCGGTCGGCCACCGCCGGGGCCAGCCCGCGCGCGGTGAGTTCCGCCCGGTAGCGGCGTAGCCCGTCGTACGGGTCCGCCGCCCCGAACAGCAGCAGCACGGTCGGGGTGGTGAACGTTCCGTCGACCCGGGTGTGCCCCTGGTACTCGCAGCGCACGCTGAACCCGCCCGGCGTCGGGTCGTAGCCGAACTCGACGAAGGAGCGTCGCGCGGCGGCCAGCCCGAGCATCAGCCAGGGACCGGACGGCAGGTGACGGTCGTCGTCGGCCCGTTCCCGGGACAACCCGAAGCACGTCGGCGCCGGGGTGAACAGCCAGCGGCCGACGCCCGGTTCGCCGCCCTCGCCGTTGACGCTGATCACCGCCGGCTCGACGGCCGGTCGGGCGGTACGCCACGGGTGGTCGGGGTTGGGGGAGAAGACCGTCCGGTGGGCGGCCCCGCTGGGCAGCAGGCCCTGCGGCAGGCGTGCCCCACCGAGCAGCCGCACCGTGCCGAGCCGGCCCTGCCCGTGCACCGTCGCGTGGCAGCCGATGGCGTCCGGCCGGAACTCGACGACCTGCTCCCGTCGCGACCAGCGGGTGCTGACGCAGGTGACGGTCAACCGGACCAGCCCGTCCCGGCACTCGTGCGTGACCGACTCGACGCGGACCGTCTCGTCCGGCCCGTCCAGGGTGTCCGCCGAGGCGAGCAGCCGCAACCGTCCCCACGACCCGCCGTCGCTGCCGGTCACGTCCGCCAGCAGCCGGGCCCGGTTGATCGTCGCCGTGTAGTGCGGAGCCCGGATCTCCAACCGACCGTCGACGTCGACGGCCACCACCGGCCCGCTCATCGCAGGTCCACCAGCGCCTCGGCCTGCTGGCCGAAGTCGCGGTCCCCGGCGGTCAGGTTGACCGCCAGGCGGACCCGCCGCTGTGGTGGCGTCCCGACCGGCGGGACCACGGTGAACGACAGGGACGCCGCACCGAGTGCGTCGACGGTGATCTCGCGCTGGCGCGGTGCCACCTTCCACCCGTCCGGGGCCACCAGGTCCACCAGCAGGGGGCTCCGGCGGCGGAACGGGTTGTGCACCTCCACCTCGAAGGTCAGCGCCTTCCCGCCGGTCGTACCCGACCGGTACGGCATGATGCGCGCCCCGAACCCCTCCGCGCCGAAGTCGACCTCGTCGAGCGGGAGCAGCGTCCGGTGCAGCCGGGCCAGTTCCTCGCCCCGGGCCAGCAGCATGTCCAGGTAGGCGTCGTCGACCTGGCGGGGCATCCAGTGTCCGCTGATCAGGAGGTCCGGTGCCAGTCGTCGGTACAGCAACGCGGAGTCGACGAAGTCGTCGATGCGGAACCGGTTGCGGTACTGGAAGTTCAACACCTCGACGCGCCGCCCGTCGACCCAGCCGCCGTCCTGCTGGTCGCCGGTGGCCACCACGGTCTGGCCGTCGACGGTGAACGCGACGGCGACGGCGTACAGGGTGTGGCCGGGCAGCGGGTACATGGTCAGTTCGTACTCGTGCCAGCGCACCGGGACGCCGGTCGGCACCACCCGGTGCACGGCGATCGGGTCGTACCAGAGACACGGCAGGTCGTACCGGAGCGGGTCGCCCAGGACCGGCGCGATGGTGTCGGCCGCCCAGATCCGGGTGCCCTCCACCTCGTGCAGCAGGTTGAAGCCGGCCACATGGTCGTCGTGGTAGTGGGTGGGCAGCGCCACCTCGATCCGGTCGATGCCGTACGTGCGTTTCAGGGCGTCCAGCGAGGCGAGCCAGGGCCGGCGCGAGGAGCGGTCGGTGCCGACCGGCAGCCCGGTGATCGTGTCGAAGCCGTAGTCGATCAGGAGGGCCGCGCCCGAGTCGGACAGCAGCGCGTAGCTGGTCGCGTGCGAGGTGCGGTTGCGCAGCAGGTGCGGAGAGACCTCCTCGTACGGCTGCCGCAGCCACGCCGTGAGGTCCCAGGGCTGGTCGCGGCGGAAGTCCACCAGGGCCTGGAGGTTGTGCCGGGTCTGCGCGATCGCGGTCGCCGGTTCGGTGACCGGCCGCCCGTGCGAGGGCAGCACCAGGTCGGGAGCCCGTTCGGCGAGCAGGTCCAGGGAGAGCACCGAGGCGGCCGCCCCCTCCAGAGCGCTGTAGCCCCACTGGAGCGCCGAGGCCGACCAGATGGTGCCGGGGCCGTGCAGCAGGTCGCCGGTGAACGCGATCCGCTTCCCGTCCAGCTCGGCGAGGTAGCTGACCGATCCCAGGGTGTGCCCCGGGGTGGGCAGGGTGGTGATGTCCACGCCGCCGAACCGGGCCGTGCGGTAGTCGGGCACTATCCCGTGCACCGGCACGTCGTACAGCAGGGAGAACCGGTCCTGGCGCAGGTCGTAGTAGTTGTCCAGGGTCCGGGTCTGCCAGTGCGTGCCGACGTCGGCGAACAGGTCCCGCTCCGAGGAGGGCACCCAGATGCGGATGCCGGCGGCGGCGGCGCGGGCCAGCCCCTGGCCCTGGTCACGGTGGTGGTGGGTCATCAGGACGTCGGTGATGCGCTCGACGCCGAAGTCGGCCAGATGGTCCAGGACGCGGCCCGACCCGAAGTCGATCGCGACCGCGTCCGGACCGCTGACGAGCAGGTAGACGTTGCAGGTGTCGTGGTAGACCCGCACGCTGTCAGTCAGACGCATGTGGAAACGATTCCACAATACATCGATCAGTGGAACTGGCCGAGTCGCCGATTGCGTGTGCGGACCATCCGCCGCCCTGATGTCATCCCTTGCGCCCCTGGGTGGCCACACCTTCGATGAAGTACCGCTGGCCGAAGCTGAACAGCAGCAGCATGGGCAGGGTGACGAGCAGCGAGGCGACCATGACGTACTGGTAGTCGCCCTGTCCGCCGGCGCTCGGGCTGTACTTGGTCATCGCGTACGCGATGCCCAGCGGGGCGGTGAAGTCCTCGACCGACTCGCCGTTGAGGTAGATCAACGCGCCCTGGAAGTTGTTCCAGGCGGCCTGGAACTCGAAGAGGAACACGATGATGAAGGACGGGATCGACAGCGGCATGGCGATGCGCCAGAACAGCTGCCAGTAGCTCGCCCCGTCGATCCGGGCCGCCTCGAACAGCTCCCGGGGCAGGCTCAGGTAGAACTGCCGTTGCAGGAAGATGTAGAAGGCGGAGCCGAACAGGTTGACCCCGAACAGCGGCACCCAGGTGCCGAGGAGACCGGTCTCCTTCCAGATCAGGTAGGTCGGGATCATCGTGACCGAGCCCGGCAGCATCATCGTCCCGAGGACGAGCCCGAACAGGATGTTGCGGCCGGGGAACCGGAAGTAGGCGAACCCGAACGCCACCAGCGAGCTGGAGACGGAGACCGCCGCCGCCGCGAGCAGAGCGATCGACACGCTGTTGAACATCCAGCTCAGCAGCGGCAGCTCGGCCCAGACCTGGACGTAGTTGCCCCACTTCCAGGTCTCCGGGATCAGGGAGTTGTCGAAGACCTGGCTGGCCGGCTTGAGGCTGGCCGCGATGAGCCAGACCAGCGGATACAGGAAGAGCGCGGCGAAGCCGACCAGGACGGTCGTCAGCAGGATCCGGCCGACGGTCCACCTCGTCGGGCGTCGCTCCTCCGGCGTCCGGTCCACCGGGGGTGCGGCGGGGCCCAGCGCGGACGTCGGGGCGGTCCCCGGACCGACGATGGCCATCAGCGGCCTCCCTCGTAGTACACGAAGCGGTTACCGACCCTGACCTGGATGAACGTCAGGATCATGAGGATGACGAAGAGCAGCCAGGCCATGGCGGCGGCGAAGCCGAAGTTGAACTGCCGGAAGGCCTCCTGGAAGAGGTAGACCGCGTAGAAGAGCGACGCCTCCGGAGCGGGGTTGGACTGGTCCCGCCAGAACAGCAGGTAGGCCTGGTCGAAGACCTGGAAGGCGGCGATCGTCAGGATGATGACGTTGAAGAACATCGCCCCGGAGATCATCGGCAGGGTGATCGAGAAGAACCGGCGGACCGGGCCGGCGCCGTCCAGCGAGGCCACCTCGTAGAGTTCCCGGGGGACGTTCTTCAGCGCCGCCAGGAAGATGACCATGGTGCCGCTGACGCCCCAGAGCGCCATCAGCACGATGGAGGGCTTCACCCAGTCCGGGTCCACCAGCCACTGCGGGCCGGAGATCCCGACCACGCGGAGGCCCTCGTTGATCGCTCCGGTGTTCCCGTTGAGCAGCAGCAGGAAGATCGACGCGGTGGCGACGGTCGGCGTCATCTTCGGCAGGTAGTAGACCGTCCGGAAGAACCCCGACCCGCGCCCCACCCGGTTCAGCAGTCCGGCCAGCAGGAGCGCGAAGGCGATCTCCAGGGGCACCGCCAGCAGCGCGTAGAAGAGGGTGTTGCCCAGCGAGGACGCCACCCGGGGGTTCTCCAGCAGCGCCTCGTAGTTGCTGGTCCCGGCCGGCCGGACGACGTTCGTCGCCAGGTTGTAGTGGCTGAACGAGATGACCAGGCTGTAGATCATCGGCCCGGCGGTGAAGATGAGAAAGCCGACGATCCAGGGTGAGATGAAGAGGTAACCGGCCACCGCCTCCCGGCGGTTGAACCTGCGCCTCCTGGCGGGTCGCGTCGATCCGGGCGGACGGGTGCCGGACTCGGGCGACGCGAGAGTGTTGTCTGTCATCGAACGCCTCCGTGATGTGCCGGTTCGGGCCGGCCCGGGTGGTGCGCGGGTGCCCGCGACGGGGTGTGGCGGGCCCGTCGTGCCGGACCCGCCACACCCTCGTGTTCCGGAAGCGTCAGCCGCCGGTGACGGTCTTGTACGCCTGCATCGCCGCGCTCTGCGCGTCGGCGAGCGCCTTCTGCGGCGGCTTGTCGCCGAGCAGCGCCGCGGTGATCGCGTTCAGCAGTTCCTGCTTGATCTGCTGGCCGGCCGGGGACGAGCCGTAGCTCTTACCGGTGCCCACCACGTCGTAGTAGGTGCTGATCACCTTGTCGAAGCCCTCGTTGCCGCTGGGCGTGACGTACTTCTCCCGGATGGACTTGTCGGCGGCCGGGGAGCCGGTGAACAGGCCGGTGTTGATGGAGTTCTTCTCCTTGACCGTCGCGGCCCGCGCCTCGGCGGCGGCCATCCAGGAGCCCTCCTCGGTCAGCGCCAGCGCCCACTTGCACCCGGCGCTGGGGTTCTTGGCCTTGGTGGGGACCACGAACGCCGAACCACCGGCCATCGAGACCGGGTTGCCGGTCTTGTCCTTGAACGGCACCGCACCCAGCTTGATCTTGTCCTTGTACGGCGAGAGGACGTTCGGGTACCACTGGGCGTCGACTTCCGCGCCGACCTGGTTCTGCACGAACTGGTTCTTCTCCCCGAAGGTGTCGAACGAGTCGGTGAAGCTCTTGTACTTGGCGAACCCGCCCTGCGCGTCGGTGATCCGCTTGAGCAGTTCCAGGGCGTAGACGTTGGCCGGGTCGTCGAGGGTGGGCACCCCGTTCTCGCCGCTCAGCTTGCCGCCCATGCCGACCACCCACAGCTCGGCCTGGCCGGTCGCCTGCGGGTTGAAGCCGAGCGTCGCCGGCACGTCACCGTTGGCCTTGTACATCTTGGCGATCGCGCCGAGGAGCTTGTCCGGGTTGGACGTGTCGATGTCGGTCTCCGGCACACCGGCGGCGTCCATCACGGTCTTGTTCAGCAGGATGGCGGTCGGCTGGTAGAACTGCGGAACCGCCCAGACCTGGTTCTTGTACGACACGTCGTCGACCACGAAGGGGTAGAAGCGCTCCCGGGGCGTGACCTGGTGGGTGGTGTAGCACTTGTCCAGCGGCATGATGACGCCCTGGGCGGCGTAGGTCGCCACGTACTGGCGGTCCATCTGGACGACGTCGGGGACGTTGCCACCGGCCAGCCGGGTGGTGAACTTCTGCGCGTCGAACCCGGTCTCGTCCATCTCGATCGTGACGCCGTCGAGTTGCTTCGCGGCGTACGCCATCCGGGCCTTGCCGACGTCGTCGGCGTTGTTGAAGCCCCAGGCGTTCAGGGTGCCGGTGGGCTTGGCGTCGAAGGCCGCGGCGCCGGTGGCGCCGGTGTCGTCGTCGGACGATCCACAGGCGGTGGTGGCAGCCAGGACGGCGGCGATGCCTGCGGCAATGAAGGCCGATCGCCTCATTGTCATCGAGGTCCCTTCACATGGCATACGGGTTCGGCGAAGAACCGACCCTCGAGGTGGCGAGGTGGGGGTAGGTGGGTGTCCCGGTAGCGGGCCGTAGTTGCCCGGGGCGGACATGATCCACACCAGGCCGGACCGTATCGGAATGTGACGCCGGGCACAAGATCGGACCAGTGTCGATGGCTACGTGTGCAGCTCGGATCCTGCCCCTGGGCTTGCCGTACTGACGAACGTCGAGTTGGATCGGTATGACATCGTTACCACACCCAAGGGGCCTTGAATGCCGCCCATCCGCCAGATCCTCCTCGTCGGGCACACCCACCACGACGTCGGCTACACCAACAGCCCCCGCATCGTGGACGGTCAGCATCGACACATCGTGACCGAGGTGCTGCGTCTCTGCGAGGCTGAGTCCGGGCCGGACCCCGCCCGGTTCCGGTGGACGTTCGAGGTGGCGCGCCCGGTCCTGCGCTTCCTCGCCGACGCCGAGACGTCCGAGGTGGATCGGCTGCGCCGGTTCGTCGCCGAGGGCCGCGTCGCGGTGACCGGTGGCTACCTCAACATGACCCAGCTGCCGTCGGACGCGGAGTTCGACGCGGCGTACGACGCGCTCGACGCCCTCCGGGCGGCCGGCATCCCGGTGCGGACGCAACAGCACGGCGACGTCAACGGCATCGCCTGGGGCACGGTCGACGCCATGCGCCGGGCCGGGCTGTCCCGGCTGGTGATGGCGCTCAACCCGGACCATGGCCGGGCGCCGTACGAACAGCCGACCGGATTCTGGTGGGAGGGGCCCGGCGGAGGCCGGATCTTCGTGTGGCTCTCCACCCACTACGGCTTCGGCGAGCAGTGGGGGATCATCGACGGCGACGTCGTCGCCGCCGAGCGGCACGTCGCGTCCTTCGTCGAGCGGTTGGCGGCCCGCCCGGACTACCCCTACGACATCGCGGTGGTCCACGCGGCCAACGACAACCGCTGGCCGACCCCGCTGTTCCTGGACGTGGTGCGGCACTGGAACGCGACACCCGGGAACCCGCCGATGCGGACCGCGACCGTGGACGAGGCCCTCGACCTGCTGGAGCCGCAGGCCAGGGCGGCGGACGTCCCGGTCGTCCGGGGAGAGTGGTCGGACTGGTGGGCGCACGGTCACGGCTCCACCGCCCGCGAGGTGGCCGTCTACCGGGAGGCGCGGTCCTTCGCCCGCGCGGCCCAGACCAGCCTCGGGCTGGCCCTGCTGCGCGGCGACGGCAGCCCGGCCCTCGCGCAGGTCCTCGGCTACCGGCGCGGCCCGGTCCGCCTGCGCGAGGAACCCGAGATCGTCGCGGACCTGGCCCGGGTCGACGAGGACCTGTTGCTCTTCGGCGAGCACACCTGGGGCTCCTGGGAGACGTACGCGAAGCCGAACTCGACGTTCAACCACTCCCACTGGAACGCCAAGGCCGGCTTCGCCTACCAGGCCTACGACCTGGCCCGGGACCTGGCGATCGAGGGCATGTTCCGGCTCGCGGCGAGCGGACCGGCCGAGGCCGGGGGACCCGGTCCGCGCGAGGGGATCCTGGTGGTCAACCCCACCGCGCGGGACCGGGTCGAACCCCTCGACGTCGAGGTCGACCGGGTCCGGCGGACCCGCCTCGTCGCCCGGGCACCGGCCTTCGGGACGGCCCTGCTGCCGGTGCCCGCGCCGCTGCCGGAACCCCGACCCGGCCGGGAGGTCACCAAAGGCGTCTACCGGGCCGTGGTGGACCCGACCCGGGGCGGCGTGGTGTCCCTGGTCGACCTCCGTGACGGCCGGGAACTGGTCGACCCGACCGTCGGGCACGGACTGGGCGCGATCGTCCTCGAGCGGATTCCTCCGGGGTGCGACCACCCGATGGTGACCCGGTCACCGAAGGACTTCCACCCCGACAACCCCGGTCCGGACTTCGACCGGCTCGTCGCCGTGGGGGAGGGGGAGCCCGAGATCGCCGAGTCGGACGACCTGGCCACGATCACCTGGCAGGTCACGCCGTCCGGTCTTCCGCCGGCCACGGTCACCCTGACGATCTACCGCGAGGTGGATGTGGTGGATCTCGACGTGCACCTCGTCAAACCGGTCCGCCACGAGCCGGAGAGCGTCTTCGTGGCGTTCCCGTTCGACGTACCGGACCCGGAGTTCCTCCTGGAGACCGCCGGTGCGGTGTACGCCGCCGGCACGGAACAACTCCCCGACACCAGCCGGGACTGGTACTCCGTCCAACACGCCCTCGGCGTGACCAACGCCCGGCACGGCGTCCTCTGGGGCAGCTTCGACGCGCCGTTGGTGCAGGTCGGCGGCTTCCACACCGGCCGGTGGGCGCGCACCCTGAGCACGACCGGCGGACACGTGAACAGCTGGCTGATGAACAACCTGCACTTCACCAACTTCCAGGCCACCCAGGACGGGACCTGGCGCTACCGCTACCGGTTCGCCGCCAGCGGTTCACCGGTGACCCGGGAACGGGTCCGGCTCCACGGCCGTGACCTGCTCGAACCGCTCCAGGCGCGACAGTACGACGGCCCGGTCACCCGGACCGGCGGACTGCGGGTGGAGCCGGCGGACCGGCTGCTCGCCGAGGTGCGGCCCACGGGCGACGGGGCGGTGCGGGTGCGCCTGCGCAACGTCGGTGCCGAACCGGTGGACGCGGCCGTCGACTGGGACGGCCCGGGGGTGATCGGAGGCGGTTCCGTGCGGGTGGACGGGTACGGCGTCGCCGACGTCGTCCTGCGCCGCGCCGAAGCGGCCGACCCGGCGATCCGGCCGGCCGGTGACCCCGCGCGGTAGCGGCGCAGGACGACGTCGGGGAGACGCGCCGGAGGGCGAAAGCGGCGGGGCGTCGAGCGGACGGGCCGGAGAGCCGGTGACCGGGGCGGGGGAGAGGATCCCCCGCCCCGGCCGGGCTCAGCGACCGGTCGGCGTGAGCCGGAGCGTCACCACCTGGAACGGCGTCAACGTGAGGTCGACGGCACTACCCTCGGCCGAGATCGGGGCCAGCGCCGCGATCTCGGCGTCGGACCGTTCGAGCAGGTCGCAGACGTCGACCCGGGCGAGGTCGAACGACGCGGTCAGCCGGGCGTGGGCACGTCCGCCGAGCGCCTCGTACAGCCGGACGACCACGTCGCCGGAGCGGTCGTCGGCCAGCTTCACCGACTCGACCACGACAGCCGGGTTCGACACCTCGACCAGCGGGGTGACCGGAGCCGCGCCGGTGTGTCGGCGGGCCGGCAGGTTGATCCGGTAGCCCTCGCGGACCGCGTCCAGGATCTCCGCGCCACAGACCAGCGCGTACCCGAAACGGTGGGTGCCCCGGTCGGTGTCCGGGTCGGGGTAGCGCGGACCGCGCAGCAGCGAGAGCCGCACGGTGGTGCCCCGCGCCCCCAGGCCGTCCCCGGGTGGGTCGCGGGTGACGTCGTGGCCGTACGTGCCGTCGTTGACCAGCGCCACGCCGTACCCGGGTTCGCCGACGTGCAGCCAGCGGTGGGCGCAGATCTCGAACTTCGCCGCGTCCCACGAGGTGTTGGTGTGGGTCGGCCGCTGGAGGTGACCGAACTGGATCTCCGAACTGGAGTGCGCGGCGTGCACGTCGATGGGGAAGGCCACCTTGAGCAACGTCTCCCGCTGCTGCCAGTCGACGTCGGCGGAGAACCGCAGCACCCGCTCGCCGGCCGCCAGCGAGACGGTCTGCACGTACTCCGAGTCCCCGTCGCGGCGGGTCACCCGGACCCGGGCCTGCCGGGGGTCGTCCGTCTCGACCACCAGCTCGGTGACGCCGGTCAGGTCCTGACGCCGGTTGCGGTAGAACTCGTCGACGTCCCACGCGTCGAACCGGTTCGGCGTGTCCGGATGCAGCTGGAGGACGTTGGCCGCCGCGCCCGCGCGGAGCACCTCCCGGTCGGCGACCAGGTCGCGGATCGCCGACACCGTCCCGTCCGCGCCGACGGTCACCCGGAGCAGGCCGTTGTCCAGCACCGTGCC
Source organism: Micromonospora sp. NPDC050187 (assembly GCF_044459745.1). Taxonomy (NCBI): domain Bacteria; kingdom Bacillati; phylum Actinomycetota; class Actinomycetes; order Micromonosporales; family Micromonosporaceae; genus Micromonospora; species Micromonospora sp. NPDC050187. The sequence continues at coordinate 147,997 of NZ_JBITJH010000010.1, forward strand.
GTCCGGTCCGGTCCGCACCGACACCTCGGGCGCCTCGGCCGCCTCGGGGACGGCCAGCCCGAGGGCCGGCACCCCGGCGTGGTCGTGGGGTGCGGCGTTGCCGGCCAACGGCACCGTCCCGGGGCCGGTCAGCGCGGTCAGCGCCGGCCCGATGAGCGCCTCCAGGCGCTCGGCCAGCCGCGCGTACGTCTGCCGCGCCTCGCGGTGCACCCAGGCGATCGAACTGCCGGGCAGGATGTCGTGGAACTGGAGCAGCAGGGTGTCCTGCCAGATCGCGTCGAGCTCCTCGTACGGGTACGGGTGTCCGGCGCGCAGCGCCGCCGTCGCGCACCACAACTCGGCCTCGCGGAGCAGGTGCTCGGTCCGCCGGTTGCCGCGCTTCATGGCGGACTGGCTGGTGTAGGTGCCACGGTGGAACTCGAGGTACATTTCGCCGCTCCACACCGGCGCGTCCGGGTACTCGCGTTCCGCCTCGGCGAAGAACTCGGCGGGAGGCCGGACGCGGACCCGGGGCGATCCCTCCAGGTCGGCGACCCGACGGGCGGTCTCCAGCATCTCCCGGGTCGGGCCGCCCCCGCCGTCGCCGTAGCCGAACGGCAGCAGGGAGCGGGTGGACCGTCCGTGCTCGGCGAAGTTGCTCACCCCGTACGCCAGTTCCCGCCCGGACAGCTCGGAGCTGTAGGTGTCGGCCGGTGGGAAGTGGGTGAAGACCCGGCTGCCGTCGATGCCCTCCCACCAGAACGTGTGGTGCGGGAACCGGTTCGTCTGGTTCCAGGACATCTTCTGACTGAGGAACCAGCGGAAGCCGGCCAGCCGGGCGAGCTGGGGCAGCGCCGCGGAGTATCCGAACGAGTCGGGGAGCCAGACCTCCCGGGGCTCGACGCCGAACTCGGCGGCGAAGAAGCGCTTGCCCTGGGTGAACTGGCGCACCATGGCCTCGCCACCCGGCATGTTGGTGTCCGACTCCACCCACATCCCGCCTACCGGGACAAACTGTCCACTCGCCACCTTCTCGGCCACCCGGCGGTAGACCTGGGGGTGGTGCTGACGCGTCCACGCGTACTGCTGGGCGGAGGAACAGGCGAAGACCAGATCCGGGTACTCGTCGGCGAGCGCCACCACGTTGGAGAACGTCCGCGAGCACTTGCGGATGGTCTCGCGGACCGGCCAGAGCCAGGCGGAGTCGATGTGGGCGTGACCGACGGCGTAGACCTGGTGGGCGCTCGGCACGGCGGGGGCAGCGAGCACACCGGCCAGCCGGGAGCGCGCGGCGGCGGCCCCGCCGGAGACGTCGGCGACGTCGAGGTCGTCGAGCATCAGTTCGAGGGCGCGGTGGATCTGGTGCCGGCGCGGGTCCGTCTCGGCCAGGGTGAGGGCCAGTTCGTGCAGCACCTTGACGTCCAGGACGAGCGCGTGCACCTCCTCGTCGAGGACCGCGAGCTCTGCCCGGTCGAGCCGGTAGAGCGGCAGGTCGGGAGCCGTCTCCCGGTCCCCGAGCGGGGTGACCACCCCGGTGAAGCGGGGATTGGCGGCGGCTTCGACGTACACCTCGACCCGCTCGCCCCCGGCGGCCGGCCGTGCGACCGGCACGTAGGCCGTGCGGGGCTCGATGCCCTTGATCGGGGTGCCGTCCGCCGTGTACGCCAGCCCCTCGGACCGGAACCCCGGCCCGGCCTTCTCGAAGCCGAGGTCCACGAGGAGTTCGACCCGACCGCCGCGCATCCGCTCCGGCACCTCGCCGGTGAAGCGGAACCAGGTGGTGCTCCAGGCCGGCCCCCACGGCTGGCCCACCGTGAACGGCTGGTACGCCAGCGTCAGCCCCTCGCGGGCCGGTATCGGCTCGCCGGGCAGGTGCGCCGCCTCGACGTGTACCGGTTCGACGTCCCGGTAGATCGCCGGGACGAGCCGTTCGTCGAGCGCGCGTTCGATCCGTTGGGTCAGGCTGGACAGCGACCGGTGCATCCGGAAACTCCGCGAGGGGTGTCGGGGACCTCGATGTGGGATCGTGGCCACACGGCGAATCATGTGGGCGCATGTCTATGTCATGCGACGCGGAGAGTCAACGGTCTGGTCAGGATGACGCCCGTCGGGTAGCTTCGGTCCCTTGCGGACGGGGCACCCGGACGCGGGGGTTCCCCGGGTCAGTGCGCCGGCTGGGGTGGCGGGGCCGTGGACCCCCGCGAGGTCACCGTCGCCGAGAGCAGCACCGTCCGCGCCGGCGCGAGCGGCGACCGGATGCGCTCGAAGAGCTGGGTGACGGCCGCCTCGCCGAGGGCGACCGGGTCCTGGGCCACCGCGGTCACGCCGGGCCGGACCAGGCTCATCCACGGAACGTCGTCGAAGGCCACCAGGCTGAGCTGGTCCGGAATCGACAGACCCAGCTCGGCGGCGGCCCGCCAGACGGCCTCCGCCAGGACGTTGTTGGCCGCGAAGATCGCCGTCGGCGGCTCGGCCCGCCCGAGCAGGACGTGGGCCTCCTTGCGGGCGGCCTCGACGTCCCACCCGGCGCGCACCACGAGCGAGTCGTCGGCCGGCACCCCGGCGGCGGCGAAGGCCGCCCGGTAACCGGCGAGCCGGTTCTGGCCGGTGGTCCAGTGCATCTCGTCGATGACCAGCGCTATCCGGCGGTGGCCGAGCTCCAGGAGTCGGGCGGTGACGTTCTGGGCCGCGCTCTCGTTGTCCACCATGACCGCGTCACAGGCGCCGGCGGCGAAGCGCCGGTCCACCTCCACCACCGGGATCTGCTGCCGAATCAGGTAGGTGCTGACCCCCGCCGAGACGGGTGTGACGAGGACCCCGGCGACCCGGAGCGCCACGAACGCCTCGGCCACCTCCGCCTCCACCTCCGGGGAGCCACCGCCGTCGGCGAGCATCATCGTGTACCGCCGGTCGCGTGCCTGCTGGCTGATGCCGGCGGCGAGCCCGGCGTAGAAGGGGTTGTTCAGGTCCGAGACCAGCACACCGATCGACTGGCTGGCCTGCTGGCGGAGGTGCCGGGCGGTCGCGTCGGGCACGTAGCCCAGTTCGCGGGCGACCTCTCGGACCCGGTCCCGGACCATCGGCGCCACGTAGCCGCGACCGGTCAACGCCCGGGACACGGTCGACCGGGACACCCCGGCCGCGTCGGCGACCTCCCGGATGGTCGGCCGCCGGGCCGGATCGAACCCCTCGGGCGCCGCCAGCCCGCTCCTCACCTGATCACCTGTCCGCCTCGGTCGCGTCGGTCCTGCGTCGGTCACGCCCACCAGTGTCCCGCGCACCGGCTCCGGAAAGCGCATTTCGCGTGATCGGCGGCCACGTGCCCCGGGGCACAGTCTGCGCTCGCGGGGAGTCGGGCGCAAACCCGCCGGGGCGCCTGCCGTGGGCCGCTCTGATAACGTTCCCACATGTCCGCCGCCCCACCGTCCGCCTCTCCCGCCGGCCGCGGTGCGGCACTGCCGCTGCGGGGCACCGTCGAGGGTTTCTACGGCCCGCCCTGGTCACCCGCGGAGCGCTTGGCCCACCTGGAGTTCTCCGCCCTCGTCGGCCTCAACACCTACGTCTACGCGCCGAAGAACGACCCCTACCACCGGGCGCGCTGGCGGGACACGTACCCGGCCGACGAACTCCGCCAGCTCGCCGCACTGGCCGAACGCGCCCGCTCGCTCGACATCCGCTTCGTCTACGCGATCAGCCCCGGGCTCACCATGCGGTTCGCCGACGACGCGGACCACCGGGCACTGGCCGCGAAGACCGCTGCCCTGTGGGACGCCGGAGTCGAGTCGTTCGCGCTGTTCTTCGACGACGTGCCGACCGAGCTGAGCCGGCCGGAGGAGCGGGACCGCTGGCCCGGCGCGGGCGCGGCGCACGGCGAGGCGTGCACCCGGTTCGTCGCCGACGTCCTCACACCCCGGGGCATCCGGGAGCCGCTGCTCGTCTGCCCGACCGACTACGCCGGCACCGACACCTCCGCCTACCGGCAGCAGTTCGCGGAAACCGCCCCGCCGGAGGTCGTCGTCGCCTGGACCGGGCCCGACATCGTGGTCGGCGCGATCACCCGGGAGGACGTCGACCGGGCGGCGGCCAGCTACCGGCGTCCCCTCGTGCTCTGGGACAACTACCCCGTCAACGACTACGAGCCGAGCCGGCTCTTCCTCGGCCCGCTCACCGGCCGGGCGACGGACCTGGCCGGCTCCGCCCTGGTCGGGGTCCTCGCCAACCCGATGGTGCAGGCCGTGCCGTCGCGCATCCCGCTCGCGTCCGTCGCCGACTGGGCGCGCGACCCGGGCCGGTACGACCCGGCGGTATCGGCCCGACGGGCGCTGGCCACCGTCGCCGGAGCCGGGGCGGGCCACCTGGAACCCCTGGTCCGGGCCTGTAGCGCCTGGCCGCCGAGCGCGGCACAGGATCCCGAACTGCTCCAGGCGATGGACGACGCCCTCGCCGGGTCGCCGGCAGCCCTGGACGTGCTGACCACCCGGCTGGACGAACTGGCCCGGGGCTGCGCGGCGGCGGCCGAGCCGGAGCCGCTGGTCACGGCCCTGCGGCCGTGGCTGACGGCCGGAGCGTCCGGCGCGCGGGCCGGCCTCGCCGCCGTACGCCTGCTCCGCAGCGCGACGTCGGACCTCCTCGCCGAGGGAGGTTCGACCACCGGGCGCCCGACGGCCACCCCGACCGCGTCCGACCAGCGGATCGAGGCGCTGCGGGAGGAGGCCGGCCTGGCGCTGGCGGAAGCCGAGAGCCACCACGCCAACCTGCTGCGCCCGGTGATCCCGCCCTTCGTGCGGGAGGTGCTGCGCCGGACGGCCCCCGCCCCGGCCGGCACCGACGCGAGGCCGTACGTCCTGCTGGTCACCGGCGACCGACCCACCGCCGGTGACCAGGTCGTCGCCGGGCTGTGCGAGCGGCACGGGTACCGGGTGCGTCCGGTCGGCACGCCGTCGGTCGCCGACCTCGATCAGGCCGTGGCGGTGGTCGTCACCCGGGGCGCCGACGGCGACGCGATCGACGCCGTGGCGCGCGTCGGGGTGCCGCTGCTGGCCTGGCACGGGCTCGTCCCGCTCGGGCTCGCCCGCGGCAGCGCCGTCCTGCTGCTGCACGACAAGATCCGGATCGTGGCGCCGGACGACCCGGTCGCCGCCGGGTTCCACGGCCACGTACCGGTCTACCGTGGTCCCGGGAAACTCACCGTCGCCGAGATCGGGCCGCAGGCCAGGGTGGTGGCCCGGGTGACGGACGAGGACCGGGCCGCCCTCTTCCACTACGCGGCCGGCGCCGAGCTGGCCGACGGGTCGCCCGCACCCGCGCGCCGGATCGGCGTCTTCCTCAGCGTGGACGGACCGGCCCCGTGGCTGGTCACCCCCGAGGGGCACGCGCTGGTGTCGGCCGCCGTGGACGCGCTGTTCACCCGGATCCCCCGCCAGGCCGGCCCCGCCGCTGTCCGGTCGCCGGTGGAGCGGCTCGGTGCCCCGGCCGGGACGCCCGAGGGGCGGTCGACGCCGGCCGGCGGCTGACGGGGGCCGGACCACCTCGCCCCGCCGTACCCCTCAGATCGCCTCGACGATTTCCGCCAGGGTGTCCGGCGCACCGACGTTGCCCGGCACGATCACGCAGGTCGCCGCGGTCACCGTGCGGTCCAGGTCCCAGACCGACACGCCGGGGAGCACCTGCCCGCGTACGGTCGCGGCGTCCGCGCCGAGACCCGTGCCGAGCACCTCGGCCGAGGTGATCCCGCCCTTGGTCACCACCACGCGTGCGGTGCCGGACAGCTCGCGGACCACCGTCGTCAACGCGGTCATCACGGCTTCGCCGTGCGCCAGCGTGTCGTGATGGCTGCGGCGCACCCGCTCGGAGCCGACCACTGCGATGCCGTCCGTGGTCAAGGCCCGTCCGGCCGCCGCGACGACGGCCCGCCCCGCCGCCACCGGGTCGCGCAGCGCGGCCTCGGTGTCGACGGTCAGCGGGGCGACGCCCCGGCGTCGGCACAGTTCGGCCAGTTGGGCGGTCGCCCCCGAGGTGTGCGAGCCACAGACGACCAGGACCGGCCCCCGGCCGCCGTGCACCGGCCGGGGCAGCAGACCGGTGCTGACCGCGCCGGCACACCGGGCGGCGAGCGGCGCCGCGCAGCGGACCACCACGGACCGGCCCTGCTCCCGCGCCGCGCGCAGTCCCCGGTGGACCAGGTCGATGTCGGTGTCGGTCTCGGCGTCCGGGGCCACCACCTCCCGGCCGGGTGACGCCAGCAGGGCCGCCGTCACCGCCGCGCCCCGCGAGGCCCGCAGCTGGTCGACCGGCACCGACACGGCCTTTCGGGCACCGATCTCCCGCACGTAGCCGACGAGGTCACCGTGGTGGAACGGGAAGACCGGGTCGGCCGCGTACTCCGTCCGGTGCGCGGGGATCCGCTCGCCGTCGACCAGCACGTAGTGCGTCCCGTCGAGGGTGGTCCGCCCACCCGCCGGGAACGCCGGCAGGAACAGGATCGGCGTGTCGTCGCCGGTGAAGACGTCGGTCTCGGTGAAGACGTGCCCGCGCAGCGTCGAGTCGCCGCGCAGCACCACGTCGACCCGCTCGCCGAGGGCGGCGGAGGCGGTCTCGGTCTCGGCGCGGATCCGCCGGCACAGCGCCACGGCGGTCGCCGCGTCGACCGCCCGGGAGTTGGTCTGCAGGTAGACCGCGTCCACGGCGCGCAGCGTCTCGGTCAGCCGGTCGGCGTCCCAGCGCAGCAGCACGCGGACCCCGCTGGCCGACTGGGTGCCGGTGGGGTCGTCGTCGAGTACGACCGTCTTCGCCACGTGGCCCTCTTTCCCGTCAGCTCGCCGGGTACCGTCTCGTCGCCGGAGCGGCTCGGGTCGGAGCCTTCCGGGCACGGCGCACACGCTAGCCGATCGGCAGCGGCGCGGCGCCCCGACCGCAGCACGACCACGGCCCGGCGTCCCGGCAGAACGACCGGCGGAACCTCGTGCGGAAGACGCGCTCCCACGCATGGTGAATTCACAAGCGACTCCCCAGATCATGAGGCTGAGCTGGGGAGACGCCGTCAAGATCTGGGCGGACGGCGTCCGCGAGTCCGAGCTGGACACCAACGTGCGGATGATCGGGACGCCGACCGCCTGGGCCGCCGGATACGACGGCACCGGGGTGAAGGTCGCGGTGCTCGACAGCGGCATCGACGACAACCACCCCGACCTCGCCGGAAAGGCTTCGCCGGCGTGCGCGGCGGCACGCCGCGTCGGACCTCGGTGCCGGCGGTGCCGTGCTCAGGACGGGGCCTTGACCTGGCCGTCGTAGGCGATGCTGCGCCACAGGTCGAACTGCCGGTCGTTGCCGACCAGGGGGCTGCCCACCAGCGCCACCGCGGCGTGCACCTCCTCGTTGGTGGTCAACTGCCGGAAGTAGCCGGGGCCGACCAGGGCGATGCCCCGGTTCGTGGACTGGATCAGCCTCATGGTGTCCTTCCAGGGGTTGAACGGCGGCGGATTCGTCGGGTTGACGTAGGTCAGCGGGTTGATCCGGCGACCCGCCGGATCGATCATGTGCCAGTGCAGGTGCGGACCGGTGGAGGAGCCGGAGCCGGGAGCGCCGGCCGCGCCGCCGGACCTGCCGACGATGGCCCCCGACGTCACCGAGGCGCCGTTGGCGAGCAGGAACTGCGACAGGTGCATGTACTGGCTGCGGTATCCGTCCGCGTGGTGGATCGTGACGGTGTGGCCGCCGGTGCCGTTGTTCGGGATGTTCGAGATCGTCCCGGCTCCGCAGGCCGGCAGGTTCGTGCCGACCGGCATCGCGAAGTCGATGCCCCCGGCCGAACCGCGGTCGAGGTGCTCCTGCCAGCCGTCCGTGATCCGGTAGCCGCTGAACGGGTTGTAGATCACCGGTGCCGCCAGTGCGGGACCCGCCGGGAGCAGACCGCCGAATGCGGCGCCTCCGGCCACCGCCGCCGTCCCGAGCAGCAACTCCCGGCGGCCCACGGTCGGCGGGCGACCGTCGTCGCCCCACCCGGGCTGGGCGTCATCCGTTGCCATTGACTGCCATCCCTCCTCGCGTCGAGCGCCACACGGGCGTCCGTCGGAGACCCTGCGGCGAGACGGCACCAAGGGCGACCTATATGTACAGCAGTGGATGCGTCATGGTCAACGGTCGGGGGGCGTCGGGATCGTCGTCGATATCGACGGTGATCGTCCGGCGGTATGGTCGTCACCTGTCTCGATCTCTGATCAGCCCGGAAGGGAGCTCCATGAGGAGCATCGTTTCCCGTGTCCTCGCGGTGGCGGGCCTGGCGCTCGCCGCCGTCGCGGTCCCGGTGGTGCCCGCGGTCGGCCCGGCCGCGCTCGTCACGCCGGCCCAGGCGGCCGGCCCTCGGCCGGACTTCCAGCTGCCGTTCCCCTGCGGGGAGTCGTGGCGGTTGGCCACCTACTACGGCCACGACGACTACGACATCGACATGACCTGGAACGGTGGCGCCTCCAGCGGCCGGCCGATCCTCGCCTCCGCCAGCGGCACGGTGGTCTTCTCCGGCTGGGGCAACGGCGGGGGCTGGTACGTCGTCATCGACCACGGTGGCGGCTGGCGGACGTCCTACATGCACATGATCGAGACCCCGCCGGTCCGTGCCGGCCAGTGGGTCGCCACCGGGCAGCAGATCGGCCGGGTCGGCAGCACCGGCAACTCCACCGGCCCGCACCTGCACTACGAGCAGCTCCGGGACGGGGTGAGGAGCGAGGCGTGGTTCAACGGTGTCCCGTCCGGCATCACCTCGGACGGGAGTCCGCACACCGGCCCGCTCTACGTTTCCGGGCCCGTCTCGGCACCACGAAGCGTGGTCAGCAACAACTGCGGTTCGGCGGCCCGGCAGGTGTGGGAGGCGGCCAGCAACGCCGGCTGGCGGGCGCTTCCGGTCAGCGGCGCGGCCGGCCCGGTCGTCGGCTCGGCCACCGCCGCGATCGAGCTGAACGGCGTCAAGATCGTCTACACCGTGCAGGACGGCCGGGTGTACGAGGCGGCCAGCAACACCGGTTGGCGCAACCTCTGGACCGGCATCTCCGGAGTGAGCAACTCGGCGTTGGCGGCGATCGCCGTGAATGGGGTGAAGTACGTTTACACGGTGGTCGGTGGTGTGGTGCATGAGGCGTCGAGTGCGAATGGTTGGCGGAATCTGAATTCGGGGATCTCGGGGGTGAGTGGTTCGGCGTTGGCGGCGATCAGCGTCAGCGGGGTGAAGTACGTTTACACGGTGGTCGGTGGTGTGGTGCATGAGGCGTCGAGTGCGAATGGTTGGCGGAATCTGAATTCGGGGATTTCCGGGGTGAGTGGTTCGGCGTTGGCGGCGATCAACGTGAACGGCGTGAAGCACGTCTACACCGTGATCGGTGGTTGGGTGCACGAGGCGGCCAGCAACACCGGTTGGCGGAATCTGAATTCGGGGATCTCGGGGGTGAGTGGTTCGGCGTTGGCGGCGATCAACGTGAACGGCGTGAAGCACGTCTACACGGTGGCCGGCGGTGTGGTGCACGAGGCGGCCAGCGACAACGGCTGGCGCAACCTGAACTCCGGCGTACGCGGTTCCACCGTCTCCGCCCTGACGCTGGGCGGCGTGAAGCTCCTCTACACCGCCTGACGGCCGGTCGGCGGGCGGGGCCGGAGCACGACCCCGTCCGCCTGGTCGCCGTCCGGTTCAGTCCTTGAGCGGGTACGGGATGAAGGTGCTGCGGTTCTCGTCCAAGTCGAGTCGCCGGCTGATCGGCGGTGCGGCCCGCTGGGGGCAGCTCATCCGCTCGCAGGTCTTGCAGCCCGGCCCGATCGGCGTCGCGGCCTCGGCGGCGTGCAGGTCCATCCCGGCCGAGTAGACCAGCCGGCCGGCGTGCCGGATCTCGCACCCCAACCCGATCGCGTAGACCTTGCCCGGTTGGCCGTAGCCGCCGTGGTGGCGGGTGATCGTGCGGGCGATCCAGAGGTAGCGCTGGCCGTCCGGCATGGCGGCGACCTGCGTGACCACCCGTCCGGGCGAGCTGAACGCCTCGTAGACGTTCCACAGCGGACAGGTGCCGCCGGTGCGGGAGAACGGGAAACCGGTGGCCGACTGGCGTTTCGACATGTTGCCGGCCCGGTCGACCCGGACGAACGAGAACGGCACGCCCCGGGCCCGGGGCCGCTGCAACGTGCTGAGCCGGTGGCAGACCGTCTCCCAACCCATCGCGAAGTGCTCGGTGAGCAGTTCGATGTCGTACCGGCGGTGCTCGGCGGCGGCCAGGAACTGTCCGTACGGCAGGATCAGCGCCGCGGCGAAGTAGTTCGCCAGACCGACCCGGGTGAGGATCTGCGTCTGGGTGTCGTCGAACCGCTCCTCCTCGACGATTTCGTCGATCACGTCGGCGTATTCCAGCAGCGCGATCTGCGCGGCCATCCGCATGGCCTCCTGCCCGCCGCGCAGCGACGTGGACAGGTGCAGGGTCTGGGTCTGGGGGCGGTAGCGGTGCAGCTCGCCGCCGAGTTGGCCGGCGGCCTCGCGGGAGACCCGGATCCCGTGCCGCTGCGCCAGCCGGTCCCGCAGGACGGCGCGGACCTCGCCACGGCGCAGCCCGATCCGCGCGGCCAGCTGCTCCGCGGCCTCGTCCAGGTCGGGCACGTAGTTCTGCCGGCGGTAGAAGAACTCGGTGACCTGGTCGTGTGGGCTGCGGCCGACCAGGTCCCGGTCGCCGACCAGCTCGGCGAGCTGCTCGTCGAGCTGCTGGTGGCGGCGGTGCAGCTCGAGCACCGCCTCGGCCGCCTCGGGCAGCCGGTTGGCCAGCTCGGTGAGGTCGGCGATGCCGATCCGGCCGCCCAGCGCCTCCCGCAGCCCGGCCACCAGCCGGGGGGTGTCGTGCGGGGCGAAGACGGTCGGGTCGACGCCGAACACCTCGGTGATGCGCATGAGCACCGGGACGGTCAGTGGGCGGGAGTCGTGCTCGATCTGGTTGAGGTAGCTCGGCGAGATGTTCAGCAGCCGGGCCAGATCCGCCTGGCTCAGTGCGCGGTCCTCTCGCATCCGGCGTAGCCGGGCACCGGCGAAGGTCTTGGTGATCGTCCTCACCTCCCCTGTGTCGGGCCTGGTCCGTCGACATTAACACTGCTGTGAATCAGATCATTCGCAACTTTGCAAAACGGCGTGCGGACTTTTCAATAATTGGCTTCTTCCGCCCCTCGACCCGCCCGGCAGACCCGTGTGACCGTGGGCGGCACACCGACACACCGGCACCCGAGGGGAGCGAGGACCATGCAGACCGCGGTCGAGCAGTTGCGCCACGAATGGGAGAACGACCGGCGCTGGCAGGGAGTGCGGCGCAGCTACCGCGCGGAGGACGTGGTCCGGCTGCGCGGCGCGATCCAGGAGGAACACACCCTCGCCCGGCACGGGGCGAACCGCCTCTGGCGGCTGCTGCACAGCGAGGACTACGTCCACGCGCTCGGCGCGCTCACCGGCAACCAGGCCGTGCAGATGGTCCGGGCCGGCCTGAAGGCGATCTACCTCTCCGGCTGGCAGGTGGCGGCGGACGCCAACCTCGCCGGTCACACCTACCCCGACCAGAGCCTCTACCCGGCCAACTCGGTGCCGGCGGTGGTGCGCCGGATCAACAACGCCCTGCTCCGCGCCGCCCAGATCACCACCGCCGAGGGGGACGGCAACGGGACCGACTGGCTGGCCCCGATCGTCGCCGACGCCGAGGCCGGCTTCGGTGGCCCGCTCAACGCGTACGAGCTGATGACCGCGATGATCGCCGCCGGTGCGGCCGGGGTGCACTGGGAGGACCAGCTCGCCGCCGAGAAGAAGTGCGGCCACCTCGGCGGCAAGGTGCTCGTCCCCACCGGCCAGCACATCCGCACCCTGGAGGCGGCGCGGCTGGCCGCCGACGTGGCCGGGGTGCCGACGGTGGTCATCGCCCGGACCGACGCGCAGGCCGCGACGCTGCTCACCACCGACGTGGACGAGCGGGACCGGCCCTTCGTCACCGGCGACCGGACCGCCGAGGGCTTCTACCGGGTCCGCAACGGCATCGAGCCGTGCGTCGCCCGTGGACTGGCGTACGCCCCGCACGCCGACCTGCTCTGGATGGAGACCAGCACCCCGGACCTGGAGGTCGCCCGCCGCTTCGCCGAGGCGATCAAGGATCAGTACCCGGACCAGCTGCTCGCCTACAACTGCTCGCCGTCGTTCAACTGGCGCAAGCACCTCGACGACGCGACCATCGCCAAGTTCCAGCGGGAGCTCGGGCACATGGGGTACAAGTTCCAGTTCATCACCCTGGCCGGCTTCCACGCCCTGAACTACTCGATGTTCGACCTGGCGCGCGGCTACGCCGCCGACGGCATGCCCGCCTACGTCGGGCTCCAGGAGCGGGAGTTCGCCGCCGAGGCGGCCGGATACACCGCCGTCAAGCACCAGCGTGAGGTGGGCACCGGCTACTTCGACCTGATCAGCACCGTGCTCAACCCGGCCGCCGAGACCACCGCCCTGCGCGGCTCCACGGAAGAGGAGCAGTTCGCATGAGGTACGAGATCATCGGTCCGCTGGCGGACCGCTTCGACGAGGTCCTCACCGCCGAGGCGCTGGAGTTCCTGGTCGCGCTGGACAGCGAGTTCGCCGCCCGCCGGGTGGCGCTGCTGGACACCCGGCGGGCCCGCCGGGCCCGGTACGCCACCGGCCAGCTGCCCGACTTCCTCCCGGAGACCGCGCACGTCCGCGCCGACCCCTCCTGGCGGGTGGCGTCGCCCGCACCGGGGCTGGTCGACCGGCGGGTGGAGATCACCGGGCCGACCGACCGCAAGATGACCGTCAACGCGCTCAACTCCGGTGCCCGGGTGTGGCTCGCCGACTTCGAGGACGCCACCGCGCCGACCTGGCACAACGTCATCGGCGGTCAGCTCAACCTGATCGACGCACTGGACCGGCGGATCGACTTCACCGACGCGCGCGGCAAGCGGTACGCCCTCGGCGCGGACCTGGCGACGATCGTGGTCCGACCACGCGGCTGGCACCTCGTGGAGAAGGGCATCGCTGTCGACGGGCGGCCGGTCTCGGCCAGCCTGGTCGACTTCGGGCTCTACCTCTTCCACTGCGCGCGTCGGCAGCTCGACGCCGGCGCCGGCCCGTACTTCTACCTGCCGAAGCTGGAGACCCACCGGGAGGCGCGGCTCTGGAACGACGTCTTCGTCTTCGCCCAGCACTACCTGGGCCTGCCGGTCGGGACGATCCGGGCCACCACCCTGATCGAGACGATCACCGCCGCGTTCGAGATGGAGGAGATCCTGTACGAGCTGCGTGAGCACTCGGCGGGACTGAACGCCGGCCGGTGGGACTACATCTTCAGCGTGATCAAGAACTTCGGGCAGTGGCCGGACTTCGTCCTGCCGGACCGCTCCGAGGTGACCATGACCGTGCCGTTCATGCGCGCCTACACCGAGCTGCTGGTGCAGACCTGTCACAAGCGTGGCGCGCACGCGATCGGCGGGATGGCCGCGTTCATCCCCAGCCGTGATCCGGCGGTCAACGAGACCGCCCTGACCCGGGTGCGGGCCGACAAGCAGCGCGAGGCCGCCGGCGGGTTCGACGGCTCCTGGGTGGCCCACCCGGGCCTGGTCGGGGTCTGCCGTGAGGTGTTCGACGCGGTGCTGGGCGACCGCCCGCACCAGGTGGACCGCCACCGCGACGACGTGCAGGTCACCACGGCCGACCTGCTGGCCGTCGACAAGACCCCGGGCCAGGTCACGGCCGCCGGGTTGCGGTCCAACGTCGCGGTGGCGCTGCGCTACGTCGACGCCTGGCTCGGTGGCACCGGCGCGGTGGCGCTGTGGAACCTGATGGAGGACGCGGCGACCGCCGAGATCGCCCGCTGCCAGGTGTGGCAGTGGCTGCACCACGGCACCCCACTCGCCGACGGTGGCTGCGTGACCGGGGACCTGGTCCGGTCGATCCTCGCCGAGGAACTGGCCGATCTGGTCGGAGGACGGGACGACACCGGGCGGGAGCGCGCCGAGGCGGCGGCGCGGGTCTTCGAGGACACCGCGCTCGGCGAGGACCTGCCGGCGTTCTTCACCACCGACGCGTACGCCCGGCACCTGGGACCGTCCCACCGGGCCGGTGCCTGACCGGGGACACGACCGGCGCAGGAGCCGGGGAGGGCATCGCCCTCCCCGGCTCCTGCGCGTGCACGCCGTGACCGGTGGCGGATCGAGCCGTCTCGACAGATCAAGTTTTCGCCAAGATTCAGATGAAGGAATTTCATCTCGCCGGGGTGGGTAGCTACATTGCCGCCGTGCGACCGCGCACAAGGGACGTCAGCTCGACACGGAGGGACCGCAACCCCGACCAACGAGGCTTCCCTGCCGGGCCCGGTACCACGACGACCGGAGGCAGGGGAGCGATTGCCCGGCGGCACGACGCCCGTCGCCGGCACCACCGACCGGGAAGGAAACCGCACATCATGGGAACGCCGACGTCGCGGACAGGCGGGCACGCGCCATCGCTCAGCGTCGTCATACCGACCTTCAAGGACGCCCAGAGCCTCGAGCTGACGCTGCGCTCGCTGAGCCGGCAGTCACTACCGGCTGACCGGTTCGAGGTGATCGTGGTGCGCGACGGCGGAGCCGAGGGGGCGGGGGACTACACCGCCGTGGCCGACCACGGCAAGGCCCTGGATCTCCGTATCGTCGAGTTGCCGGCCCGAGGTGGACGGTCCCGGGCCCGCAACGAGGGCATCCGACGCGCCACCGGGGACACCATCCTGTTCCTCGACAGCGACTCGTACGCGATTCCGACCCTCCTCGAACGACACGTCGCCTTCCACGCCTCCTCCGGCACGCCCCACGTGCTGATCGGCAGACGCAACGAACTCGGCCGGCGGCACCTCGACGCGGTGCTCGCCGGTGGGCCGGTCACGCCGGACTCGGATCACCGCGCCGACGACGGGGGAGACATGCGTTTTCCCAACGGGATGCCGACGGGGGACCACTGGCTGGGTGCCATGTGGATGTTCGCCCACGGCCACAACGTCTCCGCGCCGCGCGAGGTGGTGAACGCGGTCGGTGGGTTCGACGAGGACTTCGGCACGCGCTGGGGGTGGGAGGACACCGAGCTGTTCTACCGGATCGACCGTCACCTCGGCCCGGAGAACCGGGCGTTCCGCTACGACCCGGACGCGCTGGTCTACCACCTGCCGCACTACCGCAACATGCAGCAGAACCTCCAGGACTACACCGGCAACCGCAGGATGATCCTGGCCAAGTACCCGAGCGTCGACTGGGAGTTCGTCGGCGTCGTCGACACGATCTACTCGGCGGAGATCCTCGCCCGGTACCGGGAGGCCATCGCGGACTGCGTGGACCGCCGGGCGTGCCGGATCGCGCCGGCATGGCGTTGGCTCAGGGACCGCCTGCCCGGTTCCCGGACGTTGTGGATCGGCACGGGCACCGCCGAGGTGCCCCTCGGGGAGCGGGCCGTCACGTTCGACTACGGCGTCCCGGCCGGAGGACGCAACTACCACCTCATCGGGATCGACCCGCCCATCACGCCCGGCAGTCTCGACGCCGTGGTCAGCGTCGACTTCTGGCGTTACCTGCACTGGCAGGAACTCTGCTCGTTCCTGGCCTCGTCGACCCGCCTGGGCGCGGAGGTCTACCTGGTCGGCACGGACACGTCTCTCTCGGCCGGGCCGCCGCCCGGTCCGGAGCAGGTGCGGTACCTGGCGCGGGCGCTGCGGCACAGCTTCGAGGTCACCGTGCTGGAGGCCGAGCAGCCCGACGGGTGCTGGGCGCTGCGCCTGCGTGCCGCCGGCACGGCCCGGCGGCGGCGACGGTTCTGAACGGGACGGTGGTCGGGCTGCGGACCGCGCCGGGATAGCTGCCTAGGACGTTCTGCGCGGTGTGCGGTGCGGCACGGTGCACGCCGAACGTCCACCGCCACCGGCGCGGCCGGCAGGGGTACGTCAGCGGTGGGGGACGGCGGCCGGTGACGGCGGGACCCGCAGCACCACCAGGGCGATGTCGTCCTCGCCGCTGGCCGGGTACCGGTCGAGCAGGTGGTCGCACATCTGCTCGGCGGTCGACCCGTGCCGGCCGGCCAGGGTGCCGGTCAGGTCGGCGAGGCCCTCGTCGAGGACGGTGCCACGCCGTTCGATCAGGCCGTCGGTGTAGAAGACGACGGTGCTGCCCGGGGCGAGGGTGACGCGGTGATCACTGCGCACGGCGTCGCTGTCCAAGCCGAGCAGCACCTCCGGCGGGGTCTGCAGCAGGCTGGCGCTTCCTTCGGGGGTGACCAGCACGGGTGGCAGGTGGCCGGCGTTGGCCCAGACCAGGGTGTGGTGGCCGGGTCGGACCTGCTGCTCGTCCCGACCGACGCGGGCCAGGATCGCCGTGGCGAAGGCGTCGACCCGCAGGCCGATCATCGCCGTGTCGAGACCGGCAAGTACGGCTGCCGGGTATTCCCGCGCGCCGTACGCCACCCCGCGCAGCAGGTTCCGGATCTGTGCCATGGTCGCGGCGGCCTGCCGGTCGTGGCCCGCGACGTCGCCGATGACCAGGGCGAGAGATCCGTCGGGCTGGAGGAACGAGTCGTACCAGTCACCGCCGAGGCGGGCCCGCTCGGTCGCCGGCCGGTACCGCACGGCCACCTCCAGGCCCTCGCGTTGGGCGGGCGGGGTCAGCAGGCTGCGTTGCAGCTTCTCGGACAGCTCCCGTTCCAGGCTCGCCACCCGGCGCTCGGCCTGTCGGGTCTGCGCCCGGTGCAGTGCCTGCGTCACCGCCGCGCCGACCAGCCGTACGAACCGCACGTATCCCTCGTCGATCGGCAGGTGCTGGCTCAGTCGCGCCACGAGCACCGCGTCGTCGGCCATCCCGGACGCGTCGGGCAACCGGACCCAGACCACCGTGGTCCCGGCCGAGCTGTCCACCACGACGTCGCCCGCGTCGAACACCGTCGGCGACACGGGGGGCAACGGCCTGCCGGCGACGACACCGGCCGCGCGGGGCAGGAGGACGTCCACGTCGGGCAGGTCGTGGGGGTCCCTACGAAGCACCGTCACCGCCCGGTCGAGGATCTGGTCGGGCTCGTCCAACTCCCCGAGGGTGTCGGTGAGTTCGGCGAGCACGACCAGCCGCCGCTGGGACAGCACCTGTCCCGTGGTCTCCGACGCGATGTCGACGACACCCTCGACCTGCCCGTCGGTGCCCCGGACAGCGGAGTAGGAGAAGGTGAAGAAGCACTCCTCCGGGTAGCCGTGCCGGTCCATCAGGAGCCGCATGTCCCGGGTCCAGGTGGCCCGCTGGGTCGCGCGCACCGACTCCAGCATCGGCCCGATCTTGTCCCAGATCTCCGGGAACACCCGGGCTGCCGGCGCCCCGAGCGCCGCCGGGTGCTTGTGCCCGATCAGGTCGACGTAGGCCGCGTTGTACAGCATGACGAACTCCGGGCCCCAGAACAGGGTCACCGGGAACCGGGTGTGCAGGGTGATGTCGACGGCGGCGCGCAGCGCCCGGCTCCAGCCGGGCACCGGGCCGAGCGGGGTCCCCGCCCAGTCGACCCGCGAGTAGGCCGACCGCAGCGGCCCCGCCGCGTCGAAGAGTTCGTCCACCGGCCGACCATAGCCCTGCCGGTGGGGTGTGGCGGGATCGCACCGATGATCGTTGCCGTCGGGTGCGGCCATGTCGTCGGGGACGATCGGCGGGCCCGGGGTGTCAGTCCGGCAGGGCCGGGACGTGCAGGACGAGGATCGCGGTGTCGTCGCTGGGCTGCGGCGGTGCCGAGGGCAGGGGCGGGTCAGCCGGACAGTTGTCGGACGACGTCCTCGGTGCTGACCACCGGGCAGAGCAGCCCCAGCGTCTCCAGGCTCGCCTGGTGCGCCTGGTCGGTCGCGGCGGTGCAGGCGTCGGAGACGATCACCGGCCGGTAGCCGAGGTTGATCGCGTCGAACACGGTGTCGGTGACCGCGAGGTTGGTGGCCACCCCCGTGAACAGGAGCGTCTCCATGCCCTTGCCCCGCAGGACGGTGTCCAGCTCGGTGCCGAAGAAGCCGCTGAGCCGCACCTGGTGGACGACCACGTCCTCCGGTTCGGGTGCCAGCTCGTCGATGATCTGGGCCTGCGGGGTGCCGCCGAGGAAGGCCTGGTGCTCGGAGACCATCGCGAAGAGGGGGGTGTTGGCGATCAGGTCCGGGTAGCCGGGTCGGTGGACGGTCTGGGTGTAGACGACCAGGCCGTTCCGGGACCGGGTCGCCGCGACGACCCGGGCGGCGTACGACGCGACGCGGTGGCGGATGACCTGTTCGGCGAAGTAGGGGCCGAACGCCCCCTGCGGGCTGACGACCTCGTGCTGCCAGTGGACGTTGACGACGGCGGTGCGGGCCGGATCGAACTCGGGCATGGTCCCTCCGTCACGGAGCGGAGATCTGATGGGGCGCCGGTTGGTACCGTCGCCCTTCCGTAGCGGCCGAACCCCTCCCGAAGGCGTCGAGTCGTCCCCATCGTCCAGATATGTCGAGCAAGGCCATGTAAGCGAGGTTAGCCGGAAGTGCCGGCCTGATGACGAGATCCTCGCCTACCGGCCGTAGACCGAGCATCGTCCGCAGGAGCAACAGGGTCGCACCGGCGGACCACGCCTGCGGGCTGCACGCCGTGGGGTAGTTGACCGGGTACTTCGTGCTGCTCCGGCTGTATCCGGCGAACGCCTCGGGCAGCCGACCGTCGTAGAAGGTCGCCGCGTCGAGGATGCCGGCGGCGATCCGCGCCGCCTCGTCGGCGTAGCCGTAACGCCGCAGCCCCCAGGCGATGAACGAGTTGTCGAACGGCCAGATGGTCCCCACGTGGTAGCCGATCGGGTTGTAGCGGCCCTGGTCCTCGGCCAGGGTGCGGACCCCCCAGCCACTGAAGAGGGCGGGTGACATCAGGTGACGTACCAGGGCCGGGGCCTTCTGGTCCTCGACGATGCCGCTCCACAGCAGGTGTCCGATGTTCGACGACAGGGCGTCCACCTGGCGGCCGTCGCCGTCGAGTGCGAGGGCCATGTACTCGCCGTCGGCGACCCAGAAGTCGCGGTTGAAGCGCTGTTTGAGTTCGGCCGCCTCCCGTTCCAGCCGGTTGGCGTAGGCGGGATCGCCCCACAGGTGGCGGGCCAGTCGGGCGGTGCGCCGCTTCGCGTCGTACGCGTACCCCTGCAGTTCGCAGGTGGCCCGGGGAAAGCCGGGCAGCCGGCCGTCGCGGTGGCAGATGCCGTCCCACGAGTCCTTCCAGCACTGGTTCTCCAGCCCGTTCTCGGTGTTGCGCCGCTCGTAGGAGATGTAGCCGCTGCCGGTCAGGTCGGCGTAGTCGTCGATCCAGTCGATCGCCGCCCGGGCCTCCTGTTCGACGCTGCGGACGAGTTCGGTGTCGCCGGTCCACCGCTCGTACTCGTCGAGCAGTACGAGGAAGAGGGGAGTGGCGTCCGCGCTGCCGAAGTAGGGACTGTGCGGGGTCTCGTCGAAGGCGGTCAGCTCGCCGTAGCGCATCTCGTGCAGGATCCGCCCGGGTTGCTCCTCCCGGAAGTTGTCGACCCGGCTGCCCTGACGGAACGCGAGGACCTTGAGGGTGGTGGCGGCCAGGTCGGGAGCGAAGGGCAGCGCCTGGAGGCTGGTGAAGATGCTGTCCCGACCGAAGAGGCACATGAACCAGGGCAGACCGGCGGCGGGCACGCTCTTGTCCTCGGCGAGGAAGGGGCTGAAGCGCAGCGCGGCCAGGTCGATCAGGCTCTGCCGGTACGTCTCGTTCAGGGGCTCCCAGTCCGACTGCAGTCGCGGTGCCTGGCCCAGCCACTCCATGAGCCGGTGTTCCTTGTCCCGGGCGTCCCGGGTCACCCGACCCGGGATGACCAGCCGCTCCAGGCCTCTCGGCACGGGCAGGTCCGGCAGGGCGCTGAGCCGGGTGTGCCACCTGCTGTGCGGCTCGATCCGGACGTCGAGGGTCACGCCGTCCTCGTCGAGTTGCGCGGGGCTGGTGACGGAAACGATCGTCTCCCGCCGGAACCGCTCCCGTTCGTAGCCGAGGACGAGCCGATCGTCGTCGACCCGGCGGTAGTGTCGTCCCTTCCGCTTCGGTGTGGCGTCCTTGACCTGGAAGAGGTCCGCGAAGTCGGCGTCCACGTCGACCCGGACGGTGAGGTCGACCGGTTGCCCACCGTGGTTGATGATGGTCAGGTCCTCCTGGAGGCCGGTGTTGAGGGTGTGCCGGCGCACCACCGACAGGGTGCTGTTCACGTAGACGTCCTGGTGGCCGGGGACCAGGTAGAACTTGTTCTCGAAGTAGTGGATGTCGTCGACGGAGAGCGTGCTGAGCCGTTCGCCGTTGACCGTCAGCACCCATTTCGACAGCAGCCGTGTGTCGTGGGCGAACAGGCCGACGGGCTCGTCGGGCGAGGCCAGGATGTCACCGGCCTGGTCACACACCAGGAAGGTCGTGCCGTCCAGGATGCCGACGTGGTCCTCAGGCATCGCCACCTCCTCGCCGGCGTGCCCCCGACGGGGGCGGCGGCGGAAACAGCCGGCGGATCACCGCGAAGATCCGGGGAGAGCCCTCCACGGTCGCCTCGCCGCGTAGGACGGTCGTCAGGAAGTACGCCTCCCCACTGGCGATGCGGTCGAAGACCGCCCGGTCGGCCCGGACGACGGCGTCCCCTCCGGTCGCCTCCTCGGAGACGGTGACGTCGCCGTCGCCGATGGAGACCAGCCAGTGGTCGACCTGCCCGTGCCGGCTGACGTCGAAGCGGACACTGCCCGCACCGATCGCCCGCAGCCGGGGGTCGTGTCCCCGCTGGGCCAGGCTGTGGAAGAAATCCCGGGTGGCGTCAGCCATGGCGAACCCTCCTCAGGGCCACTCTGCGCCCCGACGAGTCGTCTCCGCCTCACCCGGAGGAGGTGAATTTTCCTCGCCGGACCTGCCGGCCGTCGACCGCCCAGTGCAGGTCACGCCCGGTCGGCTGCCCACCGGACACCGTCCCGCCGGGCAGTCGGCGGCACTAGCCTGACATCTGATGGATCCCATCCAGGCCACGCTGCTCTTCGCCGCCGGTCTCCTCACGGGTGCCCTCAACGCGCTCGCCGGTGGGGGATCCCTGATCGCGTTCTCGGCACTGATCGGCGTGGGGATACCGCCGCTCACCGCCAAGATGACCAACACGGTCGCGGTGTTCCCGGGGAACGTGGCGAGCGTCGCGGGTGGCTACCGGGACCTGCCGGCCCGGCGGGAGGCGGTCCGTATCCTGCCGGCGGCGCTGCTCGGTGGCATCGTCGGATCGGTACTGCTCCTGCTGACGCCCACCCGTGTCTTCGACCTGATCGTGCCGTTCCTCGTTCTCGCCGCCTCGGCCGTCTTGGCGCTGCGGAACCGGCTGACGGGGTGGGTCGCCCGCACCGCCGGCCACCGTCGTCGGCACCCGGCGGCCCTTCAGGCGCTCGTCGCCGTGGGCGGGGTCTACGGCGGTTACGTCGGGGCCAGCTTCGGTATCGTCCTGCTCGCGAGCCTGGCCTTCCTCCAGGACGAGGCGCTCGCCCGGACGGTCGCCGTCAAGAACCTGCTCCTGGCCGCCGTCTCCTTCGCGGCCGTGGTGCTCTTCGTCGTCCTCGGGCGCGTCGAGTGGTCGGCGGTGGCGTTGCTGGTGCCGGCCACGATCATCGGCGGCTACGGTGGTGCGCGGCTCGTCCGGAAGATCCCGGAAAGGTGGACCAGGTTGGCCATCGTCGTGTTCGGGACGTCCTTCGGGCTGGCGCTCCTCTGGCAGGCCCTCCGGCGGCCGTGACCGCCGGCGGTCAGGTGCCGCGAAGCGCCTCCCGGACGCCCGGGTTCTCGGGTGAGCGCACCGCCGACTGGGTGACGATCAGCGCCCGGGTCGCCCCGTACACCTGACGTGCTCGGGCGCAGGTGTCGTAGGTGTCCAGCCCGAACGGGTCGGCCACCACCCGCTGCGGATCCACGCCGAGTCCGGCCAGGTACGACGTCATCACCGTCGGCTCGTCGCCCGACGCGCCGTTGCCGTCGCCGGACACGAGGACGACGTGGGCGCGTCCAGCGCGCACGAGCGCGGCGGCGGTCTGGAGGCGGCCGGCCAGCCGTTCGCCCGGTTGGTGCCGGTCCGGGGCCACCCCGGTGCCGAGGACGATGACGACGTCCACGGCCGGAGCGGTGGACTCGGGGTACACGTGGCCGTGCGCGGCGACCTTCGTCCACGCCCAGGGGGCACTGGCGAGGAGCAGCGCCGAAACACCGACGGCGGCCAGGCGGGTGAGACGTCGACGGCGCCGGGGGCGGCGCTGCGACCGGTTGGTCACCGTGCCCGCGAGTGCCGCCCCGACGGGGTTTTCCGTATCCACCCCGGTTGTCCTCTCCGGTCGACGACCGGCCCATCGTAGGCGGGGCTCGTCCTTCCCGTGACACCGACCATGTACTGAAATTGGTTAGCATTGCCAGTAAGTCGTCGCCGGTCGGCGGCGGTCGGATGGCGGCGCGGGGTGGACGTCCCGGCCGGGCAGGGGAGGCGGCAGTGGCGACGAGGTCGGTTCCGGGCCCCGCCCGCAACACCCGGCAGCGGGCGGAGCTCCTCCGGCTGCTCGACGGGTCCGACGGGTTCCGCAGCGCTCAGCGGCTGCACGCCGAATTGCGGGACCGGGGCGTGCCGATCGGCCTCACCACCGTCTACCGCCTGCTGCAGGCGCTGGTCGACTCCGGCGAGGTGGACACCATGCGGCTGCCCTCGGGCGAGCAGCTCTACCGCCGGTGCAGCCGTACCCACCACCATCATCTCGTCTGCCGGCACTGCGGTCGCACTGTGGAGATCGCCGGTCCCGCCGTCGAGGACTGGATGCGCCGCACCACCGCCCGGCACGGGTTCGTCGACGTCAACCACACCCTGGAGATCATGGGGACCTGCGACAGCTGCGCCGGCGGATAGCGCCACGTTCGCCCGGCGCGTCGTCCTTGTGGGTCGGGCGACGCGTCGCCTACCGTAATGAAAATGAGAATCGCTTTTACTGGGAAGGGCGGGAGCGGAAAGAGCACCCTCGCCGCCCTCTTCGTGGGATACCTGCGCGCGGCCGGGCACCGGGTGCTCGCCGTCGACGCGGACGTGAACGTGCACCTCGCGCCCCTGCTCGGGGTGGAGGCCCGCCCGGAGAGGGCGCTGTCCCATCCGGACAACGCCCGGCGGGTGCGGCGTCACCTGCTCGGCAGCAACCCGAGGGTGGCCGGCGTCGAGCACTTCGTGCCGACCACTCCACCCGGTCCGGGCTCGCGGCTGGTCACCCTGGACGCCGGCGACCCGGTCCTGGTCGGCCACGCGACGGCGCTCGACCCGCGTACGCACGTGCTGCACGTCGGCACGTACGAACCCGACGACATCGGCGCGGGGTGCTACCACGGGCACCTGGCCGTCCTGGAGAACCTGCTGTCGCACCTGCGGCTGCACGCCGGTGACTGGGCGGTCTGCGACATGGTCGCCGGCACGGACGCCTTCGCCAACTCGCTGCACGCCCAGTTCGACGTGATCGTGGTGGTCGCCGAGCCGACCCCGGAGTCCGTCTCGGTGGCCCGGCGCTACCGGGAGCTGGCGGCGGCGGCCGGGGTGGCGGACCTGCTGGCCGTGGTGGGCAACAAGGTGGTCGACGAGGTCGATCGCGACTACCTGGCCAGGGAACTCGGTGGCGGCCCGCTGGCGGCCCTCTCCGTCCAGGCCGGCCTGCGCCGGGCGCGGCAGGCCGGTGCGTGCCCGGGCCTCGGGGACCTCGACGACGTCACCCCGCTGGCGCGCATCGCCGAGCACGCCCGGGCCCGTCCGATGGCCCCGGAGCGGCGGGAGGCCCTGCTGCGCACCCTGCACCTGCGTCTCGCCGGCCAGAACTGGGTCCGCAGCGCCCACGGCGACGTCACCACGCAACTCGGCCCCGTGCCGGCGTGACCCTCCCGTGCGCCCGCCTCGGCCGTCGGCGTTGAGGTGTTCCGGTGGGCGGGCGTCGGTTTCCGCGCCGGCCCACCGGAAGTGGCGCGTGTCGTCCTCTGGGGACTTCCCCTCGATGTTGATAACGATTATCGTCTTCAGCTATCGAATGGAGGGATGTGCCGATGGACTCCCCGCTGTACCTGCGTCCGCGGGTCGACGGCCGACTGGACCAGCTGCTGGGCCAGCCACGCCTGCTGCACGACCTGGTCCGGGCGCTGGGCTCGCCGCTCAACGTCGTACTGCCCGACCAGATCGCCGACAACGTCGAGGCGTTCCAGGCCGTACACCAGCGACACCACCTGCGCGGTGAGGTGTTCTTCGCCCACAAGGCCAACCGCTCCGCGGCCCTGCTGCGCCGGTTGGCGGCGACACCCGCCGGCGTCGACGTGGCGAGCCTGGGGGAGTTGCAGCACGCGCTCGGCGCCGGCTTCACCCCCCGCCGGGTCATGGCCACCGGCCCCAAGACCCGCGAGTTCCTGTGGCTGGCCGCCCGCTGCGGGATCACCGTCAACCTGGACTCACCCGCCGAACTGGACGACCTCGTCACCCTCGTCCGCCGACACGGACTGCCGCCCGTCCGCGTCCTGGCGAGACTGTCGGCGTTCACCTCGGCCGGGGCGACCATCCTGTCCCGCCCGAGCCGGTTCGGCACCCCGCTGGCCGAGGCCGACCGGTTGCTGGCCCGCCTCGCCGAGACGCGCGACGCGGTCGAGCTGGTCGGGATCGCGTACCACCTCGACACCATCGGCCTGGCCGAGAAGGCGGTCGCCCTGGAGGCGTGCCTGACCGTCCTCGCCGACGCGCACCGGCACGGCCTGCGCCCCCGGATCGTCGACGTCGGCGGCGGCTTCGGCGTGGACTACCTCGCCGACGGCGCGCAGTGGGAGCGGTGGACCAGCGAGCTGGCCCTGGCGGTGCTCGGCCGTCGTCCGGAGCTGACCTGGGGCGGCCACGGTTACGGGTGGCGGGCCGAGGCGGGCACGTTGCGCGGCGCCCTCGGCCTCTACCCGGCGCACCGGCCCTCCTCCGGCCACCGTTACCTGGAGGAACTGCTCGCCACCAGCGCCACCGGCCTGGGCGGACGCACCCTCGCCACGCTGCTCCAGGAACACCTCCACGACCTGTGGGTCGAGCCGGGCCGTGCGCTGGTCGACCAGTGCGGCGTCGTGCTCGCCCGGGTGCTGGAGGTGCGGTCCACCACCGCCGGCTGCCACCTCGTCCGGCTCGACCTCAACGCCGGGGACGTCAGCCTCGAGGAACACGGCGTGATGATGGACCCGGTCCTGCTGCCGGCGAACCCGACCGCGTCCGGCGACACCGCGCCGCACGGCCACCCGGTCTACCTGCTGGGCAACCTCTGCCTGGAAGCCGACCTGATCACCCGACGCATGGTCTTCCTGCCCACCCTGCCCCGCACCGGAGACCTGCTCGCGTTCGCCAACACCGCCGGCTACTTCATGGACTTCAGCGCCGACCACGCCCTGCACCAGCCGGTGGCCCGGATGGTGGCCGCCTGGCAGGACGCCGGCACCTGGCGCTGGTGTCTCGACGAGCAGTACTGGCCCCTCGACACCGGTCGGCGACCGTCCACCCCCGAGCCGACCCCCACCACCACGGCCGACCGGTCCATCCCCGGTCCGCGCCTCCAGGAGACCGCAGCCGCATGAGATACGACAGCATCACCGACGCCATCGGCAACACCCCGCTGCTCCGCATCGACCCTGCCGTGCACGGGCTCGCCCACGTCGACCTCTACGCCAAGCTGGAGCTGCTCAACCCATTCGGGTCGGTCAAGGACCGGGCCGCCTGGACGATGGCCGCGCCCCGGCTGGCCGAGGCCCGCGAGGCCGGCGCCACCGTGGTCGAACTCTCCAGCGGCAACACCGCGAAGGCCCTCGCGGTGATCGCCGGCATGCACGGGCTGCCGTTCACCAGCATCACCAACCGGATGAAGGTCCCCGAGATCAAGGATCTGCTTCTCCTGCTCGGCGCCACCATCGAGGAACTGCCCGGGCAGGCCGAGTGCCTCGACCCGACCAACACCGAGGACCCGCTGACCCGGATCCACCGCACGATCAGCGAGTCGGGCTCGGCGTACCTGCACACCGACCAGTACTACAACCCGCGCAACACGCAGGCGCACGTCGACGGCACCGGACCGGAGATCGTCAAGGATCTCGACGGCCGCGTGCCGGACTACTTCGTCGCCTGCGTGGGCACGGCCGGATCGTCCACCGGCGTGGCCCGGGTGCTGCGCGAGCACGACCCGTCGGTCACCGTGGTCGGCCTGGTCGCCGCCAAGTCCGACTTCATCCCCGGCATCCGCAACATCGACGAGGTCCACGAGGTGGGCCTGTTCGACCCGGACACCTACGACACCATCGAGTCGGTCTCCGCCGACGAGGCGATCGACGGCCTGCTGACGCTCAACCGCCGCTGCGGGGTGCTGGCCGGGCCGACCGGAGGCGGCGCGTACACCGGGGCGGTGCGGCACCTGCGCCGGCTCGACGCCGCACTCGCCGCCGAGGCCGCCGCCGGGCGGGAACCCCGCCGCCGCAGCGCCGTCTTCATCGTCTGCGACCGGGTGGAGAGCTACCTCAGCTACGTCCGTCGCCGTCGGCCGGAACTGCTCCACCAGCCCGCCCGGGTCGGTGCCGTCGCCACGGTCACCGACGCCGAGGCGGACGCGGCCCGCACCGTGGACGTGCCCGCCGCCCGGGAGTGGATCGCCCGGGCGCAGCCGCTCGTGGTCGACCTGCGCGGCACGTTCGCCTACACCGCCGCGCACATCGAGGGCTCGGTCAACATCGTCGACGAGCTCTTCGACGAGCTGCTGCGCGGGGGCCTGCCGTTCGATCGCGGCCGGCCGGTCCTGCTGGCCTGCCCGGTGGGGGAGAAGTCCCGCCGGTACGCGGCCCTGCTGACCCGGATGGGACACACCGACGCCCGCAGCCTCGACGGCGGGGTGGTGGCCTGGCGGGACGCCGACGCCCCCCTGGTGCGCGCCTGATGGCCGCCCCGGCAGCCACTCCGGGCCCGTCCGCCGTCCCGGCGACGCGTACCGGTCCGGTCCCGGCGGCACCACCCGCCGGGCACCCGGACCGGGTGCTCGCCGAACTGGCCGACTGGCAGCGGACCGTCCGCGCCCAGTTCCCCATCCTGACCGGCACCGACGAGGCGTACCTGGACAGCGCCGCCACCGCCCAGAAGCCGCAGGCGGTGCTCGACGCCGTGCAGCGCTACCTCACCGGCGAGAACGCCAACGCCGGACGCGGCACCTACCGGTGGGCCAACCGGACCACCGCGCTGCTGCACCGGTGCCGGGACCGGGTCGGTGACCTGATCGACGACCCCGACCCGGAGCGGTCCGGCGTGCACCTGGTCGGCGGCACCACCGAGGCGCTGCGCCGGGTGGCCCTGGACTGGCTCGTCGACACCCTGGCCGACGGCGACGAGATCGTCGTGCCCGCCGCCGACCACCTGGCCAACGTGGTCCCGTGGCAGGAGGCGCGGGACGCGGCGGCCCGCCGTGGCGTCACCGTACGCCTGGTGGAGATGCCGTACGAACCGTCCGGCGACTACGACGTCGCCGCGCTCGCCCCGCTGGTCGGGGAACGGACCCGCCTCGTCGCGGTCACCCACGTCCACCACGTCTACGGGGTGGACATGAACGTGCACCGGATCCGCCGGCTCGTCGGCGACGACGTGGTGATCTGTCTGGACGCCGCGCAGAGCGTCGGGCACCTGCCGCTCTCGGTGACCGACCTGGACGTCGATTTCCTGGCGTTCTCCGGGCACAAGGCGATGGCGCTGCCCGGCATCGGGGTGCTCTGGGCACGCAACCGCCGTGGTCCCCGCTACGAGCACCGGGGCTGGCAGGGCAGCCCGCACACCGTCGGCGCGGTGAGCCTGGCGGCGGCCGTGGACTGGTTCGAGGCGACCGACGTGACACGGATCGCCCGCTGGACGGTGGCCCTCGGCGCCCGGCTGACCGACGGGCTGAGCCGGCTGCGTGACATCCGCGTCCTCGGCTGCCAGGACAGCCTGACCCTGGACTCGACCGTGCAGCGCCGGCACGGCCCGGTGACCTTCCTGCACCCGGGGATCAGCGCCGCCGACCTCGGGTTCGTGCTGGCCGACCACGGGCTGATGGTGCGCGCCAACGCCCACTGCCAGGGCCCGGCGGGGGAGCGGGAGAACTCGGTACGGGTCAGCCTGCACGCCTACAACACCGTCGAGGAGGTGGACCGGCTCCTCGACGTGCTGGCCCGTCTCGACACCTCCCTGACCACCCCGTCCTACCACTGAGGAGCACCATTGACCTCGTCCGTGCAGAACCCACCGCCGCCGACCGGCACCCGTACCGTGGTGATGGTCGACGTGTACGCGCCGACGATGCGGCTGGCCCGGGCCTTCGCCGACGCCGGCTGCGCCGTCGTCCGGGTGCGCAGCACCCCGGAGGTCCCCGCCGTGTACCAGGGACACGCCGACCCGGCCGCCGAGGCGGTCTTCGTCGACACCATCGTCCACTCCGGCGACGTCGAGCTGACCGGCAAGGCGGTCGCCGACCACGACCCGGTCGCCGTGGTGACCGGCGGTGAACTGGGCGTCGAACTGGCCGACCGGCTGAGTGAGACGCTCGGCCTGACCAGCAACGGGACGCGCTGCAGCGCGGCCCGGCGGGACAAGTACCTCCAGATCGCCGCCGTCCGGGCGGCCGGGCTGCCCACCGCCCGCCAACTGCTCGTCACCGACGCCGACGAACTGGCCGACTGGCACCGGGAGCTGGGCACCCGGGTGGTGGTCAAGCCGGTGCGCAGCGCCGGCAACGACGGGGTGACCTTCTGCGACACCCCGGCCGAGTCGGTCGCCGCCTACCGGGCGGTGGCCGGAGCCCGCAACATCTTCTCCCTGCACAACGACGCCGTGGTCGCGCAGGAGTACCTCAGCGGCACCGAGTACGTGGTCAACACGGTCAGCCGCGACGGCCGGCACCGGGCCACCGACGTCTGGCGGTACACCAAGATCTCCGCCAACGGCGTCCGCGACCGGATCAGCGGCGCGGTCCTGGTGGCCCCCGACGCGCCCGGGCGGGACACCCTCGTCCGGTACGCCGCCGAGGTCCTCGACGCCCTCGACGTCCGGCACGGACCGGCGCACCACGAGATCATGCTCACCGCCGACGGACCCCGGCTGGTCGAGGTCGGGGTGCGGCTGTGCGGCGCGGACACCGCCGCCCAGGCGCTGCTGGCCCTCGGCGAGTCCCAGGTCGAACGGACCGTCCAGGCCTACCTCGACCCGGTCGGCTTCCTCGCCGCCGTGGACGACCCCCAGCAGTTGCGCCGGCACGTGGCGATGGCCTTCCTCACCGCCCCGGTCACCGGGATCCTGCGCGGCTACCCGCTGCTCGACCGGGTCCGGGAGTTGGAGAGCCTGCACGAGATCCAGATCGGGGTGCAGCCCGGCCAGCGGCTGCCGTTGACCGTGGACGACACCACCGAGCCGATGATGGTCGTCCTCGCCCACCCCCGTGCCGAGGTGGTCGAACGCGACCTGGCCACGGTGGGCTGGCTCGACGGGTACGGCTTCTACGACCTGGCGCCCGAGACCACCGCGAGCGCGGCGTGAACGCGGCGACGGACCGCCACCGGCGCACGATGACCGGAGGTCCCCGGTGACCGGCGGCTCCCGCTACGCCCAGCTGTGGCGGGTGCCGGGAGCGCCGCTGCTGCTCGTCGGCGGGGTGGTGGCCCGGCTCGGCCAGGGCGTCACCGTGCTCGCCTGGATCCTGCTGGTCCGCGAGACCACCGGCTCGTTCGCCGACGCGGCCCTGGTCGGGGCGTCGGTGTCGCTCGCCACGGCGGTCACCGCGCCGATCGGCGGCCGGCTGGCCGACCGCTTCGGCGCACACCGGGTGCTGCCGCTCTACGGCGCGGCCTACGCCACCGCCCAACT
Source organism: Micromonospora sp. NPDC050187 (assembly GCF_044459745.1). Lineage (NCBI taxonomy): Bacteria > Bacillati > Actinomycetota > Actinomycetes > Micromonosporales > Micromonosporaceae > Micromonospora > Micromonospora sp. NPDC050187. The sequence continues at coordinate 177,914 of NZ_JBITJH010000010.1, forward strand.
GCTGCTGCTGGCGGCTGCCCTGACCCGGCAGCCGGTGCCGCTGCTCTGCGTCCTCGCCGCCCTGTCCGGGGCGGTCTTCCCGGCCACCAGCCCCGCCCTGCGCGCGGCGTGGACCGTGCTCACCGGCGAGGGCACCGGCCGCGAGGACGTCCGCGGCACCGCGATGGCGGCCGAGTCGACGCTGTTCGAGCTGGTCTTCGTGGTCGGCCCGCTGCTGCTGTCCGCGGCGATGCTCGTCGCCGACCCGCTCGCCGCGCTGACCGGTTCCCGGCCCGGCGTCGCCGGTCCGGCCGCCGCGATCGTCCTGGCCGCCGTCTGTGCCGGCGGCGGAACGGCGCTGCTCGCCCGGGGCCGGGCGCTGCGGCAACTCCGCCCGCACACCGGTGCCCCGACCCGGGGGCTCGGGCCGCTGCGGTCACCCCGGATGCCGGCGCTGCTGCTCTGCGCCGCCGGTGTCGCCTTCTCCTTCGGCGCGTCACCGGTCGCGGTGGCCGCGTTCGCCGCCGAGCACGACGGTGACCGCGCCGAGGCGGTCACCGGGGTGCTGATCGCCGTCTGGAGCCTCGGCAGCGCCGCCGCCGGCCTCTGGTACGGCGCACGGAACTGGCAGACCCCGCTGACCCGGCAGTTGACCTGGCTGCTGGCCGGTCTCTCCGTCGGGTACGCCGTCTGGGCGCTGTCGCCCACCAGCACCGTGCTCGGCGGTGTGCTGCTGCTCAGCGGGGCGGTGATCGCCCCGGCGATGACCGTGCAGGCCGGGCTGATGGCCCGGATCGCCCCGGCGTCGATGCTGACCGAGGCGTACACCTGGCTGACCACCGTCAACCTCACCCTGGCCGCGCTCGGCTCCGCGGTGACCGGCGCGATCGTCGACGGGCCCACCGGCGCGGTCGGTGGCTTCCTGGTCTGCGCGGCGGCGGCCGCGGCAGCGGCCGTCCTGGCCGCCTGGCCGGGCGTGCTCGCTCCGCGCCGCCCCCGTGACGTCGTCGACCGACCGGCCGACCCACTGCGGGTCTCCTGAAAACCCTGTTCCCCGAAAGGTACCGATGAACGTCCCGAACCTCGCTCGTCGCCCCCGCGCGGCGCTCGCCGGGCTGCTGGCCCTCGCTCTCGGCCTGACCCTCGCCGGTTGCGGCGGCGACGGCGCGGCCACCCCGGCCCGTCCGACCGCGACGCCGGTCACCATCACCGACCACTGGAAACGGACCGTCGAGGTGCCGGCCGACCCGAAGCGCGTCGTCGTGCTGGAGTGGGAGGGCCTGATCACCAAGAGCATGCGGATCTTCGGTGTCGAGGACACCCTCGTCGGCGTCGACACCGCCACGAAGAAGATGGGCTACCGCGCCAAGCTCGTGCCCAGCATCGACCGGGCCGAGGCGCTCGGCTCCCCGTGGAGCGGGGTCAACTACGAGCGCCTGGCCGGCCTCCGGCCCGACGTGGTGTTCCTCGAGGCGTGGGTGGCCAGCCAGGAGAACCGGACACTGCACCAGGAGGTGATCGACAAGATCGAGTCCCTCGGTGTCCCCGTGGTGGTGCTGCTCTCGCCGTCCAACTTCGACAAGCCGGACATCCGGACCGCCTGGGAGCACATCACCATCGCCGGTGAGGTCTTCGGCAAGCAGGCGGAGGCCGCGAAGCTCGTCGGGCGGCTCCAGGCCGGCCTCGACAAGGTCACCGCCCGGACCCGGGACATCCCCGAGGCCGAACGCACCCCGGTGGCGTACTTCGCCACCATCAACAACGTGATGGGTACGAAGAGCATCCAGTCGTACCTGCTCACCGAGGTCGTCGGGGCCCGCAACGTGGCCGGGGCGGGCACCTTCGTCACCGTCTCCGAGGAGAAGCTGCTCGCCCTCGACCCGGAGGCGATGGTGGTCGCCGGCCACGAGGGCTACCTCGACCCGGCCCTCATCCACGCCGGCCGGCACGCCGGCCTGAACTGGGCCAATCTCGCCGAGATGCGGGCCATCAGGAACAAGCGCCTGGTCGCGCTCGGCTACGACGAGTGGCGGGCCACCGTGGAGACCCCGATCGCCCTGCTCAAGATGGCGAAACTGGCGTACCCGGAGCGTTTCGCCGACGTGGACGTCGCCGCCGAGGAGGTCGCCTTCTACCGGGAGGTCTACGGCCTGGACGAGCAACGGGCCGCCGAGGCCATCGAGGCGCAGAAGTACGTCGGGGACCTGGAGGTCAGGTGACCCCGTCCGCACCCCGCGCCGTCCTTCCTCCGGTGACCGGCACGCCGGCCCGGGGGGAGGGCGGCATCCCACCGCGCGACGGTGCCGTCGCACCCGCCGCCGCCCGCAGCACCCGCGTCCGGATCCTGCTGCTCGTCACCACCACCGTGCTCGTCGGCGTGGTGGCGGTGGTCTCCATCATGGTCGGCGCGTACGTCGTCCCGGTCGGTGACGTGCTGGCCGTGCTCGCCGCCCGGGTCGGCCTGACCGACGACACCAACAACCTCCACGACGCCGTGGTGTGGGACATGCGGCTGACCCGGGTGCTGCTCGCCGGGGCCGTCGGCGCCGCCCTCGCCTGTAGCGGCGCGGCCTACCAGGGCACCTTCCGCAACCCCCTGGTGGAACCGTTCATCCTCGGGGTCAGCGCCGGCGCGGCCTTCGGCGCGGGTGTGTCCGTCATGGTGGACCTGCCGCTGTCGATGCAGGTGATGGCCTTCGTCTTCGGCATGGTCGCGGTCGGCCTGACCTACAGCCTCTCCCGGGTACGCGGGGAACGTCCCACCGTCACCCTCATCCTCGCCGGGGTGGTGGTCGGCTCGTTCTTCTCCGCGATCTTCTCCCTCTTCCAGTACGTCGGCACCGACGAGCAACTCCGTCGCCTGGTCTTCTGGATCATGGGTGGCTTCTACCGGGCCACCTGGAGCGACGTCGCCGTGGTCGTTCCGGCCTCGGTCCTCGGGTGCCTGCTGCTCTGGCGGGCCGGCTGGCGGATGAACATCCTCAGCCTCGGCGACGACGAGGCGCGGTCCCTCGGCGTCGACCCCGAACCACTGCGCCGGTGGGTGATCGTCCTGGCCACCGCGCTGACCGCGCTGGCCGTCTCGGTCTCCGGCATCATCGCCTGGGTGGGACTGCTGGTCCCGCACGCCGCCCGGCTGCTCGTCGGACCGGACCACCGGTTCGTCGTCCCGCTGTCGGCCACCCTGGGTGCGGTCTTCGTCATGGTCTGCGACGTCATCGCCCGCACCATCCACTCCGGCGAGGTACCGATCACCATCATCACCTCCATCCTCGGGGCGCCGTACCTGGTCTACCTGCTGCGCACCCGGTCCACCTTCCTGGGAGCGCAGTCGTGACCCTCCGGGTGCGGGGCCTCACCTTCGCCTACGGCCAGCGGCCGGTGCTCGACGGCATCGACCTCGACCTGCGGGCCGGCGAACTGTGCGCGCTCTTCGGCCCGAACGGCAGCGGCAAGTCCACCCTCTACCGGTGCATCCTCGGGCACCTGCGGCACGGCGGCACCGTCACCCTCGACGGCACCGACCTGGGCCGGCTGCGCCCCGCCGAGGTCGCCCGCCGGGTGTCGTACGTGCCGCAGCAGCACACCAACCCGTTCCCGTTCACCGTGCTGGACATGGTGCTGATGGGCCGTACCCCGCACCTCGGCGGGGTGTTCGGCCCCCGGCGGCGCGACGTGGCGGCCTGCGAGCGGGTCCTGGAGCAGGTCGGCCTGGCCGCCGACCGGGACCGGTACTACCACACGCTCAGCGGCGGGCAACGCCAGCTCGTGCTGATCGCCCGTGCCCTGGCGCAGGACTGCGACGTGCTGCTGCTCGACGAACCCACCGCCAGCCTCGACTTCGGCAACCAGATGTGGGTCTGGCGCACGGTGCGCGACCTGGCCCGCGCCGGACGGGCGGTGCTGGTCTGCACCCACGAGCCCAACCACGTGCTGTGGTTCTGCGACCGGGTGGTGGCGCTGGGCCGCCAGGGGCGGCTCCTGGCCGACGGCACGCCCCGGGAGATGGTCACCACCGACCTGGTGACCAGGCTGTACCCCTCGGTGGGGGCGCTCACCACCAGCACCGACGTCACCATCGCGCCCACCGACGCGCGCTCCGGGCGGACCGGCGGGAGAGGGCGGCGCGACGCCGCCGTCTGCCCGTCCGCCGCCGGGGAAGACCAGTCGTCCACCGGTGCCCAGGGACGATAGGTCGGGCGATGTCGCCACCGCACCCGCCCGCGTCGGATCCGACGACTTCCCGGCGACGGCCGGACGAAACCCGGGCGGACCGGAGGTGGGCGGCGCTCCGGCGGTCAGGCGCGCCGCCCTGCCAGCCGGGTGGCCAGCGCCGCCCGGAGCCGGTCGGCACCGGCCCCGGTGAGCGCCGAGACGGCCACCGCGTCGGGATGTGCGCGGCACAGGGCGTCGACCCACTCCGGCGGCGCGACGTCGATCTTGTTGAGCACGAGCAGTTCCGGAAGCCCGCCGGCGCCGATCTCGTGCAGCACGCCGTGCACCGTGGTGATCTGGTCGAGGGCGTCCGGTGCCGAGGCGTCCACCACGTGCAGCACGAGGTCACTGCGGCTGACCTCCTCCAGCGTCGAGCGGAAGGCGTCGACCAGTTGGTGCGGCAGGTGTCGGACGAAGCCCACCGTGTCGGTGACGGTGTAGGTGTGCTCGCCGGTGCTGATCCGGCGCACCGTCGGGTCGAGGGTGGCGAAGAGGACGTCCCGGACCTGGGCGTCCGCCCCGGTCAGCCGGTTGAGCAGTGCCGACTTGCCGGCGTTGGTGTAGCCGGTGATGGCGACCGAGGGCACCTGGTTGCGGGCGCGCCGGCTGCGGGTCACGCCGATCCGTTCCTCCAGGTTGCGGGTCTGGCCGGGACTCAGCTCGCCGTCGGCGATGACCAGGTCGGAGTGGGCGCGTGCGGCGAGGCCGGCGAGTTCGTCGGCCTTGCCGGAACCAACGAAGGTCGCCGGGTCGGGGCGCGGCCGGCTCCGCACCACCGCGTCGGCGAGGCGCAGGCCGTCGGTGTCGGCGAGGCGCCGCAGCTCACCTTCCGTCGGTGAGACCGGACCTACCCCCGAGCTGCGAGACCCGCGTACGCTGCCGCGATGAGCCCACCGGCCCGCATTCTGGTCTACGGCGTGTACGGTGCCGGCAAGTCAACCCTCGCCGCCCGGCTGGCCGACCGTCTCGGGCTGCCGTGGTTCCCGGTCGACGATCTGCTCTGGCAACCCGGCTGGGTCGAGGTGCCGGTCCCAGAGCAGCGCAGCCGGATCGAGGCGATCTGCCGGCGTGACCGGTGGATCCTCGACGGGGCGTACCACGGGTGGCGGGACGTGCCGCTGGCCCGCGCCGACCTGGTCGTCGGCCTCGACTACCCACGTTGGCTCTCCTTCTGGCGCCTGCTGCGCCGCACCGTCGGTCGGCTGCTGACCGGGGAGGAGATCTGCAACGGCAACCGCGAGTCGCTGGGCAGCGTGCTGTCCCGGGACTCGGTCCTGGTGTGGCACGTGACCGCGTACGGTCGGGCCCGGCGACGGATGCGGGCCTGGCAGGCCGATCCGTCCGGGCCGCCGGTGCTGCTGTTCCGCTCCCCGGCGGCCCTGGACCGTTGGCTGGCCGACCTGCCCCGGTAGACCGCGCCCAGGGAAAACCAGTTGTCGTGCGGGCCGGGCTCCGCCACTGTGGGGCCATGACGTTCTGACGGACACCACCTCGTTGAGCCGACGCTCCCGACCGCGCTGATCCGCGCCTTCCGGGGGAGCCGTCGTGCCGTCCGTCCCCTTCCTCGCGAACGAGAGAGCGTCGCCTTGGCACCGCACCAGCCCCCGCAGGGGTCCCTGCCGTCGTCCGTCCCGACCCCGGGAACCGCCACCGTCACCGTCTTCGCCGGCCCCCGAAGCTGGATCGAGTCCGATGCCGTCACGCAGTGCCACCAGGTGGCGGCCTTCGACGGCATGATCCACGTCGCCGGCATGCCGGACCTGCACCCCGGCAAGGGGGCCCCGATCGGGGCGGCGATGGCCTCGACCGTGTTGTACCCGCACCTGGTGGGCTCCGACATCGGCTGCGGCATCGCCGTCTTCCCCGTCGACCTGAAGCGCGTCGTACCCGAGCAGCTCGCCAACCGGTTCCCCGACCTCGACCGTGCCCTGGACCCGGACCGGGACGCCGACGACCCGGCCTGGTCCGTCGTGGACGGCGACATCCCCGCCGGTCACGTCGAGGGTCTGGGGACGGTGGGGCGGGGCAACCACTTCGTCGAACTGGCCCGGCTCCGCGACGTCCTCGACCCGGGGCACGCCACCCGCCTCGGGCTCGCCGCCGGCCACGTCGTGCTGATCGTGCACAGCGGATCCCGGGGGCTGGGGGAGCGGATCCTGCGGGCGCACACCGAGCGGTACGGCGCGGGTCCCGCCGCCGACCCCGCCGGGTACCTGGCCCGGCACGACGCCGCGGTGCGCTGGGGCTCGGTCAACCGTCGGCTGATCGCCGCCCGGGTCGCGCACGCCCTGGGCGCCCGGCCGACCGCCCCGATCGTCGACCAGTGCCACAACCTCGTGGAGATTCGCGACGGGGTCTACCTGCACCGCAAGGGTGCGGCCCCGGGCGACGGCCGGGACGTCCTGGTCGCCGGCACCCGGGGCACCTGCTCCTACCTGGTGGCCGCCCACGCCGGGCCGGACGCCAACTGGTCCGTGGCCCACGGCGCGGGCCGCAAGATGTCCCGCGCCGACGCCCTGCGCCGGGGCCGGGCCAAGCACACGGTCGAGGAGCTGCGCCGGACGCCGGTGGGATCGCTGGTGGTCTGCGGTGACCGGCAACTGCTCTTCGAGGAGGCCCCGACGGCGTACAAGCGGATCGAGCAGGTGATCGCCGACCTCACCGAGCACGGTCTGGCCACCCCCGTGGTCTCGACGGTCCCCCTGGTCACCTACAAGACGGCGGACCGCCCCCGGGGTGACACCCGGCCCGACCGGCGACGCGATCACCAGGACCGCCGGCGCGGCCGGGGCCGGTCGTGAGCGCGGCAGCTCCCCGGCCGGGCGCGGCCGAGGCGCACCTGCTCCTGTCCGCCGGCCGGGGACCGCAGGAGTGTGCCTGGGCGGTCGCCCAGCTCGTCCGCCGCCTGGAAGCCGAAGCCGGCCGGCGGGGTCTGTCCACCCGTCGGGTCCAGACCGTCCCCGGTGACCGACCCGGCACCCACCGGTCGGTGCTGCTGCGGATCTCCGGAGACGGCGTTGGGGAGTTCGTCGGCGCGTGGACCGGGACGCTGTGCTGGCAGGCGCCCAGCCCCTACCGCGCGGACACCGGGCGCAAGAACTGGTACGTCGTCGCCCGACCGTGCGAGGTCGACGCGCCGCGTACGTCCTTCACCGAGGCGGACGTCGACGTCGTCGGGTGCCGTACCGGTGGGCCCGGCGGGCAGCACCGGAACAAGGCCAGCACCGCGGTGCGGGCGACCCACCGACCCACCGGGCTGGTGGTGGTGGTCGACACCGAGCGGCAGTTCAGCCAGAACCGCCGCCTCGCCCTGGAGCTGCTTCGGCAGCGCATCGCGTACGACGACCGGGAAGCGGGGCGAGCCGTCACCACCGCCCGCTGGCGCATCCACGACGAACTCGTGCGCGGCGACCCCACCCGGGTCGAGCGACCGGACACCGGCGCCAAACATTGACCGACGTCATTGACGACAATAGTTAATACTCCTTAGGATTTGGCTGCCTCGAGGAAGACCGCGTCCCGCCCGTACGCCCGACCGGTGGCTGGCCACCCAGCGCCGGTCGGGGCGGCACGGCGTCCCGCCCACGGGAAGGCCCTCGATGTCCTCACCACGTCCCCGCCGCCGGTCCGCCCTGGCTGCCGGCCTGCTCGCCCTGGTCACCGCCGGCGCGACCCTCACCGCGACCCCGACCGCCGCCGAGGCGGTGGTGCTGCCGAACAACTTCAAGAGCGTCGGCTACATGCCGTCCTGGAGCGGCGACGTCAACACCGTCCAGTACCGCAAGCTGACCCACATCAACTACGCGTTCGTGCTGCCCAACAGCGACGGCAGCCTGCGCCCGGTGGAGAACCCGGGCAAGCTCTCCTCCCTGGTGTCGCTCGGGCACGCCAACAACGTCAAGGTGTCCATCGCGATCGGTGGCTGGAACAACGGCGACGACTCGGCCTTCGAGGCGCTCGCCGCCAACGCCGGCACCCGTGGCGCGTTCGTCAACAACGTGGTCAACTTCGTCAACCAGTACAACCTCGACGGCGTCGACATGGACTGGGAGTACCCGGATCCCGGTGCCTCGGCCACCAACTTCAGCCTGCTCATGCAACAGCTGAGCGCCGCCCTGCGCAGCCGGGGCAAGCTGCTCACCGCCGCCGTGGTGAGCGAGGGCTACCACGTGCAGGGCGTGCCTACCGCGGTGTTCGGCCACGTCGACTGGCTGAACATCATGGCGTACGACGGCGGCAGCCCGCACGCCAACTACGACTGGTCGATCAACGCGGTGAACGGCTGGAAGGCGCGCGGCCTGCCGGCCAGCAAGGTGGTGCTCGGGGTGCCCTTCTACAGCCGACCCGGCTACTACACCTACGCCGCGCTGGTCGGCATGGACCCGGCCAACGCCAACCGGGACTGCACCACGGTCGGTGGGGCCCAGCAGTGCTACAACGGCATCCCGACCGTCAAGCGCAAGACCCAGTGGGCGCTGGCCAACGCCGGCGGCATGATGAACTGGGAACTCTCCCAGGACACCATGGGCTCGACCTCGCTGGTCAGCGCGATCTACGACACCGTCATGGGTGGCACCACCCCGCCGCCGGGACGGACCGGCCCGATCACCGGCATCGGCGGCAAGTGCGTGGACGTCGCCGCAGCCGGCACCGCCAACGGCACCGCCGTCCAGCTCTACGACTGCAACGGCACCACCGCGCAGACCTGGACCGTGGCCTCCGACGGCAGCCTGCGTGCCCTCGGCAAGTGTGCCGACGTCACCAGCGGCTCCACCGCCAACGGGGCGAAGATCCAGCTCTGGGACTGCAACGGCACCGGTGCCCAGGTGTGGCAGGCCCAGTCCAACGGAACGCTGCGCAACCCGCAGTCGAACCGGTGCCTGGACGCGAGCGACAACAGCTCCGCGAACGGCACCCGGTTGCAGATCTGGGACTGCTTCGGCGGTGCCAACCAGGTCTGGCGCCTGCCGGCCTGACCTCACCGGTGACCCCGGCCGCTCCCATCGGCGCGGCCGGGGCCGCCGTGTTCCCGGCACCACGCACCCGGATCCACCACCCCCGGCCACGCCGCACTATCCGGCCGCGCCAACCCAGACCGCGTCGACGAGGGCGGGGAGCACGACTGCCGCCGCCCCGCGCAGGTTGACCTCGGCGATCCCGTCGAGCGGCGTCTGCTCCGGATTGACCTGGATCACGGCGGCACCGAGGCGGGCGGCCACCTGGGGGATCTCGGCCGCCGGGTACACCAGTCCGGACGTGCCGACGGTCAACAGCAGGTCGCAGGAGGACGCCGCCTCGACGGCCGTCTCCAGCGCCTCGGGCGGCAGCGCCTCGCCGAACCACACCACGCCGGGTCGGACCGGGGCCGCGCAGCGTGCGCAACCCGGTGGTGGCACCCGACGCCCGTCCGCCGGCTCGCCCGCCGCGTCGTCCGGTGACGGTGCCGGACGGGCGCAGCCCGAGCAGCGGGGAGCGAACAGACTGCCGTGCAGGTGGACCGGGTCGGGTGAGCCGGCGCGTTCGTGCAGGTCGTCGACGTTCTGGGTGATCAGGACGGTGCCCGGGACACGGGTCTGGATCGCGGCCACGGCCAGATGGCCCGGGTTCGGGCGGGCCCGTCGTACGGCATGGCGGCGCCACTCGTACCAACCCCACACGAGTGCGGGATCGGCCCGGAAGGCCTCCGGCGTGGCAAGCGCCTGGGCGTCGTACCGCTGCCACAGCCCGGTGAGGGCGTCCCGGAAGGTGGGCACCCCGCTCTCGGCGGACATCCCAGCCCCGGTGAAGACCACGACCCGCCGGGCCTGTCCGAGCAGTGCTGCGGCCTCGCGTAGCGGCTGGTCCACCGGGATGCTGTCCACCCGGAGAACCTACCGTCCGACCGGATGGCGTTCCACCCGCCGTGGCGGGAGACGGGCCGTCAGCCGGCGTCGCCCTCGACGGTCGGGTCACCGCCCGGGGCGGGCGGTCCGCCGTCGCCGGGTGGGGGCGTGGCACCATAACCGTGTCCTCCGCCGCCGGGTGGCGGAAAACGACGGTGATGGAGTCGCCGATGACAGGAGTGGCCGGCGCGCCGGTGCCGGGGCTGGCACCGCTGTGGACGCATGATCCGGTCACCGCCGGTCCCTACCGGCTGCTCGGCCGGCTGGGCGCGGGCGGCCAGGGCGTGGTCTACCTCGGCGAGGACGACGAGGGCCACCGGGTGGCGATCAAGATGATCAACACCGATCTGAGTGACCTCCGGATCCGGTCACAGTTCATGAAGGAGATCGCGGCGGCACGCCGGGTCGCCCCCTTCTGCACCGCGCAGGTGCTCTTCGCCGACGTGGACGGTGAACAGCCCTACGTGGTCAGCGAGTTCATCCAGGGTCCCACCCTCCACCGGCACGTCCGCGAGCACGGCCCGGTCGCCGGCAACGCGCTGCACCGGCTCGCCATCGGCACCGCCACCGCGCTCGCCGCGATCCACCGCTCCGACGTCGTGCACTGTGACCTGAAGCCGGACAACGTGGTGCTCGGTCCGGACGGCCCCCGGGTGATCGACTTCGGCATCGCCCGCGCCCTCGGCGTCACCGAGACGGTGACCAGCCGGGTGATGGGGACCACCGCCTACATGGCCCCGGAACGCTTCCGCAACGACCCGGTCGGCCCGGCCTGCGACATCTTCGCCTGGGCCGGCACCATCGCCTACGCCGCCGGTGGGCGACCGCCGTTCGGCAACGACTCGCTCTTCGCGGTGATGCACCGGGTGCTGAACGATCCGCCCGACCTGCCGCCGCTCCCGCCGGGGCTCGACGAGTTGATCCACCAGTGCCTGGCCAAGGAACCGGGAGACCGGCCGGAGGCCGAGCAGGTGCTGATGCGGTTGCTCGGGCAGGACGCCAGGGTCACCGCCCCGCTCCGCCGGGAGACCGTGCTCCAGGTGGGCAACGAGACCGCCGGCGCGCCGACGCCGAACCAGCCGCTGCCGTTGCCCCGCACCGAACCGAACCCGCCGCCCACGCCGGCCCGGCCGGTGGCGCAGGCCCGGCCGGCGTCTCCCGACCGGGGCACGGCCCCGGCACCCGGTACGTCCGCGTCGTCCGACCGGCCCACCGCACCGGCACCGGGTAGGTCCGCCCCGCCGCCCGCCTCGGCGGGTGGCGACTGGGGGCGGCGGCTGCGCCGGGAGGCCGGCGACGCCTGGGGCATCTCGACCGCGATCTTCCTCGGCGCGGTCGGCGGCGCCACCGGTTACGTCGCGTCGAGCGTGGCCGCCACGGCCGTGGCGGCCGGGACGGCCACCTTCGTCGTGGTCTACCTGGTCCGGATGCTGCTCGCGGCGGCACTCGGCGGCCGGTCCGACCGTCCCTGACGGAAGGGGCGCGGGCTCCGGCCTCATCCGGGTGGCACCGAAGCGGTAGGTTGACTGCCATCATCCGGCCGCCGAGGAGGACGTTCCCATGGCCCCAACCCACACTCGACAGTGGTTGCCGTACACCGCCGCCGTCACCGCCGGGTTGGTGGTCATCACCGGGGCGTTCGTGCTCGTCCGGCAGCAGGAGACGGACACCAAGCGGTCCCGCGACTGCACCGTCAGGCTGGAGGTCAACTCCTCCACCGAGAAGTCGGCGCTGCTGGGCGAGTTGGCCGAGCGGTACAACACCAGCGACCGGTCGCTCGACGGCGGTGGCTGCGCCCAGGTGCACGTCAGCGGACTGACCTCGGGCAAGGCCACCGAGGCGCTGGCCGCCGGCTGGAGCGGCACCAACCTGCCGGTCCCGCAGGTCTGGCTGCCGACGTCGAGCCTGTGGACCGGTCAGCTCCGGTTGCTCGACCAGGCCGCCGGCCGGGCACCACAGACCCCGGACAACTACCCGTCGATCGCGAACAGCCCACTGGTGATCGCGATGCCCAAGCCCAAGGGCGAGCTGATCCGTCAGCGCGGGCCGGTGGGCTGGGGGGAGGTCCTCGGCCTCTCCGGACGCCAGGGGTGGGCCGACTTCGGCAAGCCGGAGTGGGGACGGTTCACCTTCGGCAAGGACAACCCGAACCTCTCCACGTCGGGACTGGCGGCGACCATCGCCACCTACTACGCCGCCGTGCAACGGTCCAGCGACCTGACCCGGTCCGACCTGACGAACCCGGCGGTGACGCAGTTCGTCCGGCGCATCGAGGCCAACGTGTCGCACTACAGCGACGACGTGGTGGACCTGCTACGGGACCTCGCCGAGGCCGACCTGGCCGGCGGGGGCGCCAGCACGGACGACATGAGCGCCATCGTCATGCAGGAGGAACTGGTCCACCTCTACAACGAGGGGGAGCTGAGCCCGAAGCAGGACGGCGAGACGCGGGGCCGCCGGCCGAACGTCCCGCTGGTCGCCGTCCACCCGAAGGAGGGCACCTTCAACCTGGACCACCCCTTCGTGGTGCTGCCGACCGCCGACGAACGGCAGCGGGTGGCGGCGGCCGACTTCCTCGAGTTCCTGACCGAGGGCGACCAGCAGCACAGCTTCGGCAGCCTCGGCTTCCGGGACCACGAACGCCGGGCCCCGAAGGAGTTGCTGGCCAGCGTCGGCACCGAGCCGACCGGTGGCCTGACCTACTTCGCGCCGCCGGACCCGGCGGTGGTCGAGGCGATGCTGAACGGCTGGAGCACGCTGCGCAAGAAGGCCAACATCCTGATCGCCCTGGACACCTCCGGCTCGATGGAGGCGTCGGTCGGTGACCGTACCCGCTTCCAGGTCGCCTCGGCGGCGGCGGCCAAGGGGCTCGCGCTGCTCAACTCGGAGGACCGGGTGGGGCTCTGGTCGTTCTCCTCGGAGACGTCGAAGCGGCCGGAGGGCCCGTACCGGGAGGAGGTCCGGCTCGGCGACTTCGACCAGAAGCGGATCAACAGCCGGATCGCCGGCCTGCACGTCGAGGGGAGCACCGCGCTCTACGCGACGGTCCGGGCCGCCCACCAGCACGTGGTCGACCGCTACGACCCGGAGCGGATCAACGCCGTCGTCGTGCTGACCGACGGCAAGAACGAGTACAACCGGGACAACGACCTGGCCCGACTGCTCACCGACGTCGCCCTGGACCCGGAACGCCCGGTCAAGGTCTTCTGCATCGCCTTCGACCGGGACTCCGACTTCGGCACCCTGGACCGGATCGCCAAGGCGTCGTCCGGCAAGGCGTTCGACGCCACCGACCCGGCCAAGATCGACGAGGCGTTCGTGAAGCTGGTCAGCAGCTTCTGACCGTCGCCGGGTTCACCGGACCCTCGACGAGGGCGCTGCACCCTGGCCTGGGGCATCCGCTCAGGCCAGGGTGGTGCGCCGCCGTGGGTTCGCGGTCAGGTGTGTCGGTTCACCGCGGGGCGTTGCCGGGCTACTCGCCGGTCGCGCCTCCCGCCGACTCGGGTTCCTCCGTGGCGGCCCCGGCCTTCCGGACGCTGTCCGCCGAAGCGGAGGCGTCGGTCGTCGCGGCGGCCTTCGGGTTCACCCAGGAAAACTCGATCTCGATGGAGAACTCGTCCTGGTCCTCCTGCTCGATCTCCAACTCGCACCGCACCTGGTCGGCGACGGCGATGGTGCCCGCGGCGCCGTAGAAGACCTGCCCGGTCTCCAGTTGGCTCGCGAGCTGCCGCAGCCAGGCGGCCAGATCCGCCCGGGACACGGTCCGGGCGTCCTCGTAGATGTCCATGCCGTCATGCTCCCACTCCACCGGGGAGGGACGGCGAGGGGGCGTCCGGCCACCGGGCCGCCCCGTCCCCCGGGTGCGGGAGACCCCGGTCGTCTGGTCGTCGGCACCCGTCAGCGGACGGCGACCGGTGGGCCGAACACCGCCGGTACGCCGGGGGAGTGGAGCACGCTCACCGGTGGTCCGGAGGGTGCCGGGAGCCCGGCGGCGGTGACCAACTCGTCGTCGAGGTGCAGCAGTTCCGCCCGGCGCAGCGGCCAACGGGGATGCCAGTTCGGCAGCCGTAGGGTGCGCCCGTACGCCGACGTGTGCAGAGCCCAGCGGGCGGTGAGGAAGTGCTCCAGCGGGGTCGGGTCGTCGACCGGGTCACCCACCCGGACCGTCATCCGGCTCGTCGCGCCGGCCGGTCCCGGCCACCGCCGCCGGCAGCGGTACGTGTAGCGGTCGCCGTCGCGGTCCAGCCGCATCGCCGACCACAGGTACGGCAGTCGCAGGGACACCCGGCCGACCAGCACCGGGACCAGCCGGGACGCGTCGAGGGACAGGAACACCACGGCGCGCCGGCCGGTCCGGTCGACGGAGTAGAGCCGGACGTTCGTCTCCCAGAAGCTGCCGAGATACGGCACCCCCGGACCCCGGCCGAGCCCCACCCCGACCATCCGGAAGGCGATCAGGCCGACGTAGGTGACCCCGTCGACGGTGTCCGGTCGGGTGCCGGTGGGCAGTAGCGGCGCGACGACCTCCGGCGCCACCGCCCAGTGCAGGAAGGTGGCGTCCTGCCACCGCTGCCGCAGGACGGTCCGGCGGAACGCCTGTTCCGGCGCGGGGGCGATCGGTTCGATGTCCACGTCTCCATCGTGCCCTGCGGTCGTCGTCATTTCGGCCAGCGGCCTCGTCACCCTGCGTCGTGACGCCCCGTGGCCGGACGCAACCCGACGGCATCGGTGGCCCGCGCCGCTCGGCGCACCGGGCCCCAGGGCACATTCCAGCAGGTGAGGCGACCGTGGACAGTCTTCTCACGGCGGAGTAGACAGCAGCGAGACCCTTCTCCACCCTCACCTTCTTTTGCTTTTCCAGAGAGGACCCCTTCATGCGGTTGACCCGTAGGCGTGTCATCGCGCTGGCAAGCTCGACGGCTGCGGTCGCCGGTTCGGGATTGGTGTCCCAGCCGGCGAGCGCTGGCACCCCGTCCGACAACTGGAGCTGGCTGCTACGGCGGTTCGCCCAGTACGGCGACGTCAAAAAGGCGATACCTGCGGCCGACGAACTGGTGTTCCTGCCTGCCTACGAGCAGCTGGCGCTGCTCGGCCGCAGCCAGAACCGCGTCTCCGCGGTGGATCTGACCGAGGCGCACCTGCGCCGGCTGCGGCTGGTGAACCCGCGACTGAACGCCTTCGTGCACGTCACGGAGGCGTTGGCGCGTGAGGCCGCGGTGCGTTCCGACGAGCGGTACCGGCAGGGCCGGCCGCGGATGCTGGAGGGGCTGACCTTCGGCGTCAAGGCGCTGTTCGACTTCCTGGCGGGCGTCCCCAACGACTTCGGCTCCAAGCCGATGGCGGACCTGGGTTTCGTGCCGCCCTTCACCGCGGTGTACGTCCAGCGCGCACTCGACGCGGGCGTGGTGGTGCCGGGCAAGACCAACACTCCCGAGTTCGGCCACAAGGGCACCACCGACAACAAGGTCCACGGCCCGACGGGCACCCCGTTCGACCCCCGGTTCAACGCCGGTGGCTCCAGCGGCGGGGCGGCTGCGGCCGTGGCCTCCTTCATGACGGCCCTCACCCAGGGCTCCGACGCGGGCGGCAGCGTTCGTATCCCGGCGGCCATGTGCAACATCGCGGCACTGAAGCCGAGTGTCGGCCGCTGGCCACAGGATGCTCCGCCGATCGCCGCAGCGCCGTTCTTCACCCCCGGGCCCATGGCACGGACGGTGGCGGACGTGGCCATGCTGATGCAGGCGATCAGCGGTCCTTCCGAGGGCGACCCGTTGAGCATGGACGGTTTGCTGGACTACGTCGGCGCGTTCCGGGCGGGCGTGGACGGGAAGCGTCCGCTTGCGGGTAGGCGCATCGCCTACTCACCGGACATGGACCTGTTCCCGGTGGAGGCGTCGGTCCAGCGTGTCGTCCGCCAGGCACTCCAGGCCTTCGAGCAGGCCGGGGCAAGGGTCGACCAGGTGAAGCTGGGGCTCGACGAGATCCAGGTCACCGATCTGGGCGGCCGGAACCGGCGGCCACTGACCAGCCAGCACTTCGCCGACACCTGGGTCCTCATGCAGGCCGGCCTGTACGGCCACGCCCGGGACCTGTTCCTGGAGTTCGGCATTCCGATGGACCTGCGCGAGCACAAGGAGCAGCTGACCCCGGAGTTCGCCGCCATGCTCGACCGGTCGGAGCGGCTCCTGGCCGAAGAGTACCGGCACCTGGACTTCCTGCGCGCCGACGTGCTGCACAAGCTCAACGTCGTCCTGGGGACGTACGACTACATCGTCACGCCGACGGTTGCCGTCGTGGGCGTCCCGAACGCGCACGACGGCAACACCCTCGGCCCGTCGGTCATCAACGGTGTCGCCGTCGATCCGCAGATCGGTTGGTGCTTGACCTATCCGGTCAACTTCAGCGGTCATCCGGCGATGAGCCTGCCAGCCGGCTTCGCGCCGAACCCCCTCCAGGGCCCGGATCTGCCGGTCGGTCTGCAGGTCATCGGTCGAATGAAGCGGGACGACGAGGTCATCACCGCCGCCGCTGCCTACGAAAGGTACAACCCCTGGTACCACCGCTACCCGCGGTAGTCAGGAACCGCGCTGCCACAGCCTGTCGTCCGTCCGAAAAGGGTGCCTGCCTCGCGGCCGCGAGGCAGGCACCCTTGCCCTGGTGGCCAACTCCGCCTACCGGACGGCCGCGCTCTGCTCCGGTCGCGCCTCGGCCACCAGTGCGACCAGGTCGTCGAGCGTGTCCAGGCCCCGGCCCGGAGCCTGGAGGTCGACCTCCACGCCGTACTCCAGCTCGATCGCGTCGACGAGACGCAGGAGACCCAGCGAGTCGAGGCCCAACGCGACCATCGAGCCGCCGGCCATCAGGTCGGCGACGGACACCTCGCCGCCGGTGGCCGCGCTGACCAGCTCGGCGACCCGCTGTCGCAGCTCGGGGGTGGCACCCATCAGAACTCCTCTCCGGACTGCCGGATGATCTCGGCGATCTCCGCGATGGTAGGGGTGTCGAAGAACGCGTCCAGCGGCACCTCGACGCCGAGTCGTTGCACGATCCGGCCACTGATCCGGGTGATCGTCAACGAGTGCCCGCCGAGGTCGAAGAGGTCCTCGTGCGGGCCGATGTCCGGGATCTTGAGCACGTCCTGCCAGATCTCCCGGAGCGCTTCGACCAGCGGGTCGGCGGCGACCGCCGGCTCGGCGGCGACCGCCGTGACGCGGGCGGACGGCGCGGGCAGCGCCGCCCGGTCGACCTTGCCGTTCGGCCCGATCGGCAACCGGTCCAGGAGCACCCAGTCCGTCGGCAGCATCACCGGGGGCAGGGTGAGCGCCAGGTGCCCGCGAAGGTCGGCCGGATCCGGCGCGTCGGCTTCCGGGCGGGGCACCAGGTACGCCACCAGGCGCGGGTCGGCGTCGACCGGGTCGTGCAGCAGCACCACCGACTCGGCGACCGTCGGGTGTTCCAGCAGCCGGGCGGTGATCTCGCCCAGCTCGACCCGGTGCCCCCGGATCTTGACCTGGTCGTCGGCCCGGCCCAGGTAGGCGATCCGGCCGTCCGGCAACCAGCGGCACCGGTCCCCGGTGCGGTAGATCCGCTCGACGTCCCCGGTCGCCCCGACCGGACCGTCGACGTCGGCACCTGCCCGGTCGGGGACGACACCGGCCGGGTCGGCGGGCCGGTGGGCCGACTCGTCCGACCCGAGGGACACGGCCGCGAACCGCTCGGCGGTCAGGTCGTCGCGGCCCAGGTAACCGGCGGCCAGCCCGGCGCCGGCGAGGCACAACTCACCGGGCAGCCCCACCGGCACCGGCCGCAGGTCGTCGTCGAGCAGGTAGGCGCGGGTGTTGGGCAGCGGCCGGCCGATGGTCACTTCGTCCGGACCGGCCGGGATGTCGGCCATCGTGGCGTAGATCGTCGCCTCGGTCGGGCCGTACCCGTTGACCAGCCGGTCCACCCGGGCCCGCAGGTCCCGGGCCAGCGGCACCGGCAGCGCCTCACCACCGGTGACCGCCACCAGCGGCTCGGGCGTCACCGCGTCCGGGGCCCCGCCGAGTCCCGCCTCCAGCAGCACCCGCCACCCGGACGGGGTGGCCTGCACGTGGGTCACCCCGGCGTCGCGGACCAGCCGCAGCACCCCGGCCCCGTCGAGCGCGCTCACCGCCGAGGCGACCACCACCCGGCCACCGGTGACCAGGGGCAGGAAGATCTCCACCCCGGAGATGTCGAACGACAGCGAGGTCAGGTGCAGCCAGCGGTGCTCCGGCCGGCTGTCCAGCGTGTCCCGCACCGCCAGCAGCAGGTTCGCCAGCGCGCCGTGCCGGACGGCGACCCCCTTCGGACGGCCGGTCGAACCGGAGGTGTAGAGCACGTAGGCCAGGTCGTCGGCGGTCGGCGGGTCGGCCGGCGGAACGTCGTCGGCACCGGCGGGGCCGTCCAGGTCGACCCCGTCGACCCCGTCGAGCACCAGCACCGGCCGGGCCGGGTCGAGCCGGGCTGCCGTGGCGGCGCTGGTCACCACCAGGGCCGGGGCGGCGTCGGCGAGGACCAGCTCCTGCCGGGCCACCGGGTGACCGGGATCCACCGGCAGGTACGCCGCCCGGCGGCGGAGCACGGCCAGCAGCGTCACCACCGCCGGCCAGGACCGGTCCAGGGCGACCGCGACCAGGGTGCCCGGGCCGACGCCCCGGTCGCGCAGCAGTCCGGCCAGCCGGGCGCTGGCCGCGTCGAGCTGGGCGTAGGTCAGCGTCCGGTCGCCGTCGACCACGGCCACCGCGTCCGGGGCGGTACGGACCCGCTCGGCGACCAGCGCCGGCACGGTGGCGTCGAGCGGGTACGCCCGCCCGGTGTCGTTCCAGGACCGCAGCACCCGGTCACGTTCCTCGGCGGGCAGCAGCGGCAGCCCGGCCACCGGCTGCCCGGGATCGGCGACCACGGCGGCGAGCATGGTGCGCAGGTGCCCACCGATGCGGCCCACCGAGTCGGCGTCGATCGCCGCCGGACTGTACTGCAAACCCACGGTCAGCCCGGTCGGGGCGTCCACGATCTGCACGTGCAGCGCGTTGCGGGCTGCGCCGCCGAACAGCGTCCACTCGACGCTGCTCGACACGCCGGCGAACTCCGGCTCCGCGCCGCGCCGCCGGTAGCCGACCGATACCGGGGTCAGTGCCGGGGCCGGCCGAAGCCCGGGAACCGCGTGGGCCAGCGGCACGCCCCGGAACCGGTACAGCTCGCGGACCCGGGCCCGGACCTCCCGGACGTACCCGGCGACGTCGCCGGTGGTCGGGGCGACCCCGACCGGCAGTTCGTTGACGAAGAGTCCGATCTGGTCGGCCTGGGCGGCGGTCCGGGTGGAGAGCCCCACCCCGACCGGTACGCCCCGGTTGCCGTACCGGGCGAGCAGCGCGTGCACCACGGCGAGCAGCAGCTCGAACCGGGTCACCCCGAGCGACCGGGCGGTCCGGTCGACGCCCTCGACCAGTTCGCCGGGCAGGTCCATCTCGACCGTGGCACCCGGCTCGGCGGCGGTCGGCGTCCGCCGCAGGCCGGGTAGGACCACGTCGCCCGGACCGGACCAGTGCCGCTCCCAGTACGCCCGGGCGGCCGGCAGTTCCGCGTCGACCCGCTCCCGCTCGGCGGTCGCGTGCCCGGGGTACCCGTCGTCCAGCGCCGCGAGGTGGGCCTGTGTCCCGCTGCGCACCGCGTCGTAGGCGGCGGCCAGGTCCCGGACCAGCACGTCCTTGCTCGTCCCGTCGAAGACCAGGTGGTGCGCGGTGACCAGCAGCAGGTGCGTCCCGTCCGTCCCGGTCAGCAGGGTGAACCGGGACAGCGGTCCGGTGGCCGGGTCGTAGCGGCGGCCGATCTCCTCGGCGATCCGGTCGTCGGTCAGCTCGCCGAAGGTCACCGCCGGCCGCCCGTCGGCCGGGACGAGGCGGGGCGTGCCGTCGTCATTGGCGAGGATCCGGGTGGTCAGGACCGGATGCCGCGCGGTCACCACCGCACACGCCTCGACCAGCGCCGGCCGGTCCAGTTCGGCGCCGAACCGGACGCCGAGCGCCATGTGGTACGCCGTACCGGCCACCCCGGCCTGCTCGGTGAACCAGACGGCGTGCTGCGCGTATGTCGCCTCGGCGGTACCCACGTGCTCTCCCAACGTTCTTCGGGTGGTCAGTTTTCGAACCGGCTGGTCAGGTGGCGCTTGAGGACCTTGCCGCCCTCGTTGCGCGGCAGTTCGTCGACCAGCAGCACCCGTGACGGCAGCTGGTAGTCGGCGAGCCGGTCGGCGAGGAAACCGCGCAGCGCGGCCAGGGACAGCTCGTCCGGGTCCGCGCCGGGCCGGGGCACCAGCACGGCGGCCACCGCCGAACCGAGCACCGGGTGCGGCACGCCCACCACGGCCGCCCCGGTGACCCCGGGGTGCTCGTGCAGCGCCGCCTCGACCTCCAGGGAGGAGATCTTGAACGCGCCGGACTTGATGACGTCCTGGTGCCGGTCGGTGAGGTAGAGGTAGCCGTCGGCGTCCAGCCGGCCGACGTCGCCCATCCGCACCCACCCGTCCCGGAAGGTGGCCCGGTTGGCCGTGTCGTCCCGGTAGTAGGCCCGGGGATGCGGGGCGCGCAGCCACACGTCCCCGGTCGCCCCGACCGGCAGCGGATCACCGTTCGTGTCGGCGATCATGAGTTGCCCGCCGACCGGGCGGCCCACCGCGTCGCGCCGAGCCGGGTCGTAGATCATCGTGGTCTGGGCCGGGGCCGCCTCGGTGGACGTGTAGTAGTTGACGATCGTGGCGGCCGGAAGGGCCGCCGCCAGCCGGGCCGCCACCGGCGGTGGCAGCGCCGCCGCGGTCGACCCGACCAGGTGTACGCCGGACAGGTCCCGGTCCCGCAGCGCCCCGGAGTCGAGCAGTTCGATCGCGATCGACGGCACCACGAACACGGTCCCGACGCCGGCCGTCTCGATCAGCCGCGCGAACCGCAGCGGGGTGAACCGGGGCAGGGTGAGCGCGGTCGGCTTGGCGGTGAGCGCGTTGAACAGCATCGTCTGCCCGGCGTTCGTGCCGATCGCGAAGGCGTGCAGGAACCGCCCGGAGTGGGCCAGTGCCAGCCGCCGGGGGTGGCTCGGCGCGCCGACGGTCAGGTTGGCGTGACTCGCCCCGACCCCCTTGGGGCGGCCGGTCGTCCCCGAGGTGTAGAGGATCTGGGCCAGGTCGGCCGGGCGGACCGTCGGCAGCTCCACCTCGTCGCCGCGCTCCGCGCGCAGCTCGGCCACGGTCCACACCGGCACGCCGGCCGGTGCCGGTGCGGCGGTGTCGCCCCCGTGCACCAGCGCGCCCGCCGCGCAGTGGGTCAGCGCGTGGTCGAGCTGCCCGGCGGCGAGCCGGTCCGACAGTGGCACCGCCACCGCACCGGCCCGCAGCACGCCGCAGTACGCCACCGCGTACTCCGTCCAGTCGCGGGGGCCGAAGACCAGCCCGACCCGGTCGCCGGGGCGGATCCCACGGCGCAGCAACGACCGGGCCACGGCGGTCGCGCCGGACTCCCACTCGGCGAAGGTCAACGCGGCCACCCCGTGCACCTCGACCGCCACCCGGTCGGGGTGCACGTCGCAGCGCCAGCTCAGCAACTCGGGCACGGTCCGGGCGGCCGGCGGCGTCGGCCGGCGGACGGGCGTCGTGATGGTCACCTCAGGCCGCCCTTCGTGCCGGCACGTCGCCCATCCCGCCCGTTGGCGTGCCGCCCGCCGGAGTGGGAGCCGTGGCGGCGCGCGCCTGTCGGGCCTCGATGCCGATCAGGTCGTCCGGCGGGGCGTCCGGCACCTCGTCGTCGAACCGGGCCAGGACCGGCGTGCGCAGCGACACCAGTGCGGTGAGCGCGATGCACCCGCCGAAGACCAGGTAGAGCAGGGCGATGCCGCGACCCGGTCCGACCCCGATCACCGCGCCGACGCTGCCGGCCAGCGCGCCACCGGGCATCAGCAGCGGCTCCAGGGCCTGCGAGGCGAACGGGGCGATCACCCCCCAGCCCAGCGGCATGGTCGACCAGGCCACCATCTGGTTGAGGGCGAACACCCGGCCGTGGAAGCGGGGCGGCACCTTGGTCTGGATGATCGTGTTGTAGACGCCGTTGACGATGCCGAGCGCGAGGTACACGCCGAACGCGCCGGCACCGACCGTGACCAGGCTGGGCCGCAGCCCGATGACCAGGCAGGCCACCGCGATGCCGAGGGTGCCCAGCAGCACCGCCCGCATCCGGCGCCGGCGCGGGCCGCCCCAGACGAGCATCACCAGGCCGCCGAGGGCGGCGCCCACCCCGCCGGTCAGCGCCACCTGTGCCACCTCGGCCAGTTCGGCGAAGCCGAGCACCAGCGGGGAGAGCAGGTAGAGCACCGGGAACAGGAACAGGTTCAGCGCGGCGAAGAAGACCAGCATGGAGCGGAACTCGCGGCGGCGTACCGAGTAGCGCAGCCCGGCGACGATCTCCTCGCCCATGCCCTCCCGGCGTTGCAGCGCCAGCGTCCGGGGGAACCGGAGGAGCAGCAGCACCCCGACCGCGAACACGTACGACACGACGTCAATGACCAGGATGCCGGCGAGGCCGACCGCCTCCAGCAGGGCCACCGCGATCAGTGGCACCAGGAACTGGGTGATGCCGGTGGCGGTCTGGGCCAGTCCGTTGGCGTGACCGAGGAAGCGTTTCGGGACCAACTGCGGCACGGCGGAGACGAACGCCAGCCGTTGGAACGCCAGGGCCACCGACAGCCAGCCCACCAGCACGTAGAAGTGCCAGACCTGGATGCGGTCGGTGAGCACCAGCGCGGCCAGCGCCGCGTTCGCCGCCCCGGCGGCGGTGCCGGCCAGCAGCAGGACCCGCCGTCGGCTGGTGCGGTCGATCAACGCGCCGGCGATCGGGGCGACCAGCAGGCCGGGTAGCAGCCCGAGCACGGCGAAGAGCGCGAACCGGGCCAGCGACCCGGTCTCCAGGTAGATCCACAGGGGGATGGCGAAGTTGGTCAGCGCGGTCCCCGTACTGGACACGATCTGGCCGGCCGCGACCAGGCCGAACCGGGCCATGCTCGGCTGCGGGGCGCGGTCGGCGGTCCGGCGGCGACCACCGGGCCGGTCCGGCGGTGGGTCCGGGCTGGGGGACGGGGCCGGTTCGCGACCGCGCTCGGAGACGGCGGCCAGCGTCCAGGGCGGATCCGACCCGTCCGGCCCGGTCGCGCCGGCCGGATCCGACCCGCCGGTCGGGTCGGCGAGCCGGTGGTGCACGCCGGTGACGATCTCGGCCAACTCCCCGGCCCGGTACTTGAGGAAGTAGTGCCCGCCCTCGTCGATCACCGCCAGCGCGGTCCGGTCGCTGAGGAAGTGCCACTCCCGGAACCGTTCCTCGTGGAACTCGGTGCCCCGGTCCCGGTCGCCGACCACCGATACGACCGGCGCCCGCAGCGGCGTCACCCGTCGGTGCATCAGCTCGGTGAAGTACTCCTCGGAGACCCGGGCGTCGTGGCGCATCGCCCGGATCAGGAAGGCCGCCTCGTCCGGGTCCAACGCGCCGATCGACGTGCCCTGGGCCTGCAACCAGGTGCGGTAGATCCGGTCGCTGCGGATCCGCTCGGACAGACGCAGACGCAGCAGCGGCCCGAGCACCCCGCCCACCGGCCGGGCGAACGGGAACACGGCACCGAGGTAGACCGCGGTCAGCTCCCGGCCGACCGCCTCCAGTCGCCGCGCCACCTCCACCGCGAGGGCCCCGCCCGGTCCGCAGTGCCCGTAGAGCACCAGCGGACCCTCGACCCGGGCGAGGATCTCCGCGACCACGTCCCCGGCGACCTCGTCGATCGGGGCCGGGTCGTCGGCCAGCCCGATGTCGTGCCCGGGCATGGAGACCGACAGCAGCCGGTGACCGGGCGGCAGGGCGTCCGCGAGCGGCTGGTACACCACCGCGCTGCCGCCGCCGTACGGAACGCAGACCAGAGTGGCGACCCGTTCGGCGGCCGGCACCGGCGGGGTCAGCTCGTGCAGCAGGCCGGCCGGTTCGGCATCGGTCGCCGACACCCGGGCGGCGAGTTCGCGGACCGTCCGGTGGCGGAACAGGTCCATCACACTGACCCGGGGTGCGTCGCCGTCGGTGGCCGGCAGCTCCCGGCGCAGCCGGGCCACCACCTGGGTGGCCAGCAGCGAGTGCCCGCCGAGGTCGAAGAAGTCGTCGGTGGCCCCGACCTCCGTCAGCCCGAGCACCTCCCGCCAGATCCCGGCGACCAGGTTCTCCACCGGCCCGACGGGGGCGACCCGCTCGCCGGTCGGCGTCTCGGCGGTCGGCTCGGGCAGCGCCCGGCGGTCCACCTTGCCGTGCTCCTGCAACGGCAGCTTCCCGAGCCAGACGAACCGCTGCGGGACCATGTGCTCCGGCAGCCGGTCGGCGAGCGTCCGGCGCAGCTCGGTGGCCTCCGGGGTGTCCGCGCCGGGCACCGGCTCCAGGTAGGCCACCAGCCGGTCGTCGCGCAGCACCACCACCGCCTGGTGCACCGGCGGGCAGTCGCGCAGCGCGGCCTCCACCTCGCCCAGCTCCACCCGGTAACCCCGGATCTTGACCTGGTGGTCGGTGCGGCCGAGGAACACCAGCTGCCCGTCGGCCCGCCATCGACCGAGGTCACCGGTGCGGTAGAGGCGGGCACCGGGCGGCCCGTACGGGTCGGGCACGAACCGGTCGGCGGTCAGTCCGGGACGGTTGAGGTAGCCCCGGGCGAGCCGGTCCCCGCCGAGGTAGATCTCGCCGGGCACCCCGATCGGCACCGGACGCATCCGGTCGTCGAGGACGTGCACCCGGGCGTACGGCAGCGGCCGGCCGGTCGGCACGGGTCCGCTGTCGTCCCCGTCGGCGGTCACCTCGTGGGTGGCGATGCCGACCGTCGCCTCGGTCGGCCCGTAGTGGTTGAACACCCGGGCGGTGCCGGTGGCGGCCAGCGGCCGTACCCGCTCCAGGTCGGACGCCTCACCGCCGAGGATCAGCGCCCGGGCCGGCAGCAGCTCGGCCGGTTCGGCGTCGGCGGTCAGCGCGGCCAGGTGCGACGGGGTGATCTTCAGGTAGTCGATCCGGTGGTCCCGTAACTGCTCGGCGAGTTCCGCGCCGGTGCCCCGCCGGGGGAGCAGGTGCACCACCCCGCCGGTGGCCAGGGCCAAGTAGAAGATGGTGACGCTGAAGTCGAACGACATCGACTGGAGCAGCGCGTAGCGGCCGGCCGGGACGACGGCGAACCGGTCGGCCACCCCGTCGAGGTAGCGCAGCACCTGCCGGTGCGCCACCGCCACCCCCTTGGGGGTGCCGGTGGAGCCGGAGGTGTAGATGACGTAGGCCAGGTTGCCGCCGTGGGCGGCCCCGTCCGGCGCGGTCTCCGGGCAGCCGGCCACCTCGTCGGCGATCTCGTCGAGGCAGGCCGGGGCCGCCGGGACCGGGATCGCCGGGTCGGTCGGGGTGAGTCGGTCGCGCAGGTCGGTGCTGGTCAGCACCACCGTCGGTCGGGCGTCGGCGAGCATCGTGGCCAGCCGGTTCGGCGGCTGCTCCGGATCCAGCGGCAGGTATGCCCCGCCGGCCCGCAGCACGCCGAGCAGTGCCACGGCCAACTCCACCGACTGCTCCAGCAGCACGCCGACCAGCGCATCGGGGCCGACGCCCCGGGAGCGCAGCCAGTGGGCCAGTCGGTTGGCCCGCCGGTCCAGGTCCCGGTAGGTCACCGCGTCCGGGCCGCAGACCACGGCCGGCGCGTCCGGGGTGGCCGCCACGTGCGGGGTCACCAGGTCGGCCAGGGTGATGGCGGCGCCGGTCACCGCGACGGCGGGTGCCGCCGGCGCGTCCGGCGCGCTGAAACCGAGCACCCGGTCCCGCTCGCCGGTCTCCAGCAGGTCCAGGTCGACGACGGGCAGGTCCGGACGGGCCACCGCGGCGCGGAGCAGGGTGGTGAACCGCTCGGCCAGCCGGTCGACGGTGGCCGCGTCGAACAGGTCGGTGTTGTAGACGAACATCCCGCGCAGGCCGTCGTCGACCTCGCCGAGGTACAGCGACAGGTCGAACCGGGCAGCGTTGCCGTCGGCCCCGAAGCTTCCGGCGACCAGCCCGTCGGGCCACCGGCCCCCGCTGCCCCGGTCGTAGTTCTGGAGGGTGAACAGCACCTGGAACACCGGCGACCGGCTCACGTCCCGGGTCACGTTCAGTTCCTTGACCAGGCGCTCGAACGGCACCTCCTGGCGCGCCAGCGCCTTGACCACCCCGGTGCGGGTCCGGCGCAGCAGCGCCGCGAAGCTCGGCTCCTCACCGGGGGAGTCGGCGGTGGCACCGCCCGGCGAGAGGTCGGCGCGCATCGCGAGGGTGTTGACGAAGAGCCCGATCAGGCTCTCCAGCTCGGGAGCCACCCGGCCGGCCACCGGCGAGCCGATGGCGAAGTCCCGCTGGCCGCTGTGCCGGAACAGCAGCGCCTGGAGACCCGCCAGCAGCGTCATGTAGAGGGTGGCCCGCTGGCCCCGGGCCAGCTCGCGCAGCCCGGCGGTGAGATCGGCGTCGATCCGGAAGCGGTGGGTGGCCCCGGCGTACGTCTGCACGGCCGGGCGGGGCCGGTCGGTCGGCAGTTCCAACGCCGGCACCCCGGCCAGCGCCCCGGTCCACCAGGCCAACTCGGACCCGGCGTCCGGTCCGTCGACGCGCTGCCGCTGCCAGGCCGCGTAGTCGACGTACGAGACGGTCGGCGGCGGAGGCACCGGGCCGCCCTCGCGCAGCGCGCGGTAGAGCGTGGCGATCTCGGTGAGCAGCAGGTCCAGCGACCAGCCGTCGCTGACGATGTGATGCATGGCCAGGTGCAGCACGTGGTCGTCGTCGCCGAGCCGGATCACCAGCGCCCGCAGCAGGGGGGCGGTGGCCAGGTCGAACGGGGTGCGCGCGGACTCGGCCACCAGGGCGCGCGCCGTCGCCTCGTCGACCACGCCGGTGACGGTGACCGGCACCTGCACGGCGGGCGCCACCTCGACCACCGGCTCGCCGAGTTCGTTCTCGGTGAACCGCATCCGCAGGCTGTCGTGCCGCCCGGCGGTGGCGTCGATGGCGGCGGTCAGCAGAACCGGATCGAGGGGACCGGTCAACCGCAGCGTCGCGTAGACGAGGTAACCCGCCGTGCCGGGAGTCAGTTGTTCGGTGAACCAGATCCGTTCCTGTCCGAACGACAGCGACGGTCTCGCCCCGGTGGTGTCGGGAATCCCATTCGAGGAGGAACGGACAACCCGGGCCGGAAGGTCTACATTGGTCACGGGCGAGGCCTTACGTCGATGGCGGGCGAGGCAAGCAGTGTGCCGAATGCAAACGACGCATGTAATCAACTGAACGGCGCACCGACGGACGCCTGTCCGGCGCGGGAAAGAGCCCATCCCGTGCACTGTGGAAAGCCCGAACGAGCGATCCGGGCCACCGAACGCCGTTTTACCGTCAGGAATGCGATTCGCGGATGCCGTGGTGCCGGCCGAGTGGGCCACCGAGACGCTGGTCCTGGCCGAGTTCGGCGGCGGGCGTACCGAGAGCGCCCCGACGACCTGGGCGCAGGGGGTCATGTTCCGGGCCGCGGCGCGGTCCGGCTGGAACCACCGGTTCCTGAACCTGCGCCGCACCGTGCCGGTGTCCGCACGGGTCCCCGCGGACCTGGCCGGCGTGACCCGCGCGCTCGGAGCGCTGGTGAGCCGGCACGGATCGTTGCGGACCCGGGTCCGGTCGGTCGACGGTGGGTTCCGGCAGGAGACCGCGGCGGCCGGCCAGTTGCCCCTGTTGGTGGTGCCGGGTGAGGGGGACGGCGCGGCGGCGGCCGGGGCGGTGGCGGAGCGGCTCGCCGACGTCGCGTTCGACCACGCGGCCGAGTGGCCGCTGCGGGTCGCCCTGGTCACCGTCGACGACCGGGTACGCCAGATCGTGATCGTCTTCAGCCACTCCACTGTGGACGCGTACGGGGCCGAGGTGGTGCTCCGGGACCTGCGGCTGATCCTGCTGCGGGGGGAGATCGGCACCCCGACCGGCCCGCAGTCGGTGCAGGTGGCCCGCGACCAGCACGGGCCGGACCAGGACGCCTCCGCCCGCGCGGTGGAGCACTGGGCACGCGGGCTCGCCCAGCTGCCGCAGCCGCCGATGACCCCGACCCACACCGAACTGACCCCCCGACTGCACCGGGGGACGCTGGTCTCCCCGGCCGCCGACCGGGCGGCCCGGCTGCTCGCCGCCCGGCACCGGGTCAGCGCCTCCGCGGTGCTGCTGGCCGCCACCACCGCGCTGGCGGCCGGCCGCGACGGGACGTCGGTGTGTGGACTGTTCACGATGGCGCACAACCGTTTCCGCGCCGAGTACACCGACGCGGTGGCGAATCTCGGGCAGATCGGAATGTGCGTGGTGGAGCTGGGCGACCGGCCCGGGTTCACCGAGTTGCTGCCCCGTGTCTGGCGCGGTGCGCTGGCGGCGTACCGACACGCCTATTACGATCCGGTAGCGCTGCGGCAGCGTTTCCTGGCGGACGGTCACGACCCGGCGACCGCATTTCTGCCGTACTACTATTTCAACGACGTGCGACTGGCCGGCGGAAGCGTCGGAATGAGCCCGACGGTGACCGAAAGCGAACTGCGCGCCACCATGGCGGAGAGCGCCTTCCACTGGATCGACGGCATGGCCCGGGCGGCTTGGCACCGGCTGACCCACGTCGTCGACGAGCCGGGGGCGGTGGGCGTCACGGTCAGCGTCGACACCCGGTTCGTGCCCGTAGAGTCGGTCGAGCCGTTCCTGCGCGACCTGGAGGAACTGCTGGTCACGGCGGTCTTCCGGGAGGTGGCCTGGCCGTGGACGCCCTGAGCGCGCGTCCTTCCCGGCTGACCGGCGGGGTAACCTGAATGGTGCTCACTTCCCGGCCCACCGACCGGATCGCGGCGTGCACCGAGGAGGTGGCGTACGCGGACTTCCACGGCGGCCGGGCCGCCACCGGACCGCTGACCTGGGGGCAGCGCGCCATGTGGCGGGCGGTGGTGGAGTTCGAGTCCACCCGGCACAGCTTTCTGAACCTGCGGCGTACCCTCGCCGTCTCGCGGCGGGCCGGGGTGGACCCGGCGCGGGCGGTCCGCGCGCTCGCCGCACTGGTCGGCCGGCACGAGTCGCTGCGCACCCGGGTCCGCCCGATCGACGGCGAACTGCGCCAGGTGGCCGCCGCCGAGGGACGGCTGCCGGTACTGGTACACACCGTGCCGGCCGCCGGGGCCGACCCCGACGGGATGATGGCGGCCGGGTCGCTCGCCGCGCGGTTCGGCGACCCACGTTTCGACCACGCCACCGAGTGGCCGCTGCGGGCCGCCGTGGTGGTGGTCGACGGGCTGGTCCGGCAGGTCGTCGTGGTCTTCAGCCACTCCACCGTCGACTTCCACGCCACCGAGACGGTGCTCCGGGACCTGCGCATGCTGCTGCTGCGCGGGGCGGCACCCACCCCGCCGGGCCTCCAGTCGCTGGACGTGGCCGAGCGCGAACGGCAGGTCGAACGGCGACGGTCCGACCGGGCGGTGGCGTACTGGCTCCGGCAGTTCCCCACGCTCGGGGCGGGCACCTTCGCCGAACCGGTGGGGGTCGGGCTCACCCCGCGCTACCGGCGCGGCGCGCTCACCTCGCCGGCGATCCACCACGCGGCCCGGCTGCTCGCCGCCCGGCACCGGGTGACCAGCTCCACCGTCCTGCTCGCCGCCACCGCCGCCGCGCTCCGGGCCGGCGGTGGACCGGAGGTCGCCGGCATCTTCACCATGGCCAACAACCGCTTCCAACCCGAGTACGACGCCGCGATCAGCAAGCTGAACCAGATCGGTCTCTGCCGGGTCGACCTCGCCGGCCGTCCGGACTTCGCCGAGCTGCTGCGGCGGGCCCGGCAGGCGTCGTTGGACGCGTACCGGCACGCCTACTACGACCCGCTCGCGCTCGCGCAGGCGTTCGCCGACCACGGCTACGACTACGGCACCGCGCTCGCGCCGTTCTGCTACCTCAACGACATCCGCCTGCCCCACGACGTCCCGGCCGACGTGACCGGGCCGGACGAACCGACGCTGCGGACCGCCGGCTCCTTCCGCTGGCTGGAGGAACTGGACCGGTTCGCCTGGCGCTGCCGGATCCAGGTGATCGATGCACCCGGCGCGGT
This sequence comes from Micromonospora sp. NPDC050187, assembly GCF_044459745.1. NCBI lineage: Bacteria > Bacillati > Actinomycetota > Actinomycetes > Micromonosporales > Micromonosporaceae > Micromonospora > Micromonospora sp. NPDC050187. The sequence continues at coordinate 208,162 of NZ_JBITJH010000010.1, forward strand.
GGAGCTGGCGGTCACCGCCGACACCGTGCATCTGCCGCCCGAGCGGGCGGAGCGGTTGCTGCGGGACATCGAGGACCGGTTGGTCCAGGCGGCCCGGTCCGCGACGCCCTGACCGCGTGCCGGACGGCTCTGGCGGATCGAGCCGGACCGGGAACGCGTGGCCGACGGGTAATCGACTGGCTGGCAGTGCGGCCGGGTCGGTAGCGTGCCCCCGATCCGTGACCCGGCCGAGGAGGTGAGACCCGTGAACGCAGTTCGCACGTGGTGCTCCCTCCCGCCACGGACGGGCGGTTGAGGTAAGCGTCGCCCGGAGCGCCCATCAGGATGGCACTCCCGAAAGGCGCCAGACCCATGCATTCTGTACGTTTCACCGCTGAGACCTCGTCCGACGGTGTCGTCGAACGCGACTTCCTCGTGGGCGAGATCCCGGGTCGATCGACGCGCCGGGACACGGCGACCGTCCGCGTACGGACTCCGACGAGCGGGCCCGCACGGAGATCCGGGAAGCCGTGACGGCGGGTGACACCCCGCGGTTCGCGGCGGCCAGCCTCCGCTTCATGGCCTCGCTCGCGGAACAGGCCGTCGCTGAATGGCGGGCGACGCTCGACGCCCTGCAGGCGTTGCCGCAGATCGGCCCGGACGCGCCGGTCGGCTACGGCGGGGGCATCGCGATGGGCACGGCGATCGGGATACGGCTGACCGCGGCCGAGCCCCGGATCGCCGCCGCGATCTTCGGCGGCGGGTCCTTCGTGGACGAATCGGTGATCATGGCCGCGCGGCAGATCACCGTGCCGGTCCAGTTCCTGCTGCCGTGGGACGACGAGCACGTCGACCGTTCGTCCGGGTTGGCGTTGTTCGACGCGTTCGCCTCGGCGGAGAAGACGTTGCACGCGAACCCGGGCGACCACCGCAGCGTCCGGTGGGACGGGGTGGACGACGCGTTCCTGTCCCGCCACCTCGGCCGGGCCTGACCTGACCGGTGCCGGCGTCCGGCGCGAAGCTGGGCGCCGGTACCGGCGACCGTGCAGATTCGCGGTGGCGAGTGACTTCAGATGCGGCCTTTCTTGCTTGCCTCGATGAGCCTTTCTCGTCGCGGCGGTGCTGGTCACGACGATTTGATTCATTGCGGACGACCGTGCGATCTGGCACACGTGGCCTGGGGCTGGCCGCTGGCGCGAAATGCCACACAACGCGGCGCTCGCCGAGTACGGCCGCGTCGACAAGAGCCCCTGCGCCTGCCCGTGATGGTCGACCCGTTCGACGAGACCTACCGGCGCTGGGTCACCTTGACGGCCGCGCTCAAGTGCGTTTTCATGCGTTGATGAGCCTGGATCCCACCGGCACCGGACACCGGCGGTGGGCCACCCGCTGGGCAGCACCCCTGAACGCCTCCAAGATTGCCTCCGAGGGCCGGCTCGCTCCGGCCAACCGCTGACCACCCCAACGACCAGGATCAGTCGTCAACTCGACACTCCAAGGAGGCGTCCATGAGCGAATGTCCGAAGTGCGGCAGGCGCAAGGACTCAGGCGAATGCATGTACTGCTGGGGCCTGGAGGCGGGGATGGACTATCACGCCGGAAAAGGGATGTGCGCATCCCCAACACCAACTTGAGGCGAAATATTGACACCGGAGCCGTTTCCAACCCGAATTCGGGCTGCGCGGTGCTCGCCGTGCTCGCACTGTCCGGGCTCATCCCCAGTGTGCTGCTGATGTGGAACGTCCTGATCTGAAGCTGTCTTCCAAGGTTCCGGTCGGCGACGCGCAACCCGGGTCCCACCCTCCGGGGCCGTGAACCGGGCGGCGGGTCACCTGACGCGTAACCCATGGGTTACGCTTCTGGGTGTGGACGAGGTGGTCGAGGCGATCGCGGATCCGATCCGACGCGACATCCTGGAGATGTTGCGAGACGGGCGGCTGGCCGCTGGCGACATCGCCGCCCGCTTCCCGGTCAGCCGGCCGGCGGTGAGCCGACACCTGCGGGTGCTCCGCCAGGCCGGTCTGGTCCGCGACGAGGTGGTCGGCCGGCAGCGGTTCTACCAGATCGAGACCGAGCCGTTCACCGCCCTGGTCGAGTGGCTCGACCGGTTCGATCGGCCGCGCGGCTGGGAGCACCGCCTCGACGCGTTGGAAACCGAGGTGTACCGCACCCGCCGCGAGCGCCGGAGCGGCACCGAACGCCCCGCCGAGAAAAAGAGGACCGCATGAACCGCCTACCCGTCGGCCGGTTGTTCCGTACGGACGCTGGCAGTGACCTGGTGCTGACCCGCACCTTCCGCGCCCCGGTGGAGGACGTCTGGGCGAGCGTCACCGAGCCGGAGCGCACCGCGCGCTGGTTCGGCCCGTGGGAGGGTGAGCCCGGCCCTGGCCGCACCGTCCGGGTGCAGCTGGCGTACGAGGAGGGAAAGCCCTGGCACGACCTGCTGATCGAGGCGTGCGAGCCGCCCCACCGGCTGGCTGTCGCGACGCTCGCCGAGCACGGCTCCTGGCGTCTGGAGATGCTGCTGGTGGAGGCCGACGGCGTGACCGAGCTGCGGTTCGTCCACCATCTCGACAGCGAGGAGGCGATCGGTGAGGTCGGCCCCGGCTGGGAGTACTACCTCGACCTGCTGGTCGCCGCCCGCGACGGTGCGGACCTACCCATCTTCGACGACTACTACCCGGCGATGAAGCCGTACTACGACGGACTGCCTTCCTGAGCACACGCCGCCGTCGGGCCGGAGCCGCCACTCAGGGAGCGGTGGCTCCCATCGTGTCGGGACGGTCGCCCGCCTGCTCCGTCTCGCGGCCCTTCTCCGCTGACCGGTCACCGCGTCTTCCAGCTGTCCCGAGGCGGCCGCTGATTCTCAGGAACGCGGTGCCCTGGCCGAGTGCGACCAGCGCGTTGGTCACGACGAGGGCGGTCCAGAGTCCGACGATGCCCGCGGCCGACGCGACCGGCAGCGCGACCACGGCGAGAACGCCGTAGAGCACGGAGAACACCACGAAGCTCGGCGCCGTGCGCCGGAGGCCGGTCAGACCGAATCCGAGGACCGCCTGCACTCCGTCGCAGAGGACGGCCAGCGCCACGACCGGCACCAGTGCGGTCGTGAGCGAGCGGACCCCGGGATCGTTGGTGAACAGGGGAAGGACGACCGGACGCAGGATCACCAGCAGGGCGCACGAAGCGCCCACGGTGGCGGTGACGACCACCAGCCCGGCCCGGACCCCGCGCCGCACGCCCGGGACGTCGCCCTCCGTGGCCCGGCTGCTGACGAGCGGCACGCCGGCCTGACCGACCGCGACCGCCGCGGTGAAGATCAGGCCGACCAGCGAGGTGGCGATCCCGTGCGCCGCCGTGGCGGGCGGGCTGATCCGGGCGGCGGCGAAGGCGAGGACGCCGAGCACCCCGAACTTGACCAGCACGGTGCCGGCCATGGGAATGCCGACCGTGGCCAGCTCCCGCACGTGACGCAGGTCGGGGCGGACCGACACCAGGCCGGCCAGCGGCGTGCCGAGCGCCGACCGCAGACCGGACAGGTTCATGGCACAGGCGGCCAGGTTGGCGACGAGCACGGCGCCGCCGGCACCGGCCAGGCCGAGGGCGGGCACCGGTCCGACACCGTTGACCAGCAGTGACGACAGGCCGGCGGCGGACGTCGCGGCGACCAGCCCGGCCCGCATCACGGTCCTGGTGCGACCGAGCCCGACCAGGCTCGACGAGGCCATCGCCCCGACCGAGCCCAGCAGTACGGACCCGGCCAGCAGCAACGGAAGGAAACCGAGTTCGGCGACCGTCTCGGCCGGTACTCCGCCGACGCGGGCCAGCAGCGGCACACCGGCCACGGCGACCGCACCGGGCACTCCGACGGCGACGGCCAGCCACGTGCCGTCGCGGACCACCCGCAGTACGCCGTCGTGGTCGCCGGCCGCCGACGACACGAAGGGCAGCACACCACGCACCGCGCCGGTCACCGCCGCTGTGGTGGGGACGTGGACGGCACTGGCCAGGGCGAACGCGGCGAGCGCGGCCGTGTCGAACCGTCCCAGCGCCGCCGTGACCACCATCGAACCGACGGACGCGGCGATCATCGACAGGTACAGCGGAGCCGCCACCGCGACGATCCGCCAGCCGTCGCCGCCGTGGCCCGCCGTTCGTCGCTGGTTCAGGAAGCCCCTCCGTCGTCGCCCCCGATCGTCGCACAGGCGCGAATGACGACCCGTGACACCGTAGCCGCAGGTTGTCCGCAACCCTGGTCGGTGTGCTCGGCGATCGGGTGGTCGGCTGTCGAGCGTCAACCGAGCCCAACGCCCCGGCCCGAGCAGGGTTCCGCAGAGTGCGTGGTAGCGTCAGCCCAACGTCGCGTGCTGGTGGCAGACCATGTCAGGCATGGAGGCGTCGGACCGAAGGGGATACGACGACGATGATCGTTGTCCCTTCGCCCTCGACCTATGCGTGAGGGCGACAAGAGCAGGCTGGTGGCCTGGCATCGCGAGCTGCGCGACGTTCACGACAGGCTACGCGACGCACTGACCGTGACCCGACAGGCCTTGGCCGCCGGCAAGCCGGCGGAACCGGCGACCAGAGATCTGCTGCTGTTCTGTCACGGGTTCTGTGCCGCCCTGACCGCTCACCACGAGGGTGAGGACCGCGAGCTGTTTCCGGCCATCGCCGGGCAGCATCCCGAACTACGCGAGGCGCTGCACTACCTGCGACAGGACCACTCGATGATGGCCCACCTTCTGGCCGGGTTGCAGGCTGCCGTGACCCGGGCAGCCCCGCCCGCCGAACTCGACCGCCATTTGGAGGGACTGGCGGCGATCATGGAGTCGCACTTCCGCTACGAGGAGCGTCAACTCCTCGCCGTGCTGAAGGCCCTGGAGTTGGACGCGGACCCCAGCGCGGTGCTGGGACCTTTGTAGCCGGCCTGGCCCACCTTGGCTGAAGGGAAGCTCGGCGACACGCACTGTCGGTTCTGAGCATCATGGCGGTGCGGCCATCGGCGGACGCGGTGGTCAGGCTTCGTCAGTGGGTCGGGGTGGCGGGATTTGACGATCCATCCCCACGGCGTCGGCCGGTCGCTGGTCGACGCCGCAGTACGCCGGGCGCGGGCGTGGGGACTGGACGAGATGCAGTGGCAGACGCCCGAGTGGAACACCGACGGGATCGGTTTCTGCGACCGGCTGGGAGCGATGCGCTCGCCGAAGTTCCGCTACCGCCTGTCGACCGTCGAGGGCTGAGCGCGACTCAGCAGGGATGGACGTAATTCTGCACGATACCGGTGGTCAGATAATAGTCACTGACCCACGACACGCGAGTCGGGGTGTACAACCTCGACCAGATGTTGTATCCGTTCACGCTGGTCCCGTATGCCCAGCAATCGACCTCGACCATCTGTCCGTTGGCGTATACGGCGACCACCGGATAGCCAGTTCCCGGGCCGGAGCGCACGTTGAGCCCGGCGGGCCCGACATTCTTGACATAGGCGCACCAGGCGCGGGGGTCGCTGCCTGCGGATCCGCACCTGAACGCATCGGCCTGTGCGGGCGAGGGAAGGGCCAGGGTCGCCGCCAGCACCGTCGCCGTCACCACCCCGATACTGGCGAGCCGCTTGGGCGAAAGTCCCGCGATGATCGTCTTGATGGACACGTGATTCCTTTCCGGCGGCACGACAGGGGACACGAAGGAGTTCCGGAAGGGCCGTCCCACCGGGGAACCGCAGCCGTCAGACTTCTCCGCGCGTGAATCCATTCGTAGCATCGCTGCTGTTCAGAGAACGGGCCGCGCTTGCCTGTAATCGATGCATGCAAATGCTAGGCCGGGTGCGTGCCGTCGTCAACAACTCACTCGGCGTGACGTGGTGCCAGGGAGTTCGGCTCACAGGCGGAAGAACTCCAGGTAGGCGTCGATCTGGTGGCTGAGCATCGGCAGGCCGGGCTGCGTCGGCAGGCCACGGAGGTACGCCGCGCGCAGCAGGGCCGTCTCCGCCGGGGTCATGATGATGTCGGCGACCACGGCGTGAGTCGGCAGCCCGGTCACCGGGAACGGCAGCGGGTCGCCGGGACGCAGGCCCAGGGGAGTGGCGTTGACCGCGAGGTCGACGTCGTCCAGGAGCGGGTGGGCCGAGGTGCCGACCCGTCCCGGGTAGACCGGCGACAACCGCCGGTGCAGCGTGTCGAGCCGTCCGGGGTCGGTGTCGACCAGTCGTAGCGCGGCCACCCCGGCGTCGAGCAGCGCGACCGCGATGGCACTGCCCGCGCCGCCCGCGCCCACCACGCACGCCCGGCGACCCCGTGGGTCGTGCCCGGCCTCGACCAGACCACGGACGAACCCGTCGCCGTCGAACGTGTCGGCGGTCCAGGTGCCGTCCGTCTCGCGGCGGAGCGCGTTGGCGCTGCCGGCCAGGCGGGCGCGGTCGGTGACCCGGTCGGCCAGGGCGAGGACGGCGGCCTTGTGCGGCACGGTCACGAGCAGGCCGTCCAGGTTCGCCATCTGCCGGAGGCCGCGTACCACCGGGTCGAGGTCGGTCGCCGTGACGTGCACCGGGACCAGCACGGCGTCGGTGCAGCGCCGGGCGAGCACCGGGTTGAGCAGGGCGGGCGCGCGGACCTGCGTGATCGGGTCGCCGAGCAGGGCGTACAGCCGGGTGGTGCCGCTGATCGCCGGCACGGCCGTGACGGGGGCGTCGACATCGAGCATCGGAGGTGCTCCTTCCGGGTGCGGCTAGCGGGAGCCGGTGCCGTCGGTCGTGAGGTCACGGGCCAGCCAGAGCGCGCCGTACAGCGAGGAGAGGCCGCCGAGGGCGGCGGCCCGCACCGTCGGGGCCGGTCGTCCGGGCCGTCCCGCCTGCCGGGCCAGGTCCGCGACGAGCGGGACGAAGCCGGGCAGGCCGCCGGCGAAGCCGCCGCCCACGACCGCCACCGGAACGGCCAACAGTTCGCCGAGGCTCACCACCGCCGAGGCCAGGGCGGCGCAGCTGTCGTACACCACCCCGACCGCCCACGGCCGGCGGTCCCGCAATCCGGCCCGCAGCTGGTCGAAGGTGACCTCGCCGCCGTGCTCCCGGCCCGCCCGCCGCAGGGTGGCCGGGCCGGAGGCGACCGACTGGAGGCAACCGACGCGACCGCAGTCGCACGGAATGCCGTCGAGGTCGACGACCATGTGTCCGACCTCGGCGGAGGCACCGGCCGGGACGGGCCGGCCGTTCAGCACGATCCCGCCACCGATCCCGGTGCCCACGCCCAGGTACACCAGGTCGTCGTGGCCGGCGTTCCGGGCCTCGGCCAGCGCGGCCAGGTCGCCGTCGTCGGCGTACCCGGTCGGGACGTCGGGGAAGAGTCGCCGCAGCGCACCGGTGAGATCGAGCCCGGTCCAGCTCGGCCGACCCGGCCAGGTCAGGACCGTCCCGTCCGGGCCGGTGATGGCCGGCATCGCCACACCGACCGCGCCGAACGGTCCCCAGGTGGCCCGCAGCGCGGCGACCTCCGCGTCGAGCGCCGCCAGGTCGCCGGCCGGATCGCCGCCGGCAGGCCAGGCGAAGGTCCGCTCGTACGCGGGCCGACCAGCCGCCTCGGCACGCAGCGCCACCTTGGTGCCCCCGACGTCGACCCCCAGGACGCCGACGTCCGGCCCGTCGATCATCGGGTGGTCAGTTGGCGAGGACGTGCAGGACGGCGATCGCCGCTGCTGCCAGGGCGAACGCCACCGGAACCACCGCCATCGGCACGGGGTCCTTGGCGCGGATGTGGTAGACGGCCGCGCCGATCAGCAGCAGGGTCAGCCCGACGGCCGCCGCGACGCCCACCGGCCACCAGAACAGGCCGAGCAGCAATCCGGCGATCCCGGCGATCTCCAGGATGCCGATCGTCCGGGTGAGGCCGGCCGAGACGCCGATGCGGGCCATCCGATTCCGCATCTCCAGCTGGCCGAGGAGCTTCGGCAGAGCCACGGCGATGAGGACGGAGGCGAGGATGACGGTCAGAGTGATGATGGGGATACGCACGGGACTGTCCTCAGGTCGGGGGAATCGGACGGACGACCGTGCTGGTGCCGGCCGTGGATGGAAGGGTCAGGCGACGGTGGCGACGAGCGCGCGGGCGGCCAGCCGGTAGCCCAACGCCCCGAGTCCGACGATCACCCCGCTGGCGAGCGGTGCGAGCACCGAGTCGTGCCGGAAGCTCTCCCGTGCCCACACGTTGGACAGGTGGACCTCCATCCAGGGGCGGGGATAGTTGGCCAGCGCGTCCCGCAGGCTCCAGCCGGCGATCATCAGCGCGCCGGGATTGACGATCGCGCCGACCGTGTCGTAGTTGCCCTGGATGGCGCGGATCAGCGCGCCCTCACAGTCGTGCTGCTCGGCCGTCACCCGCCAGCCGCGCGGTGCGACCTCCTCGGCGACCGCCCGCTCGATGTCGGCCAGCGTGTCGGTGCCGTAGATCTCCGGCTCCCGCTGACCGAGGATGCCCAGGTTCGGGCCGTTGAGCAGGAGCACGTTGGACACGGTTCACCTCGCGCGGAACGGTCCCGTCGGCGTGGGTTCGGCGACGGGTCCCCGGCAGTATCGCGTCGGCGGCCGGGGCCGACCGCGCCCGCCCGCGCGAAACAAGGGGCGAATAGGGGCAGCTAGGGGCGCTGTCGTTCGCCCGGCTGAGGTGTTAGGAAGGGCCCCCTGCAGGTGATTTCTGCACTGCAAGGTGCCCCTGCAACCACCTGAGGCCGTGCTGCGTCGGTTCGGCGCGTACGACGCTGGTCGTCGCCGGTGCCTCCCGCGAGTGGTCGGCGTCGCGCGGGAGTGGGCCGCGCCCCGGGCGCGGGGTGAGTCGATCGCCACCGCAGTCCTACTACGCGGCCGGCTGCCACGCGCCGTCCGGCCGGCCGACTAAGGGGCGGTTAGGGGCCGTTAGGGGAGTTGAGCCGCCGGTCAGGTCGGTTAGCGTCCACCGCGAGCCAGGTACGTCGCCGCGTTCGACGGTGGCGTCCGCCCCGAAGAACCGACCGGGCGGTGCGGGTCGCACCCGATGCCCGGGGTCGCGGGGCGGCGCGCCGCCGTCGGCGAACGGCCAGTGAACCGCCGTTCCAGCTGGATTGGGAAGTGGGACATCATGAGTGGTCTGTCGGCGAGCGTGCCGGAGTTCCCCGAGTGGCCGCAGTTCGGTGACGAGGAACGGACCGGCCTGGTCCGGGCACTGGAGCAGGGCCAGTGGTGGCGCGTCGGCGGCAGCGAGGTCGACACCTTCGAGGCGGAGTTCGGGGCGTACCACGGCACGCCGCACGCGCTCGCCGTCACCAACGGCACCCACGCCCTCGAGGTGGCCCTGGAGGTCCTCGGGGTCGGACCGGGCACCGAGGTCATCGTCCCGGCGTTCACCTTCATCTCGTCGTCGCTGGCCGCGCAGCGGCTCGGCGCGGTGGCCGTGCCGGTCGACGTCGACCTGGACACCTACTGCATCCAGCCGGAGGCCGTCGCCGCCGCGATCACCGAGCGGACCCGGGTCATCATGCCGGTGCACATGGCCGGGCAGATGGCCGACATGGACGCCCTCGACAAGATCGCCGCCGACGCCGGAGTCGACATCCTCCAGGACGCCGCGCACGCCCACGGTGCCCAGTGGCAGGGCAAGCGCGTCGGCGAGCTGGGTTCGGTGGCCGCGTTCAGCTTCCAGAACGGCAAGCTGATGACCGCCGGCGAGGGCGGCGCGGTGCTCTTCCCCGACCAGGAGTCGTACGAGCGGGCGTTCCTCGTGCACAGCTGCGGCCGGCCGCGCACCGACCGCGACTACCTGCACCGCACCACCGGCTCGAACTACCGGATGAACGAGTTCAGCGCCGCCGTCCTGCGGGCCCAGCTGTCCCGGCTGGACAGCCAGATCGAGCTGCGTGAGCAGCGTTGGCCGCTGCTGGCGAGCCTGCTCGCCCAGATTCCCGGCGTGGTGCCGCAGGGCCGCGACGACCGCGGCGACCGCAACCCGCACTACATGGCCATGTTCCGCGTCCCCGGCATCGGCGAGCAGCGCCGCCGGGTCGTGGTGGACGAGCTGATCGCCCGGGGCATCCCCGCCTTCGTCGCGTTCCGCGCGATCTACCGGTGCGAGGGCTTCTGGCTCGCCGGTGCGCCGGACGAGACGGTCGACCAGATCGCCGCCCGCTGCCCGAACGTCGAGCAGATCCACGCCGACTGCATCTGGCTGCACCACCGCACGCTGCTCGGCACCGAGGAGCAGATGCACCAGATCGCCGCCGTGCTCGCCGACGTCCTCGGCGAATGACCACGCCGTCGTCGGCCGCCACACCGGGGCGCGTCAGGGTCGCCGTGGCCGGCCTCGGCTGGGCCGGACGGGAGATCTGGCTGCCCCGGCTCGCCAGGCACCCGCGCTTCACGGTGACCGCCGTGGTGGACCCCGACCCGACGGCCCGTGACCGGGCCCGCGCCACCCACCAGGTCCCGTCCGCGTACGCCGACGTCGACGACATCCCCGCCGACACGGTCGACCTGGTCGTCGTCGCCGTACCGAACCACCTGCACGCAGACGTGGCGGCCCGGCTGCTGCGCCGGGGCGTACCGGTCTTCCTGGAGAAGCCGGTCTGCCTCACCTCCGTCGAGGCGGAGCAGTTGGCCGAGGCCGAGCGGGCCGGCGGGGCGGTGCTGCTCGCCGGCAGCGCCGCCCGCTACCGGGCGGACGTCCGCGCACTGGTCGAGGCGACCGCCGACCTGGGCGCCGTCCGCCACGTCGACGTGGCCTGGGTACGGGCGCGCGGCGTGCCCGACGCCGGTGGCTGGTTCACCCGGCGGGATCTGGCCGGCGGCGGTGCCCTGGTCGACCTCGGCTGGCACCTGCTCGACACCGTGTTGCCGCTGCTCGGCCCGTCCCCGGTGGTGCACGCCGTGGGCAGCGTCTCCGACGACTTCGTCAACGACGACGCCGCCGCCGCGGCATGGCGGGGCACGGCCACGGACACCGGCCGCGCCCGGGGCGACGTCGAGGACACCGCCCGCGCGTTCCTGCTCACCGCCGACGGCGCCTCCGCCGGTCTGCACGCCTGCTGGGCGTCACACGAGGCGCGGGACCGCACCACCATCGCGGTCCACGGCACCGGCGGCTCGGCGACCCTGCACTGCACGTTCGGGTTCAGCCCCAACCGGGAGCCGACGCCGGTGCTCACCCGGACCCGGGACGGCGAAACCGTCCGCCTGCCGCTGCCCGAGGAGTCCATCGGCGCCGAGTACGACCGTCAGCTCGACGTACTGCCCGACCTGCTCGCCGCGCCGGCCAGCCGGGGCGCGGCAGCGGCCGACGCCCGCCGGACCATCGACGTCATCGAACGGATCTACCGCTGCGCCCGGCCCACCGCGCCGACGTACGCGCTGGCGGGAACCCTCGACCGGTGAGAACCACCGGCGAACCCACCCGGGAGCAGCCATGAGCCATCCGCCGTCCACCCTCGAGGTCAGCACAGCCCCCGCGCGGCCGGGGCCGATCCGGGCGGTCGTCTTCGACCTCGACGGTGTCGTGGTCGACAGTTCGGCGGTGATGCGCGCTGCGTTCAGCGTCGCCTACGCCGAGGTGGTCGGGACGGGGCCCGCGCCGTTCGAGGAGTACAACAAGCACATGGGGCGGTACTTCCCGGACATCATGCGGCTGATGGGGCTGCCGCTGGAGATGGAGGAGCCGTTCGTCCGGGAGAGTTACCGGCTCGCCCACCAGGTGCCACTCTTCCCTGGCGTACGGGAGACGCTGGAGGAGTTGTCCGAGCGGGGCATCCGGATGGCGATCGCCACCGGCAAGAGCGGCCCCCGGGCCCGGTCGCTGCTCGACCTGCTCGGCGTGCTCCACCTGTTCGACCACGTGATCGGCTCCGACGAGGTGCCCCGTCCGAAGCCCGCGCCGGACATCGTGCTCCGGGCGCTGGATCTGCTCGGGATGCCCCCGTACCAGGCGATGATGGTCGGCGACGCGATCACCGACCTGACCAGCGGACGCGACGCCGGGGTGACGACCGTCGCCACCACCTGGCACGGCGGGGACGTCGAGGGCCTGCTCGCCGCCGCCCCCGACCTGGTCGCGCACAAGCCGGAGGAACTGCTCGCCCACTGCCCGGCCGTGCCCGCCGCCTGACCGCCCGCTTGCCGCTCCCGCGCGGGGTGCTCGGGTGGTTGCAGGGGTCCCCTGCTCATCAAAAAGCGGTAACAGGGGACCCCTGCTACCACCCAATCCCGTTACCGGCCGACGCTGCGTGCCCACCCGAGCGTGCAAGCGCCCTGAGGGCTCACATGGCGGTGAGGGCGGCTCGGACGGCGGTCTCGTCGACGTCCGCGACGAGTTCCGGTCCGGACGGGCCGTCGAGCACGAAGGACAGTCCCGAGGTGGACTTCTTGTCCCGTCGCATGAACGCCAACAGGTCGTCGTGGCCCACTCCGGCGGGCAGTCGCGTGTCGAGTCCGTAGCCGGCGACCACCTCGCGGTGCTCGTCGACCCGGTCGACCGGGATCCGGCCCAGCAGACCGGCCAGCCGGCCGGCGAACACCGTGCCCACCCCGACCGCCTCGCCGTGGCGCAGCTGGAAGTCGGTGGCCCGTTCCAGCGCGTGCCCCAGGGTGTGGCCGTAGTTCAGGATGTGCCGCAGGCCGGCGTCGCGCTCGTCGGCGGCGACCACCCGCGCCTTGAGCGCCACGCACGCGGTGATCTGCTCGGTGACCGGACGGCCGCGCAGTTCACCGGCCCCGATGAAGTGGGCCCGGGCGATCTCCCCGTAGCCGTTGCGCCACTCGACGTCGGGCAGGGTGTCCAGCTGCTCGGTGTCGCAGAGCACCGCCCGGGGTTGCCAGTACACGCCGACCAGGTTCTTGCCCTCGGGAAGGTTCACCGCGGTCTTGCCGCCGACGCTCGCGTCCACCTGGGCCAGCAGCGACGTCGGCAGGTGGATCACCGCGATCCCCCGGTGGTAGAGGCCGGCGGCCAGACCGACCACGTCGGTCGTGGTCCCGCCACCGCAGGAGACCACCGCGTCGGCGCGGGTCAGCCCGAAGTCGGCGAACGCCCGGCACAGGTGTTCCACCGTGGCCAGGCTCTTGTCGTGCTCGCCGTCGCGGGCCGGCACGACGCGGTGCGGCACCCCCGGGTCCGGGGTCCACTCCGGTGGCCGGGCCGAGACCACCACGACCCGGCGGGCACCGATCCGCGCCACCTCCTCCGGCAGCCGGTGGCGGACCCCCGGACCGACGAACACCGGGTAGGTCCGGTCACCGAGGAGGACGTCGACGCGGCCGGTCGTCTCGGAACCGTCGGTGCGAGTGCTCATGCGGTCGAGAATCTCCTCGTCGAGACGGGCGGGGCGGTCGGTACGGACGGTGGGGGACCGTCCCGCCGCAGGGCCAGCCGCAGCGCCATGGCGGCCAGCGAGTCCACGGCCGCGTCGATGCCCCACCGCTCATGGGTGAGCTGGGCGTGTTCGGCCAGCAGGAAACCGCGTGGGGTGGCGTGGTCCCCGCCCATCACCTCGGTGACCCGGTCCAGGTAGCGCTGCCAGGCTGCCGCGACCGTACCGGTCGACGGTAGGTCACCGGCGGCCAGGACGATCTTCTCGGCCCCGGTGTCCGCCTGGACGGCGAGGTCGCGGCGGTGGGCGGCGCTCAGCGACCGGCTGCGGTCCTGCCAGTGCAGGAAGAGGAAGGCCGGCCGGTCGGCGACCGGCATGAGGTCGCACAGGTGCCGCAGGTGGGCCACGGCCAGGGGCAGTTCCATGCCGGCCAGCCAGGGCGCGTCCCCACCCAGCAGGGACAGGGCCAGCTCGCTGCCGGCCTGTGCCAGCGGCCCGCCGCGCGCCGCGTCGCGGACGGCGTACGGGTCCGGGGTGAGCGTCGACGTCGGATCGCCGTCCAGCCGCCGACGTGCCGCGTCGAGGCCGACGGCGCTCGCGTGCAGACCGACGCGCAGCCGCGGGCCGGCGCGGGGACCGATCCGGTCGTAGAACCAGCGTGCCTGCGGGTCGGCGGCGCGTACGGCGGCGACCAGTCCCGCCACGACGGTGCCGACGAGTTCGGCCGCGCGGGCGTCCGGGCACCCCCCGCCGGGTACGGCGAGGTGGGCGAACATCCAGGAGCGTTCCAACGACGGCACCTCGACTGGTGGGCGGGGCGGGCACGGGTGCGACGGTCCTCGGGCCACCCCATCATCGGCCGACGACGCGCCTGGTCACCGCCTCCACGGGTGGATCTGGGGACCACTTAGGGGGTGACAGGGGTAGGTCACCGGGAGGTCGCTGGGAAGACTTGGGCCGTTACGGCGAGGGACGGATGTGGTGACGACATGCTTCGGAGCGACCTGGTCCAGCCGTTGCCCGATCTGCTGAGGGCCCACGCCGCCCGGCTGGGGGACCGGGTCGCGTTCCGCGACGATCACCGGTCGGTCAGCTACGCCGCGCTCGCCGAGCGGACCCGCCGGCTGGCCGGTCACCTGGCCGCGACCGGGGTGGCCCGTGGCGACCGGGTCGCCTTCTGCCTGGGCAACCGGGTGGAGACCGTGGAGACGTGGCTGGCCGTCACCCGGGCGGCGGCGGTCGGCGTACCGGTGAACCCGCGCAGCACGGACGCCGAGCTGGCCCACCTGCTGGACGACTCCGGCGCGGTGCTGGTGGTCACCGACGCGCAGCACCTCGACCAGCTGCTGCGGCTGCGCCGGGACCGCCCCGACCTGCGGGTGTGGGTCACCGGCACCGGCCCGTTCCCGGCGGGCGTCGCCGCCTGGTCGGAGCTGGTCGACGCCGAGCCGACCGTGGACGCCCGCGACGACCTCGGCCTCGACGAGGTCGCCTGGATGCTCTACACCTCGGGCACCACCGGCCGGCCCAAGGGTGTGCTCTCCACCCAGCGCACCTGCCTGTGGTCCGTCGCCTCCTGCTACGTGCCGATCCCCGGCCTCACCTCTGACGACCGGGTGGTCTGGCCGCTGCCGCTGTTCCACAGCCTCTCCCACATCGGCTGCGTGCTCAGCGTGACCGCGGTCGGCGCGACCGCCCGGCTCGTCGACGGGTTCTCCGCCGAGGACGTCCTGCGCGCGGTCGAGCAGGACGACGCCACGGTGCTCGCCGGGGTGCCGGCCATGTACCACCACCTGGTCGCCGCCGCCCGGGACACCGGCTTCCGCGCTCCCGCGCTGCGGATCTGCCTGGTTGGTGGCGCGATCACCACCGGGCCGCTGCGCCGGGCCTTCGAGGAGGTCTTCGACGCGCCGTTGCTCGACGCGTACGGCAGCACGGAGACCTGCGGCTCGATCGCCGTCACCCGTCCCGACGAGCCCCGGGTCGAAGGATCCTGCGGCCGTCCGGTGCCCGGTGTCGACGTTCGTCTGGTCGATCCGGAGACCGGCCGGGACGTCCCCGCCGGGGTGGAGGGCGAGGTGTGGGTACGCGGACCGAGCGTCATGCTCGGCTACCACGGCCGGCCCGCCGACACCGATGCGGTGCTGCGCGACGGCTGGTACCGCACCGGTGACCTGGCCCGCCGCGACGACGCCGGCAACCTCTTCGTCACTGGACGGCACCGGGAGCTGATCATCCGGGGCGGCGAGAAGATCCACCCGGCTGAGGTGGAGGAGGCGCTGCGTACCGTCCCCGGCGTCGCCGACGTGGCGGTCACCGGCCGTCCGCACGAGGTGCTCGGCGAGGTGCCGGTGGCGTACGTCGTCGCCGGGCCGGAGGGTTTCGCGCCCCGGGCCGCCCTGGCCGCCTGCCGGGAACGGCTGGCCTACCACAAGGTCCCGCAGGAGCTGTACGAGATCACCGCTGTGCCGCGCACCGCGTCCGGAAAGGTCACCCGTCGGCTGCTGCCCGACCAGCCGGCCCGGCTGCGCGCGGTCAACGGCAGCCACCACGACGAGCTGGTCCGGTTCGGCTGGGCGTCCCTGGACCTGGCCGGCGTACCGGCGCCGGACCAGCCCTGGGCGGTCGTCGGCACCGATAACGCGGTGCGCGCGGCGGACCCGGACCGCTTCCGGTTCCACCCCGACCTGGCCGCCCTGCGCGACAGCGGGCAGGTACCGGACGTGGTGGTCCTGCCAGCCGGGTCGGCGGACGCGGACCCGGTGGCGCTCGACGGCTGGCTCGCCGACGACCGGTTCGCCGGTACCCGGCTGGTGCTGCTGACCACCGGGGCGGTGGACGCCTCGACCCCGGACCGGGCCGACGATCCCGACCTCGACCCGTCGGCCGTCGCGGCCTGGGCGGTGGGCCGGGCTCTCCAGGCTGCCCACCCGGACCGGATCGTGCTGGTCGACCGGGACGCCGACGCGGATCCGTACGCGCTGCTGCCGGCCGTGGTGGCCACCGGTGCCGCCCAGGTCGCCCTGCGGGCCGGTGCGGCCCGCCACGCGCATCTCGGACCCGTGCCCGTCCCGACCGTGGAGCGTGCGGCCACGATCGGCGACCCGGTCGTGCTGGCCGGCGCGGACACCCCGCTCGGGGCGGCGCTGGCCTGGCACCTGGTCTCCGCGTACGGCGTCCGGCAGCTGCGCCTGCTCGCCACCGGACCGGCGGACGCCCCCGCCCTGGTCGCCCTGGCGACGGAGCTGACCGCCGCCGGTGTCGAGGCCACCCCGCTCGCCCCCGGGCCCGCCCCGGACCCGGCCGCGTCGATGGGGGACGAGGAGGTCGGGGCGGCTGTGCTCTGCCTCGACACCGCCACCCTCACCGCCGCCGTCCACGATCTCGACGACCGTCCGGGTCGGCACCGCGCCGACGACGACACCGACGACCACGGCGGGCGGCTGCTCGCCCTCGCCGAAGGGCTGCACCGCCGCACCCGGCACGCCGGCGTCACCGCCTTCACCCTGCTCGTCCCGACCCACCCGCTGCTCGGGGCGGCCGACAACCACCGGGTCGCCGCCGTCGTCGGCGCCCTGCACGCCCTGCTCGCCCGGCGGCGCGCGGCCGGGCTGCCCGCCCGGCTGGTCGGCACCGCCATCGACGGCCCCACCCCGACGGACATCGGTCTCCGCCGGGACCTCGACGCCTTCGACATCGCCCACGACGGTGCCGACCTCGTCCTGCTCGCCCGGCCCGCCGCCGGCCACCCGGCCTGGCGGGAACCCGCCCGGCCGACCGGTGACACCGCCGAGGCAGCCGGGACGCTGCGCCGACGGCTGGCCGTGCTGACCGCCGCCGAGGGCGACCGGCTCCTGCTGGACCTGGTCCGGGCGGCCACCGCCGAGGTCGCCGGCCTGCCCGGCCCGGTCGCGGTCCGTCCCGGTCGGGCCTTCAAGGAGCTCGGGTTCACCTCGGTCGGCGCGGTCGCCCTGCGCGACCGGCTGGCCCGGGAGACCGGGGCCCGGCTCTCCGCCACCGCCGCCTTCGACCACCCGACGCCGGAGGCGCTCGCCCGGCATCTCGCCGCCCGGCTGCGTGGTGCCGCCCGGGTGACGGCGACCGAGGCAACCGGGCCGTCGTCCGCCGACGAGCCGGTGGCGATCGTCGCGATGGCCTGCCGGCTCCCCGGTGGCGTCACCGGGCCCGAGGACCTGTGGGAGCTGCTCGAGCAGGGCCGGGAGGGACTGACCGGCTTCCCCACCGACCGGGGCTGGGACCTCGCCCACCTCTTCTCCGACGACCCCGACCAGCCGGGCACCTCGTACGCGCGGGTCGGTGGGTTCCTCGCCGACGCGGCCGACTTCGACGCCACCCTGTTCGCGATCAGCCCCCGCGAGGCGCTGGCCATGGATCCGCAGCAGCGGCTGCTGCTGGAGAGCTCCTGGGAGCTGTTCGAGCGTGCGGGCATCGACCCGACCGCGTTGCGGGGCAGCGCCACCGGGGTCTTCACCGGCGTCATGCACCACGACTACGCCGCGAACCTGCGCCAGGCGCCACCCGGCGTGGAGGGGTACCTCGGTGTCGGCACCGCCGGCAGCGTCGTCTCCGGCCGCGTCGCGTACGCCCTCGGGCTGGAGGGCCCGGCGGTCACCGTCGACACCGCCTGCTCGTCGTCACTGGTCGCGCTGCACCTCGCCGCGCAGGCGCTGCGCGCCGGGGACTGTTCCCTCGCGGTGGCCGGTGGGGTTGCGGTGATGGGCACCCCGCAGGCGTTCGTCGAGTTCAGCCGCCAGCGCGGCCTCGCCCCGGACGGCCGGTGCAAAGCCTTCGCCGAGGCCGCCGACGGCACCGGCTGGTCCGAGGGCGTCGCCGTCCTGCTGCTGGAACGGCTCTCCGACGCCCGCCGCAACGGGCATCCGGTCCTCGCCGTCGTGCGCGCCACCGCGGTCAACCAGGACGGGGCCTCCAACGGGCTGACCGCGCCCAACGGGCCCGCCCAGGAACGGGTGATCCGGCGGGCGCTGGCCGCCGCCGGCCTGCGTCCGGCCGACGTGGACGCCGTCGAGGCGCACGGCACCGGTACCCGTCTCGGTGACCCGATCGAGGCGCAGGCGCTGCTCGCCACGTACGGGCAGGACCGTCCGGCGGACCGGCCGCTGCTGCTCGGCTCGCTGAAGTCCAACCTCGGGCACACCCAGGCCGCCGCCGGCGCGGCCGGGGTGATGAAGATGGTCCTCGCGATGCGGCACGGCACGCTGCCCCGCACCCTGCACGTGGACGCCCCGACGTCCGAGGTGGACTGGACCGCCGGGGCGGTGGAACTGCTCACCGAGGCCCGTGGATGGCCGGCGGTCGACCGGCCCCGCCGGGCCGGCGTCTCGTCGTTCGGCATCAGCGGCACCAACGCCCACGTCATCGTCGAGGCTCCCGAAGCCGACGCCCCTGCCACCGGGGACGCCGCGCCGCACCCCACCGGGGACGTCGGGTCGCACCCGGCCGGCACCGCCGAGTCGGTGCCCGCCGGGGCCGGGGCGGGTGTCGTCCGGGCCGGCACGGCCGTGCCGTGGCTGCTCTCCGCCGCCAGCCGGGAGGGCCTGCGGGACCAGGCCGCCCGCCTGCTCGGCTGGCTCGACGGCCCCGGGGCGGACGCCGACCCGGGCGACGTCGCGTACGCCCTGGCGACCACCCGGGCCGCGCTGGACCACCGGGCCGTCCTGCTGGTCACCGACCCGGCCGGTGCCCGGACCGGGCTGACCGCGCTCACCCGGGGCGACGCCGACCTGCCCACCGTCGTCACCGGTCGGGCCGGCGACGGGCTGCTCGCCGTGCTCTTCGGTGGTCAGGGCGGCCAGCGTCCCGGCATGGGTGCCGGGCTGCACGCCGCGTACCCCGTCTTCGCCGAGGCGTTCGACGCCGCCTGCGCCGAACTCGATCGTCACCTCGCCGGGGCGGCCCCGCACCCGGTCGCCGACGTCGTCCGCGCCCCCGACGGCGACGAGCGCGCCGCCCTGCTCGACCAGACCCTCTACACCCAGCCGGCGCTGTTCGCCGTCGAGGTGGCGCTGTACCGGCTCGTCGAGTCCTGGGGCGTCCGCCCCGACCTGCTGATCGGCCACTCGGTCGGTGAGCTGGCCGCCGCCCACGTGGCCGGGGTGTTCCCGCTCGCCGACGCGGCCGCGCTGGTCGCCGCGCGGGCCCGGCTGATGCAGCAGCTCCCGGCCGGAGGCGCGATGGTCGCCGTCGAGGCGGCCGAGGCCGAGGTGGCCGCCCACCTCACCGACCGGGTCGGGCTCGCCGCCGTCAACGGCCCCACCAGCGTGGTCCTCTCCGGGGACACCGACGCGGTGCTGGCCGTCGCGGCGACCCTGCGCGCCGCCGGCCGCCGCACCAGCCGGCTGCGGGTCTCGCACGCCTTCCACTCGGCCCGCATGGAGCCGATGCTCGACGCGTTCGGTGAGGTCGCCGCCGGCCTGACCTACCGCACCCCCCGGCTTCCGGTGGTGTCCAATCTGACCGGCGAGCTGGTCGACCCGGCCCGCCTGGGCTCCGCCGACTACTGGGTCGACCACGTCCGGGGCACCGTCCGCTTCCTCGACGGGGTACGCGCCCTGCACCGGCACGGCGTCACCACGTTCCTCGAGGTCGGTCCGGGCGGGGTGCTCACCGCCACGGCGCAGGACTGCCTTGCCGATGCCGGCGACCAGCTGGCGTTCGTCCCCACCCTGCGCACCGGTGAACCGGAGCCGGGCGCGCTGCTCACCGCCGTCGCCCGACTGCACGTGCGCGGCGTCGGGGTGGACCGGGCCGCCGTCACCGGCCCCGGCCCGCGCCGCCGGGTCGACCTGCCCACCTACGCCTTCCAGCGCCGGCACTACTGGCTGCCCGCCGGCGGGCCGGGCTCCGGCCGGCTCGCCGACACCGGGCACCCGCTCCTCGACGGCGTGCTGCCGGTCGCCGGCACCGGCCAGGTCGTCGCCACCGGCCGGATCGTCGCCGGCCAGCCCGGTCCGGCCACCGTCGACGGCACCGCACCGCTGCTGCCCGCCACCGCGTTGCTGGACGTGCTCACCCACCTCGGCGAGCAGTTCGGCGTGCCCACCGTGGCGCGACTGCGCGTTCCCGAGCCGGTCGCGTTCCCGGCCGACCTGACCGTCGACGTGCAGGTCGACGTCACCGGTCCCGACCCCGCCGGCCGCCGGGCCGCCCGCTGCCACGTGCGCACCGCCGGGCAGCCGTGGCGGGAGGTCGCCGAGGCGCAGCTCGCCCCGGCCGAACCGGCCGCCCCGAGCGCCGTCGGGTCGCCGTGGCCGCCCGCCGGGGCCCAGCCGGTGGACCTGACCGTCGACGCGCACCGGGCGCTCGCCGGTGACCTGGCCCGGGCTGCCTGGGTCGCCGGGGACCGGCTCCTCGTCGACGTCCGCCTGCCCGACGACGCCGAGGACCCCGACGCCGAGCGGTACGGGGTGCACCCGCAGGTGCTCGACGCCGCCCTGCGCCTGCTTCCGCTCGCCGGCCTCGCCCCGTACCCCGGCGACGGCCGGCGGACGGTGCCCACCGAGTGGACCGGGGTCCGCCGGCACGCCACCGGCGCGCACGCGCTGCGGGTCGTCCTCGCCCGCGCCGGGGCCGACGCGGTGACCCTGAGCGCTGTCGACGACGCCGGGGCCCCGGTGCTCGACGTGGACCGCGTCGTCCTGCGCGACGTGCCGGTGCCGGCCGCCGACGCACCGGCTTCGACCGCCGACACCGGGCCCGCCGGCCTGTACACGGTCGACTGGCTGCCGGCCGCCACCCCGGCGACGCCGGTGCCCACCTGGACCGTCGCCGACGGCGTGCCGCCGGCCGGGCCGCTGCCCCCGCTGCTCGTGCTCCGCGTCGGCGACGGCGACGGCGGCGCGTCCGTGCCCGACCGGGCCCACGCGGTCGGCCTCGACCTCCTCGGCGTGCTCCGGCGTTGGCTCGACGACCCGCGCGCCGAGGACACCCGGCTCGCCGTGGCCGTCCGCGACGGCGACCCGGTGCACGCGCCGGTCGTCGGGCTGCTCCGGGTCGCCCGCGCCGAACACCCCGGCCGGTTCCTGCTGCTCAGTCTCGACGCCACCGACGACGCCACCGTCCGGGCGGCCCTGGCCGTCGCCGACGAGCCGGAGGTGGCCGTCCGCGACGGCCGCGCCCTGGTGCCCCGGCTGCGCCCCGCCGACCCCGCCTCCGACACCGCAGCACCCGCGCTCACCGGGGGGACGGTGCTGGTCACCGGCGGCACCGGGGGCGTCGGCCGACACGTCGCCACCCACCTCGCCACCGCGCACGGCGTCACCGAACTGGTGCTGCTCAGCCGGACCGGCCGGCCGGCCCCCTGGACGGACACGCTCGCCGAGACCGGCGTCACCGTACGAACCGTCGCCGTCGACGTGGCCGACCGTGCGGCCCTCGAAGCGGTCGTCGCCCCCCTCGCCGACCGGCTCGTCGCCGTGGTGCACGCCGCCGGCGTCACCGACGACGCGCTGCTGACCGACCTCGACCCGGCCCGGTGGGAGAACACCCTGCGGGCCAAGGTGCACGGCGCGTGGCACCTGCACGAGCTGACTGCCGGCCTCGACCTCGCCGCGTTCGTGCTCTTCTCCTCCGCGTCGGCGGTGTTCGGCAGCCCCGGCCAGGGCAACTACGCCGCCGGCAACGCCTTCCTCGACGCGCTCGCCGCGCACCGGCGCGCCCACGGCCTGCCGGGCACCGCGCTGGCCTGGGGGCTCTGGGCCGAGCAGGACGGCATGGCCGGCCGCCTCGGTGCCGCCGACCTGGCCCGCCTCGCCCGGGGCGGCACCCGTCCCCTCGACACGGCCGCCGGGCTCGCGCTGTTCGACGCCGCCCTGGCCGCCGACCGGGCGGCGCTGGTGCCGATCGGACTGGACCTGGCCGCCGTGCGCGCCGCCGGGGAGGTGCCCGCCCTGCTGTGGGCGCTGCTGCCCCCGCCACCCCGCCGGGCGGTCAACGCCGACCCCGCCCCGCGCACCGCCGCCGGGTTCGCCGAACGCCTCGCCGGTCTCGCCGAGCCCGAGCGGGCCGCCCTCCTGCTGGACCTGGTCCGGGCCCGCTGCGCCACCGTCATCGGGCACACCGACCCCACCGCCGTCGAGCCGGACCGCCCGTTCAAGGAACTCGGCTTCGACTCGCTGACGGCGGTCGAGCTGAGCAACCGGCTCTCCGCCGTCACCGGCGTCCGGCTCGCCCCGCACGCGGTGTTCAACCACCCCACCCCGGAACTGCTCGCCGCGCACCTGCACGCCCGGCTGCTCGGCACCGCCGCCACCGAGGTCGCCGACGCCACCACCGTCGCGCTCGACGAGCCGGTGGCGATCGTCGCCATGGCCTGCCGGTTCCCCGGCGGCATCGGCTCCCCCGAGGACCTGTGGCGGCTGCTCGACGCCGGTGACGACGTCATCGGCGACCTGCCCACCGACCGGGGCTGGCCCCTCGCGGACCTGTACGATCCCGCCCCCGGCACACCCGGGCGGACGTATGTGCGCGCAGGTGGCTTCCTCACCGGAATCGCCGACTTCGATGCCGCGTTCTTCGGCATCAGCCCCCGCGAGGCGCTCGCCATGGATCCGCAGCACCGGCTGCTGCTGGAGACCTCCTGGGAGGCCCTGGAACGCGCCGGCATCGACCCGGGCACGCTGCGCGGCAGCCGTACCGGCGTGTTCGCCGGCACCCACGGCCAGGACTACGCCGACCACATCGCCCCCGGGGTGTCCTCCGACGACGGGGAGACCACCGCCGACGAGGGCCACCTGCTCACCGGCACCGCCGGCAGCGTCCTCTCCGGACGGGTGGCGTACGCGCTCGGCCTGGAGGGCCCGGCGGTCACCGTGGACACCGCCTGCTCGGCGTCGCTGGTCGCGCTGCACCTGGCGGTGCAGGCCCTGCGGCAGGGCGACTGCGACCTGGCGCTGGCCGGTGGCGTGTCGGTGATGTCCACCCCGGCCGGCCTCACCGGCTTCAGCCGTCAGCGCGGCCTCGCCGCCGACGGCCGGTGCAAGGCGTTCGCCGAGGAGGCCGACGGGTTCGGCATGTCCGAGGGCGTCGGGATGCTCGTCGTGGAGCGGCTCTCCGACGCCCGGCGGCGTGGCCACCCCGTCCTGGCCCTGGTGCGCGGCACGGCGGTCAACCAGGACGGCGCGTCCAACGGGCTCACCGCCCCGAACGGACCCTCCCAGGAACGGGTCATCCGGGCCGCGCTGGGCGCCGCCGGACTCACCCCGGCCGACGTGGACGTGGTGGAGGCGCACGGCACCGGCACCCCCCTCGGCGACCCGATCGAGGCCGAGGCGATCCTCGCCACGTACGGGCAGCGTCCGGCCGACGCCCCGCCGCTGCTGCTCGGCTCGGTCAAGTCCAACCTCGGGCACACCCAGGCCGCCGCCGGTGTGGCCGGCGTGCTGAAGGTCGTCCTCGCCATGCGGCACGGCCGGCTGCCCCGCACCCTGCACGCCGACCACCGCACCTCCCGCGTCGACTGGGCCGCCGGGGCGGTCGACCTGCTCACCGAGGCCCGCCCCTGGCCCCGCACCGACCGGCCGGTCCGGGCCGGCGTCTCCTCGTTCGGCATCAGCGGCACCAACGCGCACGTCGTCGTCGAGGCGGCCGCCGCGACCGAGACGGCCGCCGAGGCGTCCGTCGCTGCGCCGGCCGGCGAGGCGTCCACGGTCCCGCCGGCCGGCGAGGCGTCCACGGTTTCCCCGGCCGTCGTCACGCCGGCCGACGCCGCCCTGACCGTCGACCCGGCGGGCGACGCGGGGGCCCTGCCGTGGCTGCTGTCGGCGCGTACCCCCGAGGCCCTGGCCGGCCAGGCCCGGCGGCTGCGCGCCCACCTCGCCGACCGCCCCGAGCAGCGTCCCCTCGACGTGGCCTGGTCGCTCGCCACCAGCCGGGCCACCTTCGACACCCGGGCGGTGCTCGTCGGCGTCGACGCGGACCGGATCGCCGCCGCGCTCGACGCGCTCGCCGACGGCCGCTCCGCACCCGACCTGGTGCGCGGTGACGCCGGCCCGGCCCGGCGCTGCGTGTTCGTCTTTCCCGGGCAGGGCTCCCAGTGGGACGGCATGGCCCTGGACCTGCTCGACCAGGCCCCCGTCTTCGCCGAACGGATTGCCGCCTGCGACGCGGCGCTCCGGCCCCACCTGGACTGGTCCCTGCTGGACGTGCTGCGGCGGGTCCCCGGCGCGCCCGGCCTGGAGCGGGTCGACGTGGTGCAGCCCGTCCTCTTCGCGATGATGGTGTCCTTGGCCGAGCTATGGCGCTCGTACGGCGTCCAGCCCGCCGCCGTGGTCGGCCACTCGCAGGGCGAGATCGCCGCCGCCTGCGTCGCCGGGGTGCTCTCCCTACCGGACGCCGCCCGGGTGGTGGCGCTGCGCAGCCGCGCGATCCGCTCGCTGGCCGGGCAGGGGGCGATGGCCTCCGTGGCGCTCCCCGCCGACGTGGTCCGCGACCGGATCGCCCGCTTCGGCGACCGGATCGCCGTGGCCGCCGTCAACGGCCCGTCCGCCGTGGTGGTCTCCGGGGAGGAGGCCGCCGTCGAGGAGATCCTCGCCGAACTCGCCGCCGAGCAGGCCCGGGTCCGCCGGATCGCGGTCGACTACGCCTCGCACTCCGCCCAGGTGGAGCGGATCCGCGACGAGCTGGCCGAAGCGCTGGCCGGCATCATGCCCGGCCCGGCCGCCGTGCCGCTGTTCTCCACCACGGACCTGCGCTGGCTCGACGGCCCCGAGATGGGCCCCGACTACTGGTACCGCAACCTGCGCCAGCCGGTCGAGCTGGAGGGCGCGGTCCGCGCGCTGGCCGCCGAGGGCCACCACACGTACGTCGAGTGCAGCCCGCACCCGGTGCTCACCGTCGGCATCGAACAGACCCTGGTCGACGACCACGAGGCGGTGACCGTCGGGTCGGTGCAGCGTGACCAGGGCGGCCTGGGTCGCTTCCTGCTCTCCCTCGCCCAGTTGCACGTGCGCGGCGTTCCGGTCGACTGGCGTCCCGCCCTGGCCGGCGGGCGACGGGTCGACCTGCCCACGTACGCCTTCGCCCACCGCCGCTACTGGCCCCGGCCCGTCACCGGCCGCGGCGACGTCGGCGCGGCCGGCCTGGCCGCCGCCGACCACCCGTTGCTGGGGGCGTCCGTGCCGCTGGCCGAGGCGCGCGGCCACCTGTTCACCGGCCGGCTCAGCGTCGCCGACCAGCCGTGGCTGGCCGACCACACGGTCGCCGGGACCGTGCTGGTGCCCGGCACCGGTCTGGTCGAGCTGTGCCTGCGCGCCGGGGACGAGGTCGGCTGCCCCGTCCTCGACGAGCTGGTCATCGAGGCCCCGCTGGCCCTCGCGCCCGACGGGGCGACCCAGGTGCAGGTGGCCGTCGGCCCGCCCGGCGAGGACGGCCGTCGCCCGGTGACCCTGCACTCCCGGCCCGCCGACGGTCCGGCCGGGGCACCGTGGACCCGGCACGCCACCGCCACCCTCGCCGCGACCGCCACCGCGCCGCCGGAGGTCACCGCCGGGCCCCCGCGCGACGCGCGCCCCGTCGACCTGACCGACTTCTACTCCAGCCTGGCCGACGACGGGTACGCGTACGGAGCGGCGTTCCAGGGCCTGCGGGCGGTGTGGACCACCGGTGACGAGGTCCACGCCGAGGTGGAGCTGCCGGCCGGGCCGCGCGCCGACGCCGACCGGTACAACCTGCACCCCGCGCTGCTCGACGCCGCGCTGCACGCCGCGCACTTCGGCGGCCTCGCCGACGCCGGAGCCGATCGGATGCTGCTGCCGTTCGCCTGGAACGGCGTCGTCCTGCACGCCGCCGGGGCCGGCGCGCTGCGGGTCCGGCTGCGCCGGGTCGCCCCGCACGCCTTCAGCCTGACCGCCGTCGACGCGGCCGGCGAGCCGGTGGCCGAGGTCGCCTCGCTGGCCATGCGGCCCATCTCCCGCGCCGAGCTGGGCGCGCGCGACGCCGCCGTCGACGACGCCCTGTTCCGGCTCGACTGGCAGCCCCTCGCCGTGCCCGAACCCGTTTCCCCGACCCGGGTGGTGGCGCTCGGCCGGCCCGTCGGCGGCTTCGAGCACCACGCCGACCCGGCCGCGCTCGCCCGGGCCGTCGACGCCGGGACATCCGCCCCCGACGCCGTCCTCGCCGCCCCGGGCTGGTCCGGGACGATCCCGACGGGCCCCGCCCCGGGCTGGGACGAACCGCACCCGACCGACCCCGCGCCGGACGCCGACCGGGCTCGACTCGTCGCGGCCGAGGCCCTCGCGTTGGTGCAGGGCTGGCTCGCCGACGCCCGTTGGGCGGGCACCCCGCTGGTCCTGCTCACCCGGGGCGCGGTCGGCGTGCACGGTCCCGCCGAGGTCGACGATCCGGCCGCGGCCACCGCCTGGGGGCTGGTCCGCTCCGCCCAGTCCGAGCACCCCGACCGGTTCGTCCTGCTCGACACCGACGTCACCCCGGACGCCGTCGCCGTCGCCGTCGCCCTCGCCACCGGCGAACCACAGGTGGCCTGGCGGGACGGTACCCCGTACGTACCGCGCCTGGCCCGCCGCGCCGACGCGGCCACCCTCACCCCGCCGGCCACGCCGGCGTGGCGGCTCGACGTGCCGACCCGGGGCAGCCTGGAAGGCCTGACGCTGATCCCCACCGACGCGGCCGACACCCCGCTCGGCCCGTGGGAGGTCCGCGTCCGGGTCCGCGCCGCCGGACTGAACTTCCGGGACGTGCTCAACGCGCTCGGCCTCTACCCCGGCGACCCCGGCCCGCCCGGCGGCGAGGCGGCCGGCGTGGTCACCGAGGTCGGCGACGCCGTGGCCGACCTGCGCCCCGGCGACCGGGTGCTCGGCGTCTTCCTCGGCTGCTTCGGACCGGTCGCGGTCACCGACCGCCGGCTGCTGGCCCCGATGCCCGACGACTGGACCTTCGCCCAGGCCGCCTCCGTGCCGGTGGTCTTCCTCACCGCCTACCGGGGCCTGGTCGACCTGGCCGGGCTGCGGGCCGGCGAGTCCGTGCTGGTGCACGCCGCCGCCGGTGGCGTGGGCATGGCCGCCGTCCAGCTCGCCCGGCACCTCGGCGCGGACGTCTACGCCACCGCCAGCCCCGGCAAGTGGCCGGCGCTGCGGGCCATGGGCATCGGCGAGGACCACCTCGCCTCGTCCCGCACCCTCGACTTCGAGACGCGGTTCCTCGCCGCCACCGGTGGACGTGGCGTCGACGTGGTGCTCGACTCGCTGGCTCGCGAGTTCGTCGACGCGTCGCTGCGGCTGCTGCCGCGCGGCGGGCGGTTCCTGGAGATGGGCAAGACCGACCTGCGCGACCCCGACCGAATCGCCGTCGACCACCCCGGCGTCGCCTACCAGGCGTACGACCTGACCACGGTGGAGCCCGACGAGATCCAGCGGATGCTGGTCACGTTGATGGACCTCTTCGCCGACGGCACCCTCCAGCCGCTGCCGGTGCGCGCCTGGGACGTCCGCCAGGCCCCCGACGCCTTCCGGTACGTCAGCCAGGCCCGGCACGTCGGCAAGGTGGTGCTCACCATGCCCGCCGGGTGGGACCCGGACGGCACCGTGCTGCTCACCGGCGGCACCGGCCTGCTCGGCGGGCTCGTCGCCCGCCGCCTGGTCACCGGGCACGGCGTACGGCACCTGCTGCTGGCCAGCCGCAGTGGCCCGGACGCCGCCGGCGTGGCGGACCTGACCGCCGAACTGACCGCCCTCGGTGCCACGGTCAGCGTGGTCGCCGCCGACGTGGCCGACCGGGCCGACGTGGCCCGGCTCGTCGCCGGGGTGCCCGACGCGCACCCGCTCACCGCCGTGGTGCACGCCGCCGGGGTGCTCGACGACGGGGTGGTCACCGCGCTCACCCCGGAGCGGATCGACACCGTCTTCCGGCCCAAGGTGGACGCCGCCCGCCACCTCGACGAGGCGACCCGGCACCTCGACCTCGCCGGGTTCGTGCTCTTCTCCTCCGGCGCGGGCGTGTTCGGCGTCCCCGGCCAGGGCAACTACGCCGCCGCCAACGCGTACCTGGACGCGCTGGCCCGGCGGCGGCGCGGGACCGGCCTGCCGGCCCAGTCGTACGCCTGGGGGCTGTGGGAGCAGGCCAGCGCGATGACCGGCGCGCTGGACCGCACCGACCCCCGGATCACCGCCCGCGACGGTCAGCTCGCCATCCCCACCGACCTCGGCATGGCCCTGTTCGACGCCGGGCTGGCCGCCGCCGAGGAGCACCTGGTGCCCACCCGGGTCGACGTGTCCGCCCTCGCCGGGCGGGCCGTGGTGCCGGCGCTGATGCGCGGCCTGGTGCGTCGGGAACGACCCCGCGCCCGCGCCACGGCGACCACCGGCGGCCAGGACCTCGCCGGTCGGCTGCGCGCGCTCACCGCGACCGAGCAGTCCGCGTTCCTGCTGGACCTGGTCCGCGCCGAGGCGGCCACCGTGCTCGGTCACGGCAGCCCCGACGCGATCCGGCCGGAACAGGCGTTCAACGAGATCGGTTTCGACTCGCTGACCGCCGTCGAGCTGCGCAACCGGCTGACCGAGGCGACCGGCGAACGGCTGCCGGCCACGGTGATCTTCGACTACCCGGATCCGACCGCGCTCGCCGCGTACCTGCGCTCCCGGCTCGTCCCCGACGGCGGCGAGGCCACCCCGGCGATCCTCGCCGAGCTGGAGAACCTGGAACGCACCCTCGCCGAGACGACCGTCGAGGCGGACCTGCACACCCAGGTCACGGCCCGGCTGGAGGTGCTGGTCGCCAAGTGGCGGACCATGCGCGGCGCCTCCACCACCGACGACGACCTGGACCTCGACCAGGCCAGCGACGACGAGATCTTCAGCCTGATCGACACGGAACTCGGGCTGTAGATGGCCGGCCCGATGCGGACCACGAGGAAACGGTGATGACGGACGTACTGATCGTGGGCTACGGCCCGGTGGGTCAGGTGGCGGCGATCCTGCTCGCCCAGCGCGGACTCACCGTGCGGGTGGTGGAGAAGTGGCAGACCCCGTACAACATGCCCCGCGCGGTCTCCTACGACGGGGAGGCCAGTCGCGTCCTCGCCGCCTGCGGCCTCGGTGACCGCCTCGACGACGTCACCGAGCTGTCCGGTGAGTACACCTGGAAGAACGGCTTCGGCCGGACCCTGCTGCACGTCAAGGTCGCCGACGACGGCCCCGCCGGCTGGCCCGACTCGATCTCCTTCTACCAGCCCGGCTTGGAGGACCGCCTCGCCGAGCGGGGCCGCGCCCTGCCCGGCGTCGAGGTGCACCGAGGGCTGGAGGTCACCGGGCTCACCGACCACGGCGACCGGGTGGAGGCGACCGCCGTCGACGGCGACGGCACCGAGCACGCCTTCACCGCCTCCTGGGTGCTCGGCTGCGACGGGGCGAACAGCTTCGTCCGCCGCTGGCTCGGCGCGACCGTCACCGACCTGGGCTTCAGCTACGACTGGCTGGTCTGCGACGTGGTGCTCAACGAGCCGCACGAGTTCAAGCCGAACAACCTCCAGATCTGCGACCCGGCCCGGCCCCGCACCGCCGTCTCCGCCGGCCCCGACCACCGCCGGTGGGAGTTCATGCGGGTGCCGGGGGAGACCCTGGAGGAGTTCCGCAGCGAGGCCAGTGCCTGGCGGCTACTGGGCCTGTTCGACATCACCCCGGACACCGCCCGGCTGGACCGCTACGGCGTCTACACCACCCAGGCCTGCTACGCCGACACCTGGCGCTCCGGGCGGGTGTTCCTGGCCGGCGACGCCGCCCACGTGATGCCCCCGTTCCTCGGGCAGGGCATGAGTTCCGGGTTCCGGGACGTGGTCAACCTCGCCTGGAAGCTGGACCTGGTGCACCGGGGCGTCGCCGACGAGGCGCTCCTGGACACCTACGAGACGGAGCGGCGGGCCCACGTGCAGCACGCCATCCGGATGTCCATCGACTCCGGCACGGTGATCTGCGAGACCGACCAGAAGAAGGCCGCCGGTCGGGACGCGGTCATGCTGGCCGCGCTGCGCCGGCGTACCCAGCAGCGGCACGCCCGCTCGCTGCGCGAGGCGATCGTCGACGGCGTGCTGCACCGCACCCCGGACGGCACGCCGGCACCCCGCGCCGGGGACCCCGCCCCCCAGGGCCGGGTGACCGCCGCCGGACGGACCGGCCGCTTCGACGAGGTGGTCGGCACCGGCTTCGTCCTGATCACCCGAGGCCCGGCCACGCTCGACGCGGACGCCACCGCGTTCCTCGACACCCTCGGTGCCCACCGGGTCACCGTGCGTCCCGACGACTCCGCTGCCGTCCCGGCTCCCGGCGACGCCACCGCGCCGACCGACGTCGTCGACCTCGACGGCGTCCACCTGGCCTGGCTGGCCGACGCGAACGCCGACGCCGTGCTGGTCCGACCCGACTTCTACGTCTTCGGCGTGGCGGCCGGACCGGACGGCCCGGCCGCCCTCGTGGACGACCTGCGCCGGCAGGTCGTCGCCCGGGCCCTGCACCGCTGACCGCTCCCTGCTGCTGAAGGAACCGACATGTTGGAGAACCTCCGCACCCTCGGCCGGGTGATCCGCACCCTGGCCACCAAGGACCCGGTGACCCGGGTCCGCCGCTTCTACGAGATCCAGTCCCCGGACGTGGAGTTCGCCGCCCGCACCAGCCGGTACATGAACGTCGGCTACTGGGAGGAGGGCGTGACCAGCCTCGACGTGGCCGGCGAGGCGCTGGCCACGAAACTCGCCGACGCCGCCGGATTCAAGCCCGACGACACCGTGCTCGACGTCGGCTTCGGCTACGGCGACCAGGACTTCGCCTGGCTGCGCGACCGCCGGGTGGCCAAGGTGCACGGCATCAACGTCACCCCCCGGCACGTCGAGCACGCGCGCGAGCGCGCCGGCCGCGAGGGCCTGGCCGAGCAGGCCGAGTTCCAGCTCGGCACCGCCACCGAGCTGCCCTTCCCGGACAACACCTTCGACCGGGTCGTCGCGCTGGAGTCGGCCTTCCACTTCCACCCGCGCAGCGCCTTCTTCGCCGAGGCGTTCCGGGTGCTCAAGCCCGGCGGCACCCTGGCCACCGCCGACATCATCCCGCTGAGCAACGAGACCCCCCGGATGTCCATCAGCTCCGGCCCGCTCAGCTTCGTCAAGTTCAGCATCCCCGACGAGAACTGGCACGACCGGACCGTCTACGCCGGGCAGCTCACCTCGGCCGGGTTCGTCAACGCCGAGGTGCAGTCGATCCAGGAGCGCACCTGGGAGGGCTGGCGGCGGTTCCAGGCCGCCCGACCCAGCGACCCGGCGTTCCAGGCCGCCGCCGAGCGCAGCGCGGTCAAGGGGATGGCCAACCACTGGCGCGACGAGAACCTGATCAAGAAGGAGATCGCCCTGCTCGACTACGTCATCGCCGTCGCGCACAAGCCGTGACACGACGCGGCCCTCACCATCCGGACGAACCCGGCGGGTGAGGGCCGCGACGTGCGTCGGGCCGGCGCGGTCAGCCGACCGCCGCCCGGGTCAGCGCCGCCGAGAGGGTACGCAGGATCGCCGGCTGGTGCTGGGCCAGGAAGAAGTGCCCGCCGGGGAAGACGTGCATGTCGAACGGCCCAGTGGTGTGCTCCTGCCACGCCCGGGCCTCGTCGACGGTGGTCTTCGGGTCGTCGTCACCGGTGAACACCGTCACCGGGCAGCTCAGCTTCGGCCCCGGCGTGTACTCGTACGTCTCCGCCGCCCGGTAGTCGTTGCGGATGGCCGGCAGCGCGGCCCGCAGCATGTCCGGGTCGCCGAGCACCGCGGAGTTCGTGCCGCTCAGCTTCTTCACGTCGGCGAGCAGGCCCTCGTCGTCGAGCAGGTGCACCGTCTCGTCCCGGCGGCACGACGGCGCCCGCCGCCCGGACGGGAACAGGTGCGCGGCCGGCGCGCCGGTCTCCGCCTCCATCAGCCGCGCCACCTCGAAGCCGAGGGTCGCGCCCATGCTGTGCCCGAAGATCGCCAGCGGCTGGTCCAGCCAGGGCCGCAGCACCCGGAAGACCTGGCGGGCCAGCTCCGG
Organism: Micromonospora sp. NPDC050187; assembly: GCF_044459745.1. NCBI lineage: Bacteria > Bacillati > Actinomycetota > Actinomycetes > Micromonosporales > Micromonosporaceae > Micromonospora > Micromonospora sp. NPDC050187. The sequence goes on from NZ_JBITJH010000010.1 coordinate 240,495, forward strand.
GATGCTGTCGACGCACGGCTCGTGGCGGCGGTCCTGCCGGCCCGGGTACTGGATGCTGAGGACCTCCACGGCCGGCGACAGCGCCCGGGAGACCGGGAAGTAGAAGCTCGCGGACCCGCCGGCGTGCGGCAGGCACACCAGCCGGGGCGCACCGGCCGGGGCCGGGTGGAACCGGCGTACCCACAGGCCGTTGTCGTGGTCGGTCATCGTCACGCGGTCCTTCCCAACGATGGGGCCCGGACCCCCGGGCACCCGGCCATTCCACCGGACGCTAACCGCGTCGCCGGAGGCGGGCCACCCCTAGCGGACGGGTCATGACGGTTAGGGGTTGTCGCAGCTCATACGACGCCATAACTTCCCCGCAGAGGGGACCCGTGGCTCTCGGGTGACGTGTACTCAAGGACGTGGAACCGAACTGGCCTGAGAATTCGCGCATTCGCACCGCCGACCGCGTCAGGTCTCCGCCGGCCACTGCGATGGGTCAGGTTGATGGACACCGAAGAGAAGCTCCGGGAGTATCTGAAGCGGGTCACCACCGACCTGAGGCGGACCCGGCAACGGCTCCGCGACGTGGAGGACGAGGCCCGGCAGCCGATCGCCATCGTCGGGATGGCGTGCCGGTTCCCCGGCGGCGTCACCACGCCGGAGGCGCTGTGGGACCTCGTCGCCGCGTCCGGCGACGCCGTCGGCGACTTCCCCGCCGACCGCGGCTGGGACCTCGACGAGCTCTACGACCCGACCGGGGAACGTCCCGGCACCTCCTCCGTCCGGGAGGGCGGCTTCGTCCACGACGCGGGCCACTTCGACCCCCGGTTCTTCGGCATCAGCCCGCGTGAGGCCCAGGCCATGGACCCCCAGCAGCGGCTGCTACTGGAGGTCTCCTGGGAGGCCTTCGAGTCCGCCAGGATCGATCCGACCGCGTGGAAGGGCGACCGGGTCGGCGTCTTCGCCGGCCTCACCCACGGCGACTACGCAGCCGGTGCCACCGATGTGCCCGACGGCGTCGTCGACTACCTCGGCCTCGGCAACGCCGGCAGCATCAGCTCCGGCCGGGTCGCCTACACCTTCGGCTTCGAGGGCCCGGCGGTCACCGTCGACACCGCGTGCTCGTCGTCGCTGGTGGCCCTGCACCTGGCCGTGCAGTCGCTGCGCTCGGGCGAATCGGACCTGGCGCTGGCCGGCGGCGTCACCGTCATGCCGACCCCGGCGGTCTTCGTCGACTTCACCCGGCAGGGCAACCTCTCCGCGTCCGCCCGGTGCCGGGCCTTCGCCGACGCCGCCGACGGCACCTCCCTCGCCGAGGGCGTCGGCATGCTCCTCGTCGAACGCCTCGCCGACGCCCAGCGGCTCGGCCACCGGGTCCTCGCCGTGGTGCGGGGCACCGCCGTCAACCAGGACGGTGCGTCGAACGGGTTGACCGCGCCGAACGGCCCGTCGCAGCAGCGGGTGATCCGCCAGGCGTTGACGAGTGCTCGTCTCACCACTGCCGACGTGGACGTGGTGGAGGCGCACGGCACGGGTACGACGTTGGGTGATCCGATCGAGGCGCAGGCGCTGCTCGCCACCTACGGGCAGGACCGGCCGGACGACCGTCCGCTGCTGTTGGGGTCGGTCAAGTCGAACATCGGGCACACCCAGGCCGCCGCCGGCGTGGCGGGTGTGATCAAGATGGTCGAGGCGATGCGGCACGGCCTTGTGCCGGCGACTCTGCACGTGGACGCGCCGTCGTCGAAGGTGGACTGGTCGGCGGGTGCGGTGGAGTTGGTGACGCAGGCGCGGTCGTGGCCGGTGGTGGATCGGCCGCGTCGGGCGGCGGTGTCGTCGTTCGGCATCTCCGGCACCAACGCGCACGTCATCGTCGAGCAGGCCGACCCGGTTCCGGCCGGAGCGGAGGGCGACGCGTCGGGCGGGCTCGTCGACCGCCCGGACACGCAGGCGGCGCTCGGCCGCCACCTCCCGATGGTGCCGTGGCTGGTGTCGGGGCGCTCGCCGGAGGCCCTGGCAGGGCAGGCCGAGCGGCTGGCCGGGTTCGTCCGGGGACAGGCCGGGGCGTCGGCCGTCGACGTGGGTTGGTCACTGGCTGCCACCCGGGCGGCGTTGGAGCACCGGGCGGTCGTGCTGGGGACGTCCGGTGACGACCTGTCGGCCGGCTTGGAGGCGCTCGCCAGTGGTGTCGAGCGGACCGGCACGATCGTGGTCGGACAGGCCGTACCCGGTCGTCGGGCGTTGGTGTTCACGGGTCAGGGTGCGCAGCGGCCGGGTATGGGTCGGGGGTTGTACGGGGCGTTTCCGGTGTTCGCGGAGGCGTT
>NZ_JBITJH010000011.1:0-130748 GCF_044459745.1 Micromonospora sp. NPDC050187
CCCTGTGCGGGGGGGGGGCCCGCCCGCCGCACCTCCAACCACCCTCCGGGCCCACTGCCGGCGCGGCGGGTAGGTTCCCCACCTCAGCCGGCCCCGGGGGGGGGGGGCCCCCCCCCCCGGGGCCCCCCCGCCGCTCGTCGGCAGGAGATACGACCGGTCTTCCGAACCACCCCCAACACGGTCCGTGGGATGCCGATATCCGTACGCGGGTCAGTTCTGGCCGGGACTTGCCACCGGCAGTCCTGCCTCCTTGGCGCAGTCGAGCAGCCGTCGGTCGTACGTGACGAAGGCGGTGAGTGCCGTCCCGGACTCGTTGGTCAGAACCTGGGCGGTGGCCAGGTGGATGGCGTCGAGGCTGCGTAGCGTCGGCTCAGCGAACGCGGCTGCGGTGGCGCGGATCGTGCTGTCGATCTCCAGCCGGAAGAGCCGTCCGACGGCCGCCGGCACCCCGATCAAGGCTTGCGGAGCCGATCGGCGTAGCCCTCTGGGCACTTCCACCTCGACGAGAGCGGAGGAGACCAGCGGCACATCGTCGTGGCTGTTGAGCCAGGAGACGAGGTCAGCACTGTAAGCCTCCTGCCGGACCAGCTTGACGACGGCGGCGGAATCGAGGTAGATCACCAGCGCTCCTCGTCTCGCATCGCGGAGAGCGTGGCGGCCACGTCCACATCCTCGTCACCGAGCTTCGGCGGAAGCGGAACCGGACCGCCGCCGGTCGGGGCGACGGCCCGCCCCGCAGCTACCAGCTTGGTCAGCGTCGACCTGTCGTCACCTACTGGAACAAGTCGGGCGAAAGGAGACCGTGGACAACGTCCTGAAGGCGCTGATGACCCACGGTCATCGGGTGGCGGGTGGAGACCGGATCGGCAAGACGATCATCTTCGCCCGGAACCAGGACCACGCCGACTTCATCCAGAAGCGGTTCGACGACGCTTACCCGAACCACGCCGGCCACCGCGCCCGGGTCATCACCTACAAGACCGAGTACGCGCAGAGCCTCATCGACGACTTCTCACAGCAGGAGAAGACCCGCACATCGCGATCTCGGTGGACATGCTCGACACCGGCATCGACGTGCCCGAGGTCGTCAACCTGGTCTTCTGCAAGCCCGTACGGTCGAAGTCGAAGTTCCTCCAGATGATCGGCCGGGGCACCAGGCTCTGCCCGGACCTCTACGGCCCCGGCCAGCACAAGAAGGACTTCCTCGTCTTCGACTTCTGCCGGAACTTCGAGTTCTTCAACCAGAACCCGGAGCAGGCGGAGCGGAAGCTCAGCAAATCACTGACCGAGCGGCTGTTCAAGGCCCAGCTCGACCTGATCCACCGCCTCGACCAGCGGATCCCCGCCGACGTCGGGCCGGAGACGACCGCCGACGGGACGCAGAGCGAGGCGGGCCTGCGCTGGGACCTGGCCCGCGACCTGCACGCCCGGGTGGAGAGCATCCACCTCGACAACTTCGCCGTACGCCCCAAGCGGAAGCTGGTGGAGTACTACCTCGACTTCACCCGCTGGCACCGGCTCACCCCGGAAGCCGTGGACGAGATCGGCGGCAACCTCGCCGGCCTGCCCACCGAGCGGACCGACGAGGACGAGGCGGCCAAGCGGTTCGACCTGCTGGTGCTACGCCTTCAGCTCGGCCAGTTCGAGGCCATACCCGATTACGACAAGCTGCGCCAGCAGGTGCAGCTGATCGCCTCGACGCTGCTGGAGCAGACCAGCATCCCGGCCGTCCGCGAGCAGCAGGAACTCCTCCACGAGGTGGCCGGGGACGAGTGGTGGCAGGACGTGACCCTGCCGATGCTGGAGCTGATGCGCCGCCGCATGCGCGGGCTGGTGCGGCTGATCGAGCGGGCCAAGCGGGCCATCGTCTACACCGACTTCAGCGACGAGCTGGGGGAGATCTCGGTCGTGTCGCTGGACGACATCCGGGTCGGCACGAACTTCGAGCGGTTCGAGGCCAAGGCCCGGACGTACCTCCGCGAACACGAGGACCGCCTCGCGTTGCAGAAGCTGCGCCGCAACAAGCAGCTCTCCCCGACCGACCTGGAGGAGCTCGAACGCATGCTGGTGGCCAGCGGTGGCGGCCCGGAGGAGATCGAGCAGGCCCGCCGCTCGGCCAACGGGCTCGGACTCTTCATCCGCTCGCTGGTCGGGCTCGACCGGGAAGCCGCCAACGAGGCGTTCAGCGAGTTCCTGACCGGCCGCACCCTCACCGCGAACCAGATCAGCTTCATCGGCCTGATCATCGCCCACCTGACCCAGAACGGCGTCCTGGCGCCCGAGCGACTCTGGGAATCCCCGTTCAGCGACATCGCGCCCGACCCGGAGTCGATCTTCCCGTCCGCCGACGTGGACCGCCTGGTCGCGATCATCGACTCCGTCCGGGACACCGCCGCCCCGGAAGCCGTGCCGCCCAGGAACCTCCTACCGGGTCGGCCTTAGAGGACGCCCGAGCGAGATGCGGCATCTCGGGGTTTCCGAGCAGGAGAACGGCCCGAGATGCCGCAGCTTGAGTTGATCAAGCTGCCGGGGGGGCTTCAGGCGAGCGAGGCGTACACGTCGATCAGCCGCTTGGTGACCACGTCGGGGTGGAAGGTGCGCTCGTAGCGCAGCCGGGCCGGGGCCGACAGCGCGGCGGCGCCGGCTGCCGCCTGCGGCAGCGCGGCGGCCATGGCGGCCGGGTCGGCGGGCACCACCCAGCCGACGGCGCCGGCCGGGTCGTCCATCCCCACCAGGTACGGAATGCCGCCCAGGTCGGTGCCGAGCACCGGCCGGCCACTCGCCATCGCCTCGATCACCACGGTCGGCAGCACGTCGTGCCAGAGCGAGGCGGCGATCACCACCGCGCTCTGCGCCATCACCGCCCGGACGCCGTCCCGGTCCAGCGAGCCGAGGTAGGTGACGTCGGAGCGCTCGGCGGCGGCCTGCTCGGCCAGGTGGCGCAGTTCGCCGTCCCCGGCGATGCGCAGCGGGCCGAGCGCGCCGTCCGGGTGCCGCCGCCAGGCGTCGAGCAGCAGGCCGAGGCCCTTCTCCGGAGAGAGCCGCCCCAGGTAGAAGAAGCCCTTCCCGAGCGGGGCAGGCTGGCCCGGGTCGGGGATGCCGTTCGGCTTCACCACGATCCGGTCGGCGGGGATGCCGTACTCGCGTAGGTGCTCGGCGATCTGCGAGGTGAGGGCGATGAACCGGTCGACCGAGCGCCAGGTGGGTCGGTGCACGGCGAGGGTGGTCGCCATCAGGGCGCTCTGCACGGTCGAGCCCCGGTAGCAGCGGTTCCTGATCGCCGGCACGCCCAGCGTCCGGCCCTTGCAGTCCTGGCAGATCGCGCCGTCGCGGAAGTAGACCCCGGAGGAGCAGACCTGCCGGTAGTTGTGCACCGTCTGCACCACCGGCACCCCGTGCTTGTGCGCGGTCCGCACCACCCAGGGCGAGAGCAGCGGGTACGGGTTGTGCAGGTGCAACGCGTCCGGTTTGTGCTCGGTGAGCAGCCGGCTCAGCTCCTGCTGGGCGCGGGGAGCGTAGATCGGCGAGATCGGCAGCAGCGCCTTGGCCGTCTTCGGCATGGTGGGGATCTCGTCGGAGCTGCGGATGAACGGCAGCACCTCCACCCCCGCCGCGGTGAGCTGGGCGATCTCCGCGTCGACGATGGTGTTCTCACCAGAGGGCTGGGCCTGGCGGTACCGGTTGTGCGCCACCACGATTTTCACAGGGCCGACCCTTTGTTCGCGATTGCGGGACTCGCAAGCTCATTCCTCACGCTCACGGGCGCCAAGGCTACCTTTGAAGGATGCCGGAGCTACCCGAGGTGGAAGCGCTCGCCGATCACCTGCGCCGACGTGCGGTCGGGCACCGGGTGGAGCGGCTGGAGGTAGCCGCGATCAACGCCCTGAAGACGTACGATCCCGCGCCGGACGCGGTGGCAGGACGTCCGCTCCTCGACGCCGGCCGGCACGGCAAGTTCCTCGACGTCCGGTTCGACGGTGACCTGCACCTGGTGGTGCACCTGGCCCGCGCCGGCTGGCTGCACTACCGCGAGTCGTTCCCGTCCGCCGTCCCGCTGCGTCCCGGCAAGGGCCCGATCGCCCTGCGGGTACGCCTCGACGACGGCTCCGGCTTCGACCTGACCGAGGCGGGCACGCAGAAGAGCCTCGCGGTGTACCTGGTGACCGATCCGGGGCAGGTGCCCGGGGTGGCCCGGCTCGGCCCGGACGCCCTCGACGCCGACCTGGCCACCTTCACCGCACGGCTGCGCAGCCGGCGCGGCCAGGTGAAGGGGGTGCTGACCGACCAGCAGGTGCTGGCCGGGGTCGGCAACGCGTACTCCGACGAGATCCTGCACGCGGCGAAGCTCTCGCCGTTCGCGCTGACCGACCGGCTGACCGACACACAGCTCGCCACCCTGTACGAGGCGACCCGGCGGGTGCTCGGCGAGGCCGTGACCCGCTCGGTCGGGCAGCGGACGGCGGAGCTGAAGGCCGAGAAGCGCTCCGGGCTGGCGGTGCACGCCCGGACGGGCCTGCCCTGCCCGGTCTGCGGGGACACCGTCCGGGAGGTCTCCTTCGCCGACTCCAGCCTCCAGTACTGCCCGCGCTGCCAGACCGGCGGCAAACCACTCGCTGACCGACGGTTGTCCCGTCTCGTACGGTGAGTGACATCGAATCGGACAGCCGTACCAAGATCACCCACCCGGGTCACCACCGTCGGCTGCGTGGCTCTACCCCTGGCCCGATCCATCGGTATAGTGGCTCGGTCCCCGGCTCCCGCTGATCGGAGTCGGCCGGATCCCGGTCCCAGCACCGACGTCATGTCCCCAGGGTCGACGGCGGTGTCGGGACTCACGTGGGAGACTGGTAACGGTGGGCGACCGGGCCCCTCACAATGTGAGCGGCGCGTGTCATGCGGGAGGACACAGTTGAGGTGACGACAAGCCTCCAGCGCCCGGTGACCAACGAAGGCCGGAGCAAACTCGTGCGGCACGTCGACAGCTTCGAGATCCAGCCGCCGACACCGCCGTCGCACAACGGCGTACCCCGGTCGGCCTGGGCGCGGTCCAGCCGCCGGGTGTCCCGGTGGCATCGTCCCTACACCTTCCTCCTTCTGCTGCTCGACTTCGGTGCGGCGGCCCTGGCCAGTTGGATCGCCATCCAGCTCTTCGACCAGGCAGCCGCCGGGTTCACCGACACCGAGAAGGACCCGACCTGGTTCCACACGGTGTCGTACCTGCTGCTTCCGCTCGGCTGGCTGGTCATCCTCTGGAGCAACCGGGCCTACGACCGGCGCTACCTGGGCCTCGGCCCGGACGAGTTCAAGCGGGTCATCCGGGCGTCCGTGACGGTGGCCGCGAGTGTGTCGTTCCTGGCCTTCGCCACCAAGACGGACCTCTCCCGGTACACGGTGGGCACCGCGCTGCTCGGCGCGGCCATGCTGATCCTGTTCGGCCGGATGGTGGGCCGGTTCGCGCTGCACGGGGTCCGGCGGCGCGCCGGGCAGGCGGCGCACCGGATGGTGCTGGTGGGCACCCTGCCGGAGTGTCTGGAGGTGTACGCGGCGGTCACCCGCAACCCGGCTGCCGGCCTGGTGCCGGTCGCCATCCACATCACCGACGGATACGCGGCGGTCCGGGGGATCGAGACCCCGGTGCCGGTCTACGCCGGCCGGGACGTGCTCGCCCTGGTCCGCGAGGTCGGCGGGGACACCATCGCGGTCTGCGGCTCGGCCAGTTCCGAGCCCGGCGAGCTGCGCCGGCTGGCCTGGCAACTGGAGGGCTCCGGGGTCGATCTGGTGGTCGCGCCCCAGCTGACCGACATCGCCGGACCCCGGGTGCACATCCGCCCGATCGAGGGCCTGCCGCTGCTGCACGTCGAGGAGCCGACCCTCTCCGGTCCGGCGCTGCTGGTGAAGAACCTGATGGACCGGGTGGCGGCCGGGCTGGGGCTGCTGGTGCTCGCGCCGGTCTTCCTGGCCATCGCGGTCGCCATCCGGATCTCCGACCCGGGACCGGTCTTCTTCCGGCAGCCCCGGGTGGGGCACGAGGGGCGTACGTTCCGGGTCTGGAAGTTCCGCACCATGTACGTCGACGCCGAGGACCGGCTCGCGAGTCTGGTGGACCAGAACGAGAACGACGGCATGCTCTTCAAGATGAAGGAGGACCCCCGGGTCTTCCCGGTCGGTCGGTTCCTGCGCGCCTCCTCGATGGACGAGCTGCCCCAGTTGATCAACGTGCTCTGGGGCGAGATGTCGCTGGTCGGACCGCGTCCGCTCCCCGCCGACGACGGTGACTTCCTGGGCGACGTGCGGCGCCGGCTGCTGGTCCGGCCCGGAATGACCGGTCTGTGGCAGGTCTCCGGTCGCTCCGACCTCTCCTGGGACGAGGCGGTCCGGCTCGACCTGTACTACGTCGACAACTGGTCGCTCGCGTACGACCTGAGCATCCTCTGGCGGACCGTCGGGGTCGTGCTCGCCCGCAAGGGCGCGTACTGACCGCTGTCGGCCGTAGGGGCTTGGCGGGTGGTGCCCCGACCGGACAGGATCGTCGGGTGAGCGGCAACGTCCCCGCAGTGCTCGCGGTCGTCGCACTGGTGACCGCGCTGGTGGCCGCCCTGCTCGCGGTGGGTCGGCTACGCGCCCGGCGGGGCATCGCCACCGCCAGCCAGCGGGCCACGTACGAGGTGCTGCACACCGCCGGGCTGGCCGCCGCGCCGCTGCGTACCGGGCTGGACGAGGCCAGCGCGGCCAAGGCCGTCCGTCATCTGCGGGCCCTGGTGGGCGCGGTCGGGCTGGCGCTGACCGACCGGGACGACCTGCTCGCCCTCGACGGGCGGGGCGGGCACCACGCGGCCCAGCTCCGCGCGGCGGCCCGGAAGGCGGTGGCCGCCGGCCGCTCGACCGTGCTCGGCGAGGTGGAACTGCGCTGCGACCGGGTCGACTGCCCGGTTCGCGGTGCGGTGGTCGCCCCGCTCAGCGGCCCGGACGGCCGGGTGGTCGGCGCGCTGGTGGCGGTCGCCGACGAGGCGCCCGCCCCGGGGCTGGTGCAGGCCACCCTGGAGACCGCCGACTGGGCCGGCGACCAGCTCGCCCTGGCCGAGCTGGACTCCTCCCGGGAACGGCTGGCCCGAGCCGAGGTCCGGGCGCTGCGGGCGCAGATCAGCCCGCACTTCATCTACAACGCGCTGACCGCCATCGCCTCGTTCGTCCGCACCGACCCGGAGCGGGCCCGGGAGCTGATCCTGGAGTTCGCCGAGTTCACCCGGTACTCCTTCCGGGCCCACGGCGAGTTCACCACGCTGGCCGAGGAGTTGCGCTCGATCGACCGCTACCTGACCATCGAACGGGCCCGGTTCGGCGACCGGCTCCAGGTGCGGCTCCAGATCGCCCCGGAGGTGCTGCCGGTGACGCTGCCCTTCCTCTGTCTGCAACCGCTGGTGGAGAACGCCGTCCGGCACGGGTTGTCCCGCAAGCCCGGCACGGGCATGGTGAGCATCGAGGCCCGGGACGCGGGCGCCGAGTGTCACATCACGGTGGAGGACGACGGCGTGGGAATGGACCCGGCCACCCTGACCGCCGGGATCGCCGAGCTGGCCGGCGAGTCGGACGGCGCGGGGCGTTCCGGCGGGACCGGGCATTCGATCGGGGCCGGTCATTCCGGCGGTCCGGGGGAGGACACCGGCCAGCACGTCGGGCTCTCCAACGTCGACGAGCGGCTCCGGTCGGCCTTCGGCGACCGGTTCGGCCTGGTCGTGGAGACCGGCCTCGGATCGGGTACGAAGGTGAGCATGCGGATCCCGAAGTTCCACCCCGGCGTCCGGGCCGGCTCGTGACCGGCGGATTCCTGCGGGTGCTGGCGGTCGACGACGAGCCTCCGGCGCTGGACGAGTTGGCGTACCACCTGCGCGCCGACCCCCGGGTGGCCCGGCTGCACACCGCGTCGGACGCCACCGAGGCACTGCGGGTGCTCCGCGACGACGACGTGGACGTGGTGTTCCTGGACATCCGGATGCCCGGCCTGGACGGCATGGAGCTGGCCCGGGTGTTGCGCCGCTTCGCCCGTCCGCCGTCGATCGTCTTCGTCACCGCGTACGACGACGGCGCCGCGGACGCCTTCGACCTGGGCGCGACCGACTACGTCCGCAAGCCGGTACGCGCGGAACGGCTGGCCGAGTCACTGCGCCGGGTGATCGGGGCACGGGTGGTGCCGAGCCACCCCGCCGCGCTGGCCCGGACCGAGGACGACCCGACCATCCCGGTCGAGCTGGCCGGGACGACCCGGATGCTGCCCCGCTCGGCGGTGCGCTGGGTGGAGGCACAGGGCGACTACGCGCGGCTGCACACCGCCGACGGGTCGCACCTGGTCCGGGTGTCGCTCTCCACCCTCGCCGACCGCTGGGCGGATGCCGGTTTCGTCCGGATCCACCGCTCGTACCTGGTGCAGTTGCGGCTGATCGCCGAGCTGCGGCTGGTCAACTCGGGCTACGTGGTGGTGATCGACTCCGCCGAGCTGCCGGTGAGCCGCCGGCACACCCGGGAGCTGAAGGACCGCCTGGTCCGCGCCGCCAAGCAGGACTGGACCCGCTGACCTCACCGGACGCCGCCCGCACTGGCCGCCCGGCCGAAAAGTGGAGTTCCCAAAAATAGCCGTTCGCCTATGCTCCCGGTGTCGATCCGGTACGGGGCGCGGGGTCGGTGCGGCGTCGTGCTGCTCGGACGCCCCACCACCCTCACGTTTGGACACACATGCGATTGTCTCTCGCGCGTCGCGCCGCCCTGGTGGGCGTCGCCGTCGCATCCCTCCTGCTGCCCGGGGCGCTCCCGGCCCAGGCGGCCACCGGTACGGTCAGCGGACGGCTGACCACCAGCAGCGGAACCGGGGCGGCCGACGTCACGGTCCATGTCTACGAGCCGAACAACTTCTTCGTCATCGGCCGGACCGACACCGACGCGGACGGCAACTGGTCGGTCACCGGGCTGGCCGCCGGCAGCTACGCCGTGGGCTTCCGCACCGCGAACGGGCCGGAGCAGTTCCATCGGCAGCAGACCACGCCGTGGGATGCCGACCGGATCACCGTCAGTGCGAACGAGACCACCACGGTCGACGAGCAGCTCTTCGCCACCGGCACCATCAGCGGCCAGATCCGGGACGCCGCCGGCAACCCGGTGGGAGACCTTCTGGTGGAGGCGACCAAGGTCGACACCTACGACGTGGTGTACGCCCGGACCGAGTCCGACGGGCGATACCAGATGTCGGCGTGGGTGGGCACCCACCGGATCTCGTTCCGCCCGATCGAGGGGCTGTGGCAGCGCCAGTACGTCCCGGGCAAGCTCGACGAGGAGGAGGCCGCTCAGTACACCGTCACCGCCGGTTCGGAGATCGTCGTCGACGAGACCGTGCTCCCCACCGGCAGCCTCTCCGGAACGCTGACCAGCGCCACGGGCGAGCCGGTCGCGGACGCCTACGTGGCGGCGAACACCGTGGACATGTACGGCGGGGTGGACACGCGCACCGGCGCCGACGGCACCTTCTCCGTCCCGGCGCTGCTCGCCGGGGCCTACAAGATCTCGTTCGACACGGGTGACCGGCAGCAGTTCTACGACGGCAAGCTCACCCACGAGGAGGCCGACGTGGTCACCGTGCAGGGCGGCCAGACCACCACGGTCACCGAGAGCATCCTCGGTACCGGCTCGGTGGAGATCTCCGCCGTCGACTCGGTGACCGGAGCCCCGATCGCCAACTTCTGCACCCACAACGGATGCAGCAACGGCACCGGAAAGGTCACCGTCACCGGGCTGCCCGAAGGCCGGCACGACCTCTACCTCTACACGAACACCGGTCAGTACTTCCCACGGGACCTGCTCGACGTCCGGGTACGGGCCGGCCAGACCACGCGGCTCTCCCCGAAGATGCGTCCAGGCGCGGTGATCACCACCACCGTCGTCGACGCACAGACCGGCGCGGCGCTGCGGGACGTCTGCCTCGCCGCCTTCCTGCCCAAGCGGGCGGCTCTACTGGACGGGTACGGCAACTGCTCCGACCGCCTCGGCCGGATCAACGTCGGTCCGCTCGCCACCGGCACGTACAAGCTCTTCGCCGACCCGATCAACGACACGTACGGCCGGCAGTGGGTCGGCACGGCCGGCGGGACCGGGGACGAGCGGCACGCCGCGACGGTCGGAGCGACCGCCGGCACGGTGGTGACCGGTCCGCAGGTCCGGATGGACCGGGCGGGCACGGTCAGCGGCGTGGTGACCGACACGGCGACCGGCGCTCCCCTGCGCGACGTCTCCGTCTCGGTGCTCACCGGTCACCCCGGCGCCGGGGTGAAGGACACGACCACCGACGAGGACGGCCGCTACACGCTCACGAAGCTCGGCCCGTACGCCTGGCCGGTGGTCTTCGGCTCCCGCCCGTACGGCTACCAGTGGTCAGGGAACGCGGTCAGCCGGTTCACCGCCACTCCGGTGACCGTGACCACCGGCGGCACCGCCACCCACGACATGGCGATGCGGGCCGCCAGCCGGGCCACCGGCGCGGTCACCACCCCGGACGGCACCCCGTTCACCGGTGGTTACGTGATCGCCCGCAGTGCCGACACCGGTGACGTCGCGGCGTCCGGCTGGGTCGAGAACGGTCGGTTCGACGTACCGGTACCTGGCCAGCAGCGGGTCTACTTCACCTACGAGTTGACGCTCGGGGAAGACTTCCACTCCGGCACCTACAAGCTTCCCGACGCCGACGGCGTGCTCCGGGTGGCCCGGTTCACCGTGCCGACCACCGGGACGCTCACCGTCGACCTGGTGGTATCCACAGGCTGACCGGGTTTTCCACAGGCTCCGGGCCGGTTGTCCACAGGTTGTGCACAGCCGGCCCGGCTGCTGCCCGGTCTTGACATTCGGGTGGGGGCGGTGAGACTGCGTCAGTGGCCGCCCCCACCAACCCCGTACCCGCACCCCGGCGACCGGAGCCTGCCCGGACGCGGATCGTGCTCGCCGAGGTGTCGCGGCGGGGTGCCGACCGGACCCGCAGCGAGCTGACCGAGCAGACCCGGGTGGGCGAGGCCCTGGTCCGGGGCCTCGTCCGGGCCCAGCTCGCGCTGGCGCTGCGGCTGGCCGTGGTGGTGCTGGTCGGGCTCGGCGGGCTCCCCTGGCTCTTCGCCATCGCGCCGACGGTCGGCCGGGTCACCGTCGCGGGGGTCAACCTACCGTGGCTGCTGCTCGGGGTCGCCGCCTTCCCGTTCCTGGTCGCGGTCGGCTGGGCGTACGTGCGGCTGGCCGAACGGAACGAGCAGGACTTCACCGACCTCGTCCAGCGGCCGGAGCGCTGAGATGGACAACGGGTACGTGGTCCCGGCGATCGTCGCGGTCACCCTGGCCACGTTCGGGATCGGCTTCTACGGGCTGCGGGTGGCCCGGACCACCTCCGACTTCCTGGTCGCCTCCCGCGCGGTCAGCCCGAACTGGAATGCCGCCGCGATCGGCGGGGAGTACCTCTCCGCCGCGTCCTTCCTGGGCATCGCCGGCCTGATCCTCAAGTACGGCGTCGACGTGCTCTGGTATCCGGTCGGCTTCGCCGCCGGCTACCTGGCGCTGCTGCTGTTCGTGGCCGCCCCGCTACGTCGCTCCGGGGCGTTCACCCTGCCGGACTTCTGCGAGCTGCGGCTGCACTCGCGCCGGCTGCGGGCGCTCGCCACGGTCTTCGTGATCTTCATCGGCTGGCTCTACCTGGTGCCGCAGCTCCAGGGGGCGGGGCTGACGCTGACCACGCTGACCGGCTCGCCGTACCCGGTCGGGGCGCTGGTCGTCGCGGTGGTGGTCATCGCGAACGTGGCGCTCGGCGGGATGCGGGCGATCACCTTCGTCCAGGCGTTCCAGTACTGGCTGAAGCTGACCGCGCTCGCCGTACCGGTGATCTTCCTGGTGTTGCAGTGGCAGGCCGACGGCCGGCCCGAGGTGACCCCGCCCGACGGACCGGCGTTCCGGACCGCGACCACCGTCGTGGTCGACCATCCGGCGACCCTCACGCTCGCCGACGGCACCACCCGCGAGGTACGCCCCGGCGACGAACTGGCCTTCGCGGCCGGCGACCCGGTGCCGGCGGTCTCCGGCGTGGTCACCGACGCCGCCGACTGGCTGCTGCCGAGCACCGGGGACGACGACCAGGGCCTCTTCGCCACCTACTCGCTGATCCTGGCCACCTTCCTCGGCACCATGGGGCTGCCGCACGTGCTGGTGCGCTTCTACACCAACCCGGACGGCGCGGCGGCCCGGCGGACGACCCTGGTGGTGCTGGCCATGGTCGGGGCCTTCTACCTGCTGCCCACCCTGTACGGGGTGCTCGGTCGGGTCTACACCCCGCAACTGCTGGTGACCGGGCAGACCGACGCGGTGGTGGTGCTCCTGCCCGGTGCCGCGCTCGGCGACGGGGTGACCGGACGGCTGCTCGCCGCGCTGGTCGCCGCCGGGGCGTTCGCGGCGTTCCTCTCCACCTCGTCCGGGCTGCTCACCAGCGTCGCCGGAGTGATCTCCACCGACGTCCTCGGGCGCGGATCGGTCCGCGGTTTCCGGCTGGCCACCGTGATCGCCGGGGCGGCACCGGCGCTGCTGGCGCTCAACGTCTCGGGGATGGACGTCTCCCAGGTGGTGGGGCTCGCCTTCGCGGTGGCCGCGTCCAGCTTCTGCCCGCTGCTGGTGCTCGGCATCTGGTGGCGGGGGCTGACCGACGTGGGGGCCGCCGCCGGCATCCTCACCGGTGGCGGGGCGGCGGTCACCGCCGTGCTGCTGACCGTGGTCGGCCCGCCCCTGACCGGCTGGCCGGCGACGCTCATCGCCCAGCCGGCCGCCTGGACGGTGCCGCTCGCGTTCACGGTCATGGTGGCGGTCTCGGTGGCCTCCCGCCGCCGTCTCCCCGTCGACGTCGCCACCACCATGCTGCGCCTGCACACCCCCGAGTCCCTGCACGTGTAGGAGCGTCAGGAGTCGGCCAGGCCGGCCTCGTAGCCGGCGATGACCAGTTGCGCCCGGTCCCGGGCCGCCAGCTTGGCGAGCAGGCTGCCGATGTGGGTCTTGAGGGTGCCTCGGCTGATGTGCAGGGTCGCCCCGATCTCGTCGTTGGACAGGCCCCGCGTGATCAGCGCGAGCACCTCGTGCTCGCGCGGGGTCACCCCGTCCAGCCGGCGCCGGGGCACACGCCGGGGCACGGAGCCGGCGATGAGCCGCCGGGTGACGCTCGGCGCGAGCAGCGACTCTCCGGCCGCCACCGTCTGGATCGCGTTAACCAGCCGGGGTGGGGTGATGTCCTTGAAGACGAAGCCGCTCGCCCCGGCCCGCAACGCCCGGTAGACGTGGTCGTCCAGGTCGAACGCGGTGAGCACCAGGACCCGTGGGGGGTCCGCCACGGCGGTGATCCGGGCGGTGGCCGCGATGCCGTCGAGATCGGGCATGCGCACGTCCATGACGACGACGTCGGGCCGGCGGGAGGCGGCGAGCGCGACCGCCGCCCGGCCGGTGCCGGCCTCGCCGACCACCGTCAGTCCCGGTGTCGCGTCGACCAGCCGGCTCACCGTGCCACGGAACGACGGTTCGTCGTCCGCCAGCAGCACCCGGATCGGATCGCCGGTCATGTCCGGAAGGGCAGGGTCGCACGGACGGCGAAGCCACCATCCGCCTCGGGTCCGGCGGACAGACTGCCGCGGTGCAGGGCGGCGCGTTCGCGCATCCCCAGCAACCCGTACCCGGACGGGTCGGTCCGGTGCGTTGTCGTGCCGTCGTCCACCACGGCGAGGCTGAGGCCGTCGTCGGTCACCGCGACGGTGACCCGGCAACGCGCAGCACGGGCGTGGCGGCGTACGTTCGTCAACGCCTCCTGCACGATCCGGTACGCCGACGTCCGTACCCCGGCCGGTACGCGCGACAGGTCCGCCCGGTCGACGGTGACCGCCACGCCGGCCGCCCGGGTCTCCTCGACCAGCCGGTCCAGGTCGGTCAGGCTCGGTGGGCCACCGTTCTCCCGGGCACCGCCCTGTTCGCGCAGCCCGCCGAGCACCGTCCGGACGTCGTCCAACGCGCTCCTGCCCGCTTGCTCGATCGTGCGCAACGCGGCCTCCCGCCCGGTGCCCAGGTGGTTCGCGACCGCCGCCTGCATCGTGATCAGGCTGAGAGTGTGTCCCACCACGTCGTGCACGTCCCGCGCGATGCGTAGCCGTTCCTCGGCGATCGCCCGCGCGACCCGCAGATCGGTGAGCTGGCCGGTGTGCCGCTGCCGGGTGCGGACCGCCCAGGCCAGGACCCATGAGGCGGCGATGACCGCCGTGCCGTAGCCGGTCACCGTCACCGGTGTGGTCGAGAAGGACTCCACGTTCTCCCGGGCCGGGACGATGGGCAGCCCGGCGACGAACGCGTCGACCAGGCCCGGCACCAGCACGCCGCCGAGCGCGGCGGCGAGGCCCCAGGCGGCGGCCCGGACCGACGACAGCGCCACGGGGTAGAGGGCCACCGCCACCACGTACACGACGATCTCGATGCCGATCCCCACGATCAGCGCGGCGGCCGTGGCCAGCAGCACCACGACGAGGACCGGCACCGGCCACCACCGGCGGACCGCCAGCGGCAGTCCGAGCAGCCCGGCCAGGCACCACACCCACCAGCCCGAGGCGGGTCTCATCAGCACCACCGCGGTCATCACGGCCGCCGCGGCCAGCGCGTCGACCGCGATCCAGGCCCACCGCCAGAGCCGGGGCGAAACGGGCGCGAGGGTCCTGGCCGATGGTGCCACGGGACCCACCGTAGCGACGTCGGTCCGGCATCGCTTCGGACCACGGTCCGATGCGGGACGACCCGACCACGCCCCAGGCTCGGACGGTGCTGATCCGTGCCCTCGCCGCTCTCGTCCTCGCCGTTCCGGCCGCCCCCGTCCACGCACCCGCTCCCCCGGTCGACGCCACCTCGATCGACGCCGTCGTCCGGGCGTACCGCGAAGCGACCGGCATCCCCGGGATGGCTGTCGCCGTGATCCGGGGCCGCGAGGTGGTGCGCACCGCCGGGTACGGGCACACCGCCACCGGGGCTCCCGTCACCGACCGCACACCCATGGCCGTCGCCTCGCTCAGCAAGTCGGTCACCGCGCTCGCCGTGATGCAACTGGTGGACGCCGGGCGGGTCCGGTTGAACGCGCCGGTCCGGGAGCACCTGCCGGAGTTCACCATGGCCGACGACCGCGCCGCCGCGATCACCGTGCGCCATCTGCTCGACCAGACCTCCGGCATGTCCGACACGACGTACCGGCCGTTCAGCGGGCCCACCCGGCTCACTCTCCGGGAGGTGGTCGCGTCGATGCGGACCGCCCGGCTGGCAGCGGACCCCGGCACCCGGTTCGAATACCACAACCCGAACTACCAGGTCGCCGCCCGGCTCGTCGAGGTGGTCAGCGGCCAGCCGTTCGACGACTACCTGCGCCAGCACGTGTTCCGGCCGCTCGGGATGGCCGACAGCCGCACCGGCGCCACCGCCGACGACCTGCCGCCCGGTGCGCGGGGCCATCGGATGGTCGCCGGGAAGGCCGTCGCCCTGCCGGAACCGCCGGCCTTCGGTGCCGGATCGGGCGGGGTGCTCAGCACCGCGCACGACATGGCCGCCTGGCTGATCGCCCAGAACGACCAGGGGCGCGGCCCGGACGGTACACCGGTGGTCTCGGCCGCCGCGCTGGCCGAGACGCACCGCCGGCCCGCGACGGGCTCGTACGGTCTGGGCTGGACCATCGGCGAGACACCGTCCGGCGCGCCGCTGGTCGACCACACGGGTGGCCTGATCACCATTACCGCGTACCAGGCCGTGCTCCCGGCCAGCGGATACGGCATCGTGGTCCTCGCGAACGCCGGAGGCCAGTACGGGGACGCCCCCGATCTCGGCGCGCGCCTCATCGACCTGGTCGAGGGCCGTACGGTGTCACCGGCACCCTCGTCCACCCCGCTGATCCTGATCGACGTCGGGTTGCTCCTGCTCACGATCGGCACCGGGTTCCTGGCCGTCCGGGGCGTCCGGCGGTCCCGGCGCTGGGCGGACCGGCGGCGATCCGGCCCGGCCACCCTCGTCCGGCTGCTGCCGTACCTGCTGCCGTTGCCACTCCTGGTCTGGCTGCACCGGGTGGTGAGTTACCTCTACCGGGGCATGGACATCTCCTGGCTCCAGGCCGTCTACCTGTATCCGATGGTCACGCTGGTGCTGGGCGTTGCGGCGCTGGGCGGCGTCGCGGTGCTCGTCGCACGGATGGTCCGGCTCCGTGCCCCGGCCTGATCACCTGCGGCTCGACGATCGCCGTCGATCATCAGGGTCAGCCGCCCGGATGAGGGTGGTCCCCTGAGGTGGAGGCCGAGATCGTCCCTGAGCAGGAGAGTCGGATGGCATCCGCCGGATAGTTTCGGGTCATGACTTCTGCGCACCCGGCCCTCCAGCTGCGTGGGCTGGCCAAACGGTTCGACAGCAAGGTCGCGGTGGCGGGCGTCGACCTCGACGTCCCGGCCGGGTCGTTCTACGGGCTGCTCGGCCCGAACGGCGCCGGAAAGACGACCACCCTGTCGATGGCCGTCGGCCTGCTTCGGCCGGACGCCGGTGGCGCCTGGGTGCTCGGCCAGGACGTCTGGGGTGACCCGGTCCGTGCCAAGCAACTGCTCGGGGTGATGCCCGACGGCGTACGCCTCTTCGACCGGCTCAGCGGCGCGGAGCTGTTGGCGTACCACGGCCTGCTGCGCGGCATGGACCCGGCGGTGGTCGACCAGCGCGCGGCGGAGCTGCTCGACGTGCTCGCCCTGGGTGACGCCGGCCGGACCATGGTGGTCGACTACTCGGCCGGGATGAAGAAGAAGATCGGGCTGGCCTGCGCGTTGCTGCACGGCCCCCGGCTGCTGGTGCTGGACGAGCCGTTCGAGGCGGTCGACCCGGTCTCGGCGGCGTTGATCCGCGACATCCTGCACCGGTACGTCGTCGGAGGCGGGACGGTGGTCTTCTCCAGCCACGTCATGGAGGTCGTGGAGCGGCTCTGCTCGCACGTGGCCATCCTCGCCGAGGGGACGATCAAGCGGGTCGGCACCCTCGACGAGGTGCGCGGGGAGCGCTCGCTGGAGCAGGTCTTCGTGGAGGTGGTCGGCGGACGTACCGCGACCGGCGAGGAGCTGTCGTGGCTGTCGCGGTGACGGAGCCCGCCGAGCGGGTCCGTCCCGTCTCGGCCCGCCACTTCGTCCGGCTCAAGCTGCGGGTGATGGGCAACAACTTCCGGGGGCAGGGCTGGCGCGTCGCCCTCTTCGTCGGCGGCGTGATCGCCGGTCTCTGGTTCGCCGGCACCGGGTTCTTCCTGCTCGCCGCCCCCGGGCTGGCCGACGAGTCCCGGTACGCGCTGATGGTCGCCGCGTTCGGCGGGGGCCTGCTGGTGCTCGGCTGGCTGCTGCTGCCGCTGGTCTTCTTCGGCGTGGACGAGACGCTCGACCCGGCCCGGTTCGCGCTGCTGCCGCTGTCCCGGCGCACCCTGGTCACCGGGCTGTTCGCCGCCGCCCTGGTCAGTGTGCCGGCGGTGGCGACACTGCTCGCCATGACCGGGCTGGTGGTCACCTCAGGGGCGCTCGGTGGTGCGGCGGCGGCCGTGGCCGCCGCCGTCGGGGTGGTCGCCGGGCTGTTACTCTGCGTGGCGGCCAGCCGGGCGATCACCAGCGCCTTCGCCACCATGCTGCGGTCCCGGCGGGTCCGCGACCTGGCGGCCGTGCTGCTCGCGGCGCTCGCCGCGCTGCTCGGTCCGTTGCAGCTGGTGGTGCTCGCCGCCGTGCAGGACGCCGACTGGGACCGGCTGGCCGGGGTGGCCCGGGTGGTCGGCTGGACCCCGTTCGGCGCTCCGTGGACGGTCGGCATCGACGTGGCCGAGGGGCGGGCGTGGGCGGTCCCGGTGAAGCTGCTGATCACCGTGGCGGCCATCGGCGCGCTGCTGGTGTGGTGGTCCCGGTCGTTGGAGTCGGCGATGGTCGGGGCGGCCAGCTCCGGTCCGGCCAAGACCCGCAGCGGTCCGGTCGGCGGGGCGGTCGCGCAGCTCTTCCCGCGTGCGGTGGGCTGGGCCCGACGGGACCGGTTCGGCGCGCTGGTGGCCCGGGAGTGCCGCTACTGGTGGCGGGACGCCCGACGGCGGGCGAACCTGATCACGATCGCGGTGGTCGGACTCTTCGTGCCCGTCATGGTCAACTTCGGCGGGGCGAGCTTCACCGCCGGGGACGGCGTGGAACTGGCCACCCCCGACTCCTCCCCGGTGACGGTCAGCGTCTCGATGGTCTTCGTCGGCCTGCTCGCCGCGGTCACGCTGGCCAACCAGTTCGGTTTCGACGGCAGCGCGTACGCGGCCAACGTGGTGGCCGGGGTCCCCGGTCGGCTGGAGCTGCAGGCCCGGATGGCCGCGTTCTCGGTGTACGTGCTGCCGATGCTCGCCGTCGTCGCGGTCGTCCTGACCGTGCTGCTGGGCCGGCCGGCTTGGCTGGGCGTGATGGTGGGCAGCCTGCTCGCCACGTACGGGGCGGGGCTGGCGATCAACTCGTTCGTCTCGGTGCTGGCGGCGTACTCGCTGCCGGAGACGAGCAACCCCTTCGCGCTGAACAGCGGGGCCGGGATCGCCAAGGGTCTGCTCACCCTGGTGTCGATGCTCGGCTCAGCGGCCGCGGCGGTGCCGATGGTGGTCGCGGCGGCGCTGCTCGGCGACGCCTGGCTCTGGCTGGCCGCGCCACTGGGGCTCGGGTACGGGCTGGGTGCGGCGCTGCTCGGCGCGTACCTCGCCGGTGACGTACTGGACAACCGGGCTCCGGAGCTGCTGACGGCGGTGACCCCGCGCCGTTGACCGGTCGCGTTCCTGCGCCGCCTCCGGTCAGCGGCGGCGCAGGAACGCGTAGAAGAGGTGGCCGCCGGTGCCGGGGGTGATGTTGACCAGCTCCCACCCGTACTGGCACAGGTACTCGACGGCCTCGAGCAACTGGGTGAGATTGCTGTTCATCAGTCGCGGACGGCCGATGACCGCGAGGTGGCGGTGCGGGTAGCCCCGGAAGTCCACCTCGTTGCGGAGCACGGCGTCGCTGGCGACGATCCGGGTTTGGGCGAGCTGCTGCGGCGTCACGGAGACCATGCCCGCACGATAGAGGCCCTCCGCACACCCCGCTGGGGTCGCGCGGCCCGTCGGCGGCGTGCCGCGTGTGCCACGGCGCGGCACAATGGGCCGATGCCCGTTGTCGAGGCGGTTGCCACCGTCCCCGTACCGCCTGAGCTGGCGTTCGCCGTGTCGCAGACCGTGGGGTCGGTGCGCTACCGGTGGGACCCGTTCGTCCGGGACCAGCACTTCGCCGACGGGGCGACCCGACCCGGCAAGGGGGTGCGCACGGTCACCCGCTCCCGACACGGCCTGCTCATGGTCAGCGAGTACGTCTCGTACGCGCCACCGAGTCACGTCGGGATGAAGATGGTCCGGGGTCCCTGGTTCTTCGAGGTGTTCGCCGGCGGCTGGCGGTTCGCCCCCGGGCCCGAGGCGGATACGACGGTCGCCACCTGGCGGTACAACTTCCGGTGCCGCCCGGCGCTCCTGCGTCCGGTGGCGGAGCGGATCGGGACGTGGCTGCTCGGCCGGGACATCCGCCGCCGGATCGCCGGCTTCGCGGCCGGCTGCGCCGACCCCGAGGTGGTGGCCGCCGCCCGGTCGGATGATGGGCGGTGAGGCCCGCCGGTCCGCTCGCCGGGTCACAATGTTTCACGTGAATCATCAACCGGGCGCGGAGATCCACCACGTCGACCCGTTCGCCACGCCGGCCGGGCAACGGTCACCGGCCCGACGGCTACGGGGGCGGTTGGCGTCCCCGGTGACCCTCTGGACCGCTCCCGGGCCGGCCGGGCTGACCGTATCGTCGACCCTGGTCGCCGAGGGGGAACCGGACCGGCTGCTCGGGCTGGTGGACCCGGAGGCGGACCTGTGGGCGGCGGTCGAGGAGACGGGTCGGTTCGCCGTCGCCGTACTCGGCCCCGCACATCGCCAGCTCGCCGACCGCTTCGCCGGGCTGTTCCCCTCTCCCGGCGGCCTCTTCGCGCTCGACGAGTGGCTCGAGTCCCCGTACGGGCCGGTGCCGGTCGACGCCGGGGGTTGGGTCGGCTGCCGCCTCGACGGCAGCCGCGAGTGCGGCTGGGGACTGCTGGTCGAGGGGATCGTCGAGACGGTCAGCCTGGCCGCCGAGGCCGAGCCGCTGCTGCACCACCGGGGCCGTTACCGCACGCTGACGGGCTGAGCCGGAACCCGGCCGCTTCCCACCCATCCCCTCGACGGCGACCGGCCGCGTCCCCATCGCCCAGGGCCGAAGGCATCCGGGTCCTGGACGTTGCCCGTGCGGGGCATCGGGCGGGCCGTGCTGCCCGGCCCATCCGGGGGTGACCGTGCGTTGCGCAACCCGACGCGAGCCGCAACATCTCCGGCAATCAGTAATTAACATTGATGCCGACGGCCACAGAAGCCGATAGGTAAACAACCATTCAACGTGCAGTTCAGCACGCCCACCCAAGATCACGGCGTAGTTATGTAACAATCATCTGCCATCGACCGGCGTCACTTACAGATGAAGCAATAGATAAAACGTTCGACGCGGTTGACAGCAGCCATCGATGCTGTTTGAATTACCCCCGCCACTGGGTTGTACGCTCTTGCCCACAATCGCCGAGCACGCGCCAATCAACCCGATCCGCCGCAATGCTTTTCCTCATTGGAGGATCGATGTCCACGCGCGCGGCCCGCGAGGCGACCACCGCATTCTTCACCACGGAACTGAGCGAGACCGACCCTCTGATGCGGGGCGCGATCGAGCGCGAGGAGCACCGCCAGCAACGCCAGCTGGAGCTGCTCGCACCCAAAAACTACACGAGTCGGGCAACTCGGGAGGCATTTCGCTCCATCGTTTCATTTACCACGATCGAGGGCTATCCGGGGAAGCGGTACCACGCCGGAATGGACAATCTCGACGTTATCGAGAACCTCGCCCGCGATCGGGCAAAAGAGCTGTTCAAGTGTCGGTACGCGAATGTCCAGCCGCATTCCGGAACCCAGGCGAACCAGGCCGTGTTCTTCGCGCTACTCCAACCGGGCGACACCGTCCTGAGCATGTCCCTCGACGCGGGTGGGCATCTCAGCCACGGTCTGCGCTCGAATTTCTCCGGCCGCTACTTCACCGTCGTGTCATACGGCATCGACCCGGAGACCGGACTGATCGACTACGACCAGCTCACCGACCTGGCCCGCCAGCACCGACCGAAGCTGGTGATCACCGGCGGCTCGTCGTACCCGAGGGCGGTCGACTTCGCGCGGCTCCGCGCGGTCTGCGACGAGATCGGGGCGTACCTGCTCGCCGATATCGCCCACTTCGCCGGACTGGTGGCGGCCGGGGTCCACCCTTCCCCCTTTCCCCACACCCACGTGGTGACCAGCACGACCAACAAGAACCTGCGCGGCCCGCGCGGCGGACTCATCCTCACCGACGATCCCGAGCTGGGCCGCAAACTCGACTCCGCGATCTTCCCGGGGGTGCAGGGCGGTCCGCTCCCCGAGTTCATCGCCGCACGGGCGGTCGCCTTCGGCGAGGCGCTCGAACCCGCCTTCACCGAGTACGCGCAGGCGGTGCTGGACAACGCCCGGCGGCTGGGCTCGGTGCTCCAGAAGCGCGGCTACGACATCGTCACCGGCGGAACGGACACCCCGATCGTGATGGTGGACCTGCGTCGACACGGCCTCACCGGCGACCTCGCCGAACGCAGCCTGGAGAACGCGGGAATCCCCTGCAACAAGAACCTCGTCCCCGGCGACCCGCAGAAGCCGTCGGTCACCTCCGGGCTCCGCTTCGGCACCTCCGCGGTGACCACCCGGGGACTGCGCGACCCGGAGCTGCGGATCCTGGCCGGACTCGTCGCCGACGTCCTTGACGGCCTGATCCACCAACCCAACCACGTCACGAAGATCGAGGCCGAGGTCCGGACCCAGGTCGAGGAACTCGCCAGCCGATTCCCCATCTACCAGCACTGACGTAACGCGGAAGGCGAATCGATGGCACACGTTCTCTTCGTCGACTCCAACGTGCCCGGAATGGATGCGATGCGGCGGGCCATGGCGGCCGGGCACCGGGTCACGTTGATCACCTCGACCACCTACCGGATGTACCCCGACAACGCCGACACCGCAGCCGTCCTCGCGGCCGTGCACCGGCTGCGTCCGATCGAGATGGCCAGTGACGTCGAGGCGCTGACCGCAGTGGTACGGGAGGTCCTGGCCGAGGAACCCGTCGACGCGGTGATCACGCAGAACGAGTTCTGCGTGGAGGCCACCGCGCTGATGGCCCGCCGGCTCGGTCTGCCCTTCACCGACACCGACGCGGTGGTCACCGCCCGGCACAAGGGCCGTACGCGCGAGCGGCTCGCCGCCGCCGGGCTGGCCTCGGCCCGGTACGCGGTGTCGGCCACCGTCGAGGAGGCGGTCCGGGCGGCCGACGCGATCGGCCTGCCGGTCATCGTCAAGCCGCCGAGCGGCGCGGACAGCATCCTCGCGTTCCGCGCCGACACCCCCGCCGAGGTCGAACAGGCCGCCCGCCGGGTACTCGACGAGGTCGCCCGCCTCCCCCGGCTCATGCACGACCAGTTCACCCGGGGTGTCCTGATCGAGCAGTACCTCCTCGGGGAGCTGGTCTCCGCCGAGTTGGGCGCCGGGAACGGTCGGTTCCACCGGTTCATGCTCTCCGGGCGGCCCCGGGCGATCAGCAACGAGTGCGTCGAGATGGGCGCGTTCATGCCCGCCGACGTGTCGCCGGAGACGGCGGGGCAGTGCTTCGCGTACGCCGAGGACGTCTGCCGGGCGCTCGGGCTGGACCTGGGCATCTTCCACATCGAGTTGATGGTCACGGCGGACGGGCCGGTCCTGGTGGAGGCGAACCCCCGGCTGATGGGCGGCGTCATGCCGAGCCTCTACCAGCACGTGACCGGCCTGAACATCCACGACAGCCTGATCCGGATCCACCTGGGGCAGGAGATCGAGGAACCGCTGCCGGCGGCACACTCCAGCGTGACCACCCGGAAACTCATGCCGCTGCGGGCGGGCCGGCTGGCCGACGAGATCGAGCTGGACTGGCTCGACCACTACCGCGACCGGGTGATCGCCTTCGACCCGTACCGGCTGACGCCGGGGGCGCAGGTCGGGGAGCTGGAGATTCTCGCCCGGTACCAGGTGTGGGCGGAGGGCCTGGCCGAAGCGAGCCGGGAGGCGGACGTGCTGCTGGACCTGTTCGAGAAGAGCATCGGCGTTCCGCTGATCCGGTGACGGACCGGCCGACCGAGGAAGGCGTCGCCATGGAAGCCGCCGGCAGCAGTCTCCGTACGCTGGCCCGGTCCCGGCCGTTCGTCGCGCTGTGGAGCAGCATGTTCGTCAGCACGGTCGGCACCGGCCTGCTGCTCGTCGCGCTCTCCGTGGCGTACTACCAGCGCAGCGGTCAGGCCCTCGCCGCCGGGCTGGTCTTTGCCGCGCAGTACCTGCCGCTCATCGTCCTGATGCCGATCGCCACCCGACTCTGTGACCGGCTACCCACCCGGCAACTCCTGGTCCGGCTCGACCTGGTCTCGGTAGTGGTGTCGATCGGCGTCGGGGTGGCCTTCGGGCACGCCTTCTGGGCGGTGTTCCTGCTGCTCGTGGCTCGGGGCTTCCTGGAGATGACGACGAAGTCGGCGCGCGGGGTCGCCATCAAGACGTACCTGCCGGCGGAGCTGGTGGAGCGGGGTAACACCCTGCTGAACAGCGCGTACTTTCTCGGCTCGGCGGCGGGTGGCCTGATCGGCGGTGTGGTGATCGGCCAGGTCCCGGTGGTGGTGGTGGCCGGGCTGGCCTCGGTCGGCTTCGCGGTCTCGGCGGCCTGCTGCCGGGCCCTGCCGCTCGCACCGGCTCCGGCCAGCGCCCCTGCCGAGGGCGCCACGACGACCGGCGTGTGGCGACGCTCGCTGACCGTGATCGGCCGGGACCCGGAGCTGGCCCGCGCGCTCAGCTACCTGGTCGCGACCGTGGTGCTGTTCCAGGGGGTGAACCAGATCGCCCGGGTCTGGTTGCCGTTGACCTGGCTGGGCATGCCGGCCAACGGGGCGGCCTGGCTGGAGGCGGTGAGCGTATCCGGGATCGTCGCCGGGATGGTCCTGGTGATGCTGGGGTTGCCGGGTCGCTGGCGGCTGCCGGTCCGGGTCCTGTTCGTGCTGACCGCAGGGCTGATGCTGGTGCCCTTCGCCACCCACTCGACGGTGCCGGCCTTCGCCAGCTACTTCGTCTACACGATGGTCTTCGAGATCGTCTATCTGATGTCCTTCGGGGTGGTGCTCAGCCGCACCGCCCAGCCCGATCTGCCCGCCGTCATGGTCCTCTTCTACGGCGTGGCGTTCTCCGGGATGACCGTCACCGTCCTCCTCGTGGGCGCGCTCACCGACCGGTACGGATTGCCCACCATGCTCCTGGTGGTGGCGGCGCTGGCCCTGGCCATGGTGGTGGCGACCGAGCGTCGTGCCCGTCGGCACGTCCCCGATCCGCATGTTTCCGCAGGCCAACTCCGCCCCACCGGGCGGAAGCCAGACCTGACGGCCGTGTCGGGTGCCGCCGTCCGTGTCGTGGCTCCGGCCTCCACGCGTTCCGGGGACACCGCCGTCCCGAGGACTCCCGCCTCTCCTGAACAGGTAGGACGTTGAACATCCGCTTCGTCAAGCTGCGCAGCGGCTCCACCGACCACGTCGTCGTCAACGCGGTCGACGTACCCGCCCGGCAGTGGCCCGGTCTGGCCCGCAGGCTGTGCCAGGCCGCGCAGGGTGCCGGCGCGGACGCCCTGATCGGGCTGGCCCACGCCGGCCGGGGCCGGTTCGATCTCACCTGCCTCGACGGCGACGGCACGGCGGTACCGGCGACGGTGTGGACGGCTGCGGCAGCCGCAGTGGCGGTCCGGCGTCGCTACGGATACCAGACGGTACGGCTCGCCGCCGACCACGGATTCTTCGAGGCCGCGGCCCAGGGGCAGCAGGTACGGATCCGGCTCGGTGGACACCAGTCCGCGCCGGACCACCCGGACGGCTGGCTGGTCACCGTCCGGTATGCGTTCGACGGGGAGATCGTCCACCACGCCTCGGCCAGCGGCCTCTTCGCCAACTGAACCGGAGTACGGCCACCTGACCGCTGGGCGAAGTGACCCAGGTCACTCGGCGCAGCCAACTGCCCGTTCAGCGCAGCCAGCGACCGGCACCGATCTGCGCCTTTCCCGGCAGCGAGCACCGTCCCTACCGTGCGCGGAACACCCCACGCCCGCGAAAGGTGGTGATCTACAGATGTCGACGGACACACCCACCCCCGCCCCGACGAACAGCGAGCGGTACCTCGCCGTACAGCGGTCGGACGAGTTCGCCGGTCTCCGCCGTGCGCTGCGCGGCTTCGTCTTCCCGATGACCGTGGCCTTCTTCCTGTGGTACGCGCTCTACGTGATCCTCTCCGCGTACGCGCGGGACTTCATGGGCACGAAGCTCTTCGGCAGCAACGTCAACGTGGCACTCGTGTTCGGGCTGCTCCAGTTCGTCTCGACGTTCCTGATCGCCTGGCTCTACGCCCGGTACGCCGACCGGAAGATCGATCCGGTCGCCGACCGGATCCGCGCCGAGATCGGGGAGGTGAACCATGAGGATGGTCCTCGCGGCTGAGGCGGGCGACACCACCGCCCGGAACCTGACCATCACCCTGTTCCTGGTCTTCGTGGCGGCCACCCTCGCCATCACCATCTGGGCCAGCCGGCAGACCAAGACGGCCACCGACTTCTACGCCGGCGGCCGGTCCTTCTCCGGTTTCCAGAACGGCATGGCGATCGGCGGCGACTACATGTCGGCGGCCTCGTTCCTGGGCATCGCCGGGATCATCGCCCTGTACGGCTACGACGGCTTCCTCTACTCGATCGGATTCCTGGTCGCCTGGCTGGTGGCCCTGCTGCTCGTCGCCGAACTGCTGCGCAACTCCGGCCGGTACACGATGGCCGACGTACTGGCCTTCCGGATGCGTCAGCGGCCGGTCCGGACCGCCGCCGCGGCCTCCACCATCACCGTGTCGATCTTCTACCTGCTGGCCCAGATGGTCGGCGCGGGCGCCCTGGTGGCGCTCCTGCTCGGCATCCGGCCGGGGACGACCTTCCTCGGCATGGACGCGGACACCGCCAAGGTAGCCACCATCATCCTGGTCGGCGCGCTCATGATCATCTACGTCACGGTCGGCGGGATGAAGGGCACCACGTACGTGCAGATCGTCAAGGCGTTCCTGCTCATGGGCGGCGCGCTGGTGATGACGCTGCTGGTGTTGGCGAAGTACAAGTTCAACCTGTCGTCGCTGCTCGGCGACGCCGCCGCCTCCTCGGGCAAGGGCAACGCCTTCCTCGAACCGGGGCTGCGGTACGGCGTCGAGGTGGCCGGGAACGCCACCCAGACGTTCTACAACAAGATGGACCTGCTCTCGCTCGGCATCGCCCTGGTGCTCGGCACGGCGGGCCTGCCGCACATCCTGATCCGCTTCTACACGGTGCCGACCGCGAAGGCGGCCCGCAAGAGCGTGCTCTGGGCGATCGGCATCATCGGCACCTTCTACCTGCTCACCCTGGCCCTCGGCTTCGGGGCGGCGGCCCTGGTCGGCGGTGAGGCGATCACCGCCCAGGACAAGGCGGGCAACACGGCCGCACCACAGCTCGCCGAGGTGCTCGGCGTCGACTTCCTCGGCGGCGACCTGGGCGGTGCGGCCCTGCTGGCGATCATCGCGGCGGTGGCCTTCGCCACCATCCTGGCGGTGGTGGCCGGGTTGACCCTGGCCTCCTCGTCGAGCATCGCGCACGACTTCTACGCCAACGTCATCAAGAACGGCCAGACCTCCGAACGGCAGGAGGTCCGGGTGGCCCGGCTCTCCGCCCTGGTCATCGGCGCGGTCTCCATCCTGCTCTCGATCTACGCGCAGAACCTGAACGTGGCGTTCCTGGTGGCGCTGGCCTTCGCGGTCGCCGCCTCGGGCAACCTGCCGGCGATCCTCTACAGCCTGTTCTGGAGACGGTTCAACACCTCCGGGGCGGTCTGGGCAATCTACGGCGGCCTGCTCTCGGCGGTCCTGCTGGTCTTCTTCTCGCCGGTGGTCTCCGGACAGCCGACGTCGATGTTCCCCGATCACGACTGGCAGTGGTTCCCGCTGTCCAACCCGGGGCTGCTCTCCATCCCGTTCGGATTCCTCTGCGGCTGGCTGGGCACCGTGATCTCGAAGGAGAGCGACGAGGAGAAGTACGCCGAACTGGAGGTCCGTGCCCTGACCGGGGCCGGCGCCCACTGACAGGTCGTCCACTCGTCCACCGACCGCTCCGGCGGTTGCAGGGGTCCCCTCCTCATCAGCTGCGGTAGGAGGGGACCCCTGCAACCACACCAGCCCAACCCCGGCGTGCGGCACGGCGCGGACCGGCACCGCTGAGTAGGCTGGCCGGCATGAAGGTAGCTCCCCGTTTCGGTGCCGGTCACCGCATTCTTGTCACCGGCGGTGCCGGTTTCGTCCCGTCGCACCTGGTCGACGTGCTGCTCGACCGCGGTTGCACGGTGGTCGCGGTGGACAACTTCATCACCGGATCCAAGGAGAACGTCGCCCATCTCGCCGAGCGCCCCACCTTCACGCTGGTCGAGGCGGACATCTCGGACGGCCTGCCGACCCACCACCCGGCACTGGCGGAACGCTTCGACGCGATCCTGCACATGGCGTCCCCGGCCAGTCCGACCGACTTCGCCGCCATCCCGATCGAGATCCTCCGGGTCGGCTCGGTCGCCACGCTGCACCTGCTCGACCGGGCGGTCGCCGACGGGGCCCGGTTCCTGCTGGCCTCCACCTCCGAGGCGTACGGCGACCCGAAGGAGCACCCGCAGCGGGAGACGTACTGGGGCAACGTCAACCCGATCGGCGTCCGCAGTGTCTACGACGAGGCCAAGCGGTTCTCGGAGGCGGCCACGATGGCCTACCACCGGCGCCACGGCCTGGACGTCGCCATCGTGCGGATCTTCAACACGTACGGCCCCCGGATGCGGCCGGACGACGGTCGGGCCATCCCCACCTTCATCGCCCAGGCACTGCGGGACAAGCCGATCACCGTGCACGGCACCGGGGCGCAGACCCGTTCCATCTGCTACGTCGACGACCTGGTACGCGGCATCCTCCTGCTGCTCGACTCGACCGAGACCGGGCCGATCAACTGCGGCACCGAGCACGAGATGTCGATGCGGCAGCTCGCCGAACTGATCGTGTCGCTCTCCGACAGCACGTCCGAGGTGACCTACGTCACCCGCGCCGCCGACGACCCGGAGATGCGGCGGCCCGACCTGACCCGGGCCCGGGACCTGCTCGGGTACGAGCCCCGGGTCGCGCCCGAGGACGGCCTCCGACGCACGATCGACCACTTCCGGAAGCGGTTGGGCTGATTTCCCCACCGGAGTTCGGCGGTTGGCTGAGCTTCACCTGAAGGCGTGACTGGCTCCGGGTCCGTACCCTGAGTTACATGTCAGCGACCTCGTCAGCCGGTCTCCCGCTCCTGTACCTGCACCGGGGCTCCGCCGGGCGCGCCTCGGTCCCGGGCTCCGGCCCGGGCCGACGGTCCCGTCCGGCCCCGCCGGCCGGCGAGCGGCACCGGGCCGGTGCCGGACCCGCACCGGCCGACGACGGATCACTCGGTCCGACCGGTCCGACCGGTCCAACCGGTCCGGGTGGCCCCGGGCGCTCCGGCCGGCCGGGTCCCCGGCCCCGCTGGGGCCGGATCGCGCTGGTCGCCGGGGTCGCCGTGCTGGTGCTGGCGCTCCTCGGTGGCGTGGGCGCCTGGGTCTACGCCCGGGGTCTGGACGAGGACCTGGCCCGCACCGACCCGTTCTCCGAGATCACCGGCGGGCGGCCGGCCAAGGCGGTCGACGGCGCGCTCAACATCCTGATGGTCGGCAGCGACTCGCGGGACCCGGACGCGCCCGTCGACCAGTCCAGCAAGTGGCGCGCGGACACCATCATCGTGATGCACATCCCGTCGAGCCACGCCGAGGCCTACCTGGTCTCCATCCCCCGCGACCTCTACGTGCCGATCCCCGAGAGCGCGAACGCGGAGTGCGGGTCCGGCCAGCGCGGAAAGATCAACGCGGCGTTCGCCTTCGGTGGCCTGCCGTTGGCGGTACGGACGGTGGAGTGCTTCACCGACGTGCACCTGGATCACGTGATGGCGGTCGACTTCGCCGGGTTCAAGCAGGTCACCGACGCGCTCGGCGGGGTGGACCTGCCGGTGGAACGGACCGTCACCTCGATCCACAAGCCGTACCGGACCTTCACCAAGGGCATCAACCACATGAACGGGGCCGAGGCGCTGGACTGGATCCGGCAGCGTAAGCAGTTCCCGGACGGCGACTTCGCCCGGATGCGGCACCAGCAGGAGTTCCTCCGGGCCCTGATGGACAAGGCGGCCAGCAGCGGAACGCTGGGCAACCCGGGTAAACTCAACGCCTTCCTCAAGTCGGTGACCGCCGCGGTGACCGTGGACGAGGGGTTCTCGCTGGTCGACATGGGGCTGCAGTTCCGGAAGCTGCGCGGCGAGAACCTCACCTTCGTGACCAGCCCGCACCTGGGCAGCGAGACCATCGACGGCGAGTCGGTGGTGGTCTCCGACCGGGAGAAGGCGCTGGCGATGTACCGGGCCATGGCCGGGGACCGGATGACCGAATGGGTCAAGGCGAACCAGCCCGCCAAATCCAACGGCGGTTAATGCTTCGACAGACGTCAGCACCGATCGGCGGTCGGGGCGCCCTTTACCGGCGCACCGGCCGCCGATCGGTTTCTGTAAATCAGCCGTTCGGCCAGCAATCGGCGGTGACGGCCGGCGAACCGGAAAATAACTACGGGATGAACTCGCCAGATCGGGGGCGGATCCGTAAAGTGATCCCGCCCCCGATATCGAGCTGGAGCACGCATGCCGGTTCAGGCCCGCCGTCGCCCTCCGTCGCGGGAATCCGCCCCCGCAGGCCGGGCTTCCGCCTCCGTCGTTCCGCCGCCCCGCCGTGGTGGCGGTCGTGGTACAGACACACCCCCGAAGCGGAAACGGCGCAAGGACCCGCTCTGGGCCCGGATCACCGTGGTCGTCGGCGCGATGCTGATGATGACCAGCGGTGCCGCGATCGTGGGCAGCAAGGCGCTCATCGGTCAGGCCACGGGGAACATCTCCCAGCAGAATCTGCTCGGCGACGCCGGCAAGAGCGACGCCGAGGGTGGCGACACCCTTGAGGGCCCGATCGACATGCTGCTGCTCGGCGTGGACGCCCGGGCGAGCTGGGCGGCCGACGACGTCCGGGCGGACAGCATCATCATCCTGCACATCCCGGCGACGCACGACCAGGCGTACCTGATCTCGATTCCCCGGGACACCGAGGCGCAGATCCCGGCCTTCAAGAAGACGGGCTTCTCCGGCACCACCGACAAGATCAATGCCGCGTTCCAGTACGGGGCGCGCAACGGTGGCGGCTGGGCCGGAGGCGCCCAGTTGATGGCGCAGACGATCAAGAAGATGACCGGGGTGAGCTTCGACGGCGCGGCGATCATCAACTTCGGCGGGTTCAAGAAGGTGATCGACGCCCTGGGCAGCGTGCGCATCTGCGTCAGCCAGGAGGTCGAGTCGATCCACATGTCGTACGTCGACGGCAAGCCGATGTGGAACGCCGACGCCAAGAAGACCGGCAAGGAGCGGACCCCGGTGGTGCACAAGAAGGGCTGCCGGGAGATGGAGGGCTGGGAGGCCCTGGACTACTCCCGCCAACGGAAGAGCCTGAAGAACGGCGACTACGACCGCCAGCAGAACCAGCAGCAGCTGATCAAGGCGATGGCGAAGAAGGCGATCAGCGACGGGGGGATGACCAACCCGCTGAAGCTGAAGGCGCTGCTGGACGCCGCCGGGGACACGCTGATCCTGGACACCGGCCGGGCGGAGATCGCGGACCTGGTCTTCACCATGCGCGGGGTCACCGACAACGAGCTGACCATGCTGCGGACGAACAACGGCACCTTCCACGTCAACGAGCACGGCCGCGAGGCGCTCAGCCCGTTGACCATGGACATGTTCACGGCGGTCAAGGAGGACCGGCTCGCCGAGTTCGTCTTCGCCAACCCGGGCGTCCTCTCCACCAGGAAGTGACCCCCGGGCCCGGGCAGCCCGGACCAGATCCACCGAATCGGGCAAAGGCCACTCGTAACGCGAAATGGCCTCGTAGCCTGAGGTGAGCAGAGCTCGTCTCAGGCTACGGGGGAGGCGTCACGTCCAGGTCAGCGCGGACCGGGTCGGGGCCGGTGGGCACCGGTGCGCCGCGCTGGGCCCGGATCCTGGTCGGCGTCGGTCTCACCCTGGCCCTGGTCGCGGTGGCGGCGGTGGTCGGGGTACGAGTGCTCACCGAACGGTACGACCGCGCGGTGGCCCGGGGGCACCTGCTCGACGACGACGCACGCCGGGGCCGGACCGATCCGGACGGGCCACTGAACTACCTGCTCGTCGGCTCCGACCGGTTCCGGGGCGCCGACGACGCCGACCAGCGCTCGGACACCATCCTGATCGTGCACCTGCCCGCCGGGCTACGCCGGGCGTACCTGATCTCCGTCCCCCGTGACCTGCTGGTCGCCATCCCACCCGCCGCCAACGGGTACGGCGGCGGACGGGACAAGATCAACGCTGCGTACGACCTCGGGGGTGGGGGCGACGGCGGTGCCCGGCTGCTCTCGGCCACCCTGCACCGGCTCACCGGCCTGGAGTTCGACGGTGCCGCCGTGGTCGACTTCACCGGGCTCCGCCGGGTGGTCGACCTGCTCGGCGGCGTCCGGATGTGTGTCGACACCCCGGTCCGGTCGGTACACACCGGCACCGTCTTCGCCCCCGGCTGCCGGCAGATGGACGGGGCCGCCGCGCTGGACTACGTCCGGCAGCGCTACGACCTGCCCGGGGGCGACTACGACCGACAGCGACACCAGCAGCAGCTGCTCCGGGCGATGCTCGACCGGGCCGGCCAGACCGACCTGCTCGGCGACCCGCTGAAGCTGGACTCGCTGATCCGGGCGGTGGGCGACTCGCTGACCGTGGACACCAACGGCGTACCCCTGGAGGACCTGGTCCTGGCGCTGCGCGCACTTCCCGCCGAGGGGCTGGTCGGCGTCCGGGTGCCCTCGTCGCCGCAGCTCATCGACCAGGTGTCGTACGTCGTCCTGGACGGCGACGGCACCGAACTCTTCGGGGCCGTCCGGGGCGCGCGGATGGCACGCTGGGCCGCCGCGAATCCGCAGTGGGTGAACTCACTCTGAAGCGGCCCGAGGGTCTAGTCTTGGTACCCGTGTTCGGACCCGAGATTCCCACCGTGACCGTGAACGACATCACCGACGCCACCTACCTGCTGGACGTGCGGGAGGACGGCGAGTGGGCGGCGGGGCACGCGCCCGGCGCGCACCACGTGCCCATGATGGAACTGCCCGCCCGGCTCGCCGAGGTGCCCACCGACGTCGACGTCGCGGTGATCTGCCGGTCCGGCGGTCGCTCGGCGCACGTCGTCGCGCACCTGACGCAGAACGGGTGGAACCGGGTCCGCAACGTCGAGGGCGGGATGCAGCAGTGGGCTGCCGCCGGTCGGCCGGTGACCACCGACAGCGGAGCCCCCGGTCAGGTCGTCTAGGCCGACGGAGATGAGGGGGCCACTGGTCTTCGCCCACCGCGGTTCCTCCGCCGCGTTGCCCGAACACACCCTCGCGGCGTACCTGCGGGCACTCGAGGAGGGCGCCGACGGACTGGAGTGCGACGTCCGGCTGACCCGGGACGGGCACCTGGTCTGCGTGCACGACCGGCGGCTGGACCGGACGAGCAACGGGCGGGGCCGGGTCAGCACCCGTACCCTCGCCGAGTTGGACGCGCTCGACTTCGGCTCGTGGCACCCGGGCTGCGGCCCGCTCGACGCCGACGAGCCGGTCGACCCCACCCGGACCCGGCTGCTCACCCTGGAGCGGCTGCTCGACGCGGTATGCAAGGCCAACCGCCCGGTCCGGTTGCTGGTCGAGACCAAGCACCCCACCCGGTACGGCGGGAACGTGGAACGGCGGCTGGTCGAGCTGCTGCGCCGGTACGGCCTCACCGAGCCCGGACCGGACGACCCGGTGCGGGTCACCGTGATGTCGTTCTCGCCGCTGGCGGTGCGGCGTACCCGGGAACTCGCCCCGGCGCTGCCGACCGTGCTGCTGCTGGACACGCTGCCGGGTTGGCTGCGACCGGGCAGACTGCCCTTCGGCGCCCGGATCGCCGGGCCGGGCATCGCCCTGATCCGGGCCCGGCCACGGCTTCTTCCGGCGCTGCGGTCGGCCGGCCACCAGGTGTACGTCTGGACGGTCAACGAGCCGGACGACCTCGACCTGGTCCTCTCGGCCGGGGTGGACGGCATCATCACCGACCGGCCGGCCCTGGCCCTGGCCCGACGTGGCTGACCCGCGCCCCGGGACCGACCCGCACGGCGCGACCCACCGGCACGGCCTGACCGACCGTAGCGATGCGACCGACCGGCACGGCCGGACCGAACCGGGTCTGGGGTGTCGGGAATCCGTTCGGGAAGGCACACTCTGGGGCATGCCGGAGCGACCCGACTACGCCGCTCTCGTCGCCGGCCACACCGTCGTCGTCGAGAGGATCAACTCGGGTGACAGCGGGCTGCCCGTCCTCACCCAACTGCTCCGGGTGGCCCAGCCCGCCCTGGGCGCGGCGGGGATGGCGTTCGTGGAGTTCACCCCGAACGGTGGCCGGGTGATCGCGGCGACCGGCGCCGCCGAGTGGGCGGTCGGCCGTCCGCTGCCCCCCTCCGACCCGGCCACCGCCTGTCTGATGCACGGTCCCCGGGTGCAGCGGGTCCGGGCCGACCGGTTCACCGGCAACCTGGCCGAGGAGCTGACCCGACGGGGGCTCTGCTGGCTGGTCGCGGCGCGTGCCGAGATCGCCGGCCGGCCGGTCGGCAGCCTGCACGCCCTCCACCAGACGGCGGACGGGGAGGCCACCGGCGAGAGCGCGGTGATCGGCTACCTCGCCTCCTGCATCGCCCACATGTACGGCGACCAGACCGGGTTACCGGTGCACGGCGACGGGCCGGTGGTGGCCGCGCTCGCCGACGGGTTGGCCGTGGTCGACGGGGACGGCTACGTGCGGCTGTGGAATCCGGCCGCCGCCCAGATGACCGGCCGCAGCGCCGGGCAGGCCCTCGGCCAGCCGTTACCGTTCCCGCTGCCGCCGCCCGGCCAGGTGCTCGACCACCGGTTGCCGGACGGCCGCTGGCTCCGGATCGCCTCCGGTGAGCTGCCCGGGCCGGGCGCCCTGCGGGTGGCGACCTTCCGCGACATCACCAACCAGCAACACCGCGACCAGGAACGGGACCTCTTCGTCGCGGTGACCAGCCACGAGTTGCGCACGCCGGTCACCGTCATCAAGGGATACGCGAACACGCTCACCGACCACTGGGACTCCCTGACCGACGCGGACCGCCGGAAGGCGGCCCGGGTGATCGGTCAACGGGCCAACGAGCTGGCCCGCCTGGTCGATCGGCTGCTCTCCTCCGCCACCGACCTCGGACCGGGCGCGGACACCCCGCCGACCGCGCTGGACCTCGTCGAGGCGCTCCGGACGGCGGTCACCGGCCTCCCCACCGAGCTACGGCAGCGGATCGTCCTCGATCTGCCCGCCGACCTGCCCCCGGCGCTCGGTGACCGGGCCGATCTGGCGACCGTCCTGACCGAGTTGACCACCAACGCCGACAAGTACTCCCCACCCGGCTCCCCGATCGGGATCAGCGCCGACGCCGACGAGCGGACCGTCGCGTTCCGGGTCGTCGACCGGGGCATCGGCATCCGGCCGGAGCACGTGGAACGTGCCTTCGAGCGGTTCTGGCAGGGTGAGTCGGGGGACCGGCGGCGCTATCCCGGTGCGGGGCTCGGTCTCTACCTCGTCCGCCGGATCGTGGAGCGGCGGAACGGGTGGGTATCGCTCCGACCAGGGGCGGGTGGGGGTACCGTCGCAGAGGTGCGGCTGCCGCGCGGGTGAAATCCCACCGGCACGAGGTATGCGGCAAGGAGGCACGGGCGTGTCGGCGAGGTCGGCGGAGCGGTCCTGGTGCGTGGTGGTGCCCCACCACGCGAGTGGCGCGCGCCTGGCCCGGCACCGGCTGGCCGCCGTGCTCGCCGACGAGGTGCCGCCGATCCTGCTGACCGATCTGGTGGCGGTCCTCGCCGAGCTGGTCGGCAACGCGGTCCGGCACGCCGACCCTCTTCCCGGTGGAGTGGTCCGGGTGGCCTGGCGGTTGCGCCCCGAGGGCGACGGGCAGCACGTCCGGGTCCGGGTCACCGACGGCGGGGCGGCGTCGACGCCCCGGATGCGGGCTGCGGGCCTGGACGCGGCCGACGGGCGCGGGCTGCACATCGTCGCCGGTCTGGCGAGCCGGTGGGGCGTCGACCGTGACGGTCTCGGGCAGAGCGTCTGGGCCGACTTCGACCCGGCCGAGGTGGGCCGGGGCCGGGTCGACCTGGTGGCCGCCGGCTGACCTGCGGCCACCTGACCGTTCCGCTGTTGCCCGCACCGCCCTGCGGCGGTCCGGGGCGGGTGGTCGGGACGCGCCGACGGGCGTCGGACGCACCGGACCCCACATCCGTCCCGCCCGGCCCTTAGGCTGTCTCGCCGTGAGCAAGCGTCGAAAGAACCAGCGGGCCGCCGAAGACACCCCGAAGCGGGAGAAGGTGCGGGACATCTTCGTCCCCCGCCCCTTCGAGGGACTGACCGACGAGCCGGAGTGGATTGCCCTGCGCGAGCTGGTGCCGGCCGCGTCCGCGC
Source organism: Micromonospora sp. NPDC050187 (assembly GCF_044459745.1). NCBI lineage: Bacteria > Bacillati > Actinomycetota > Actinomycetes > Micromonosporales > Micromonosporaceae > Micromonospora > Micromonospora sp. NPDC050187. The sequence goes on from NZ_JBITJH010000011.1 coordinate 35,934, forward strand.
CGCTGCGCCTGACGCCCGCCCTGGTCGAGGAGTACGGCGACCGCCCGGTGACCCTGGCGACGGTGCTGCCGATGGCGACCCCGGCCATGACCAAGCCGGACGGGCGGATCTTCATCGGGCTCCAGCGGCATCTCCAGTCCGGTGACGTCTCCCGCGACCTGGCGGAGGCGCTGCTCTGCGCACTGCGTACCGAGCCGGGCCGGTCGGTGCCGGTGCCCCCGCTGCCCGGCCCGGGTCCCCGTCTCCAGGACGTCCTGGTCGACGGGCCGCTCGAGGTCACCATGCACGACGGGTTCGACTTCTGGCTGGACCCCGGCGCGGGCGACGACCCGAACGTGCAGGCGTCGTTGGAGCGTGCCAACGCCGCGGTCTACCCGACCGTCAAGCTCACCGCCGCCCGCGCCGCCTACTGGTGCCAGGTGCCGGAGAAGGCGCACGTGCGCTGGGTCCTCCCGGACGACGAGGACGCCGCCCTGGACACGTTGGCGCGACTCGGTGCCGCCGGCACGCTGACGCTGGGCGAGCAGACCCGCTTCGCTGGCATGTTCCGGGCGCACGGCCGGCTGGTGCCGGTCTGGGACCTGCCCGAGGAGCCGCCCGCCGCCGAGTGGGAGGAGCCGCTGGCGCAGTTCGCCAAGCGGTACGCCGAGGCGCTCACCGACCGGACCCCGCTCGACGCGGCCGGCCGCCGCGCCCGTCAGGGCCTGCTCGGCCGCCAGCTGACGCTCCGCTGAGTCCGAGCTGACACTTCCCCCTGCAAACACCTCAGCCGGGCACCTCAGCCGGGGACAGGGGGTCGCGGACCAGGGGGCAGGACATGCAGCGCGGGCCGCCCCGGCCCGAACCCAGCTCGGATCCGGCGATCGGGATCACCTCGATGCCGGCCCGTTCGAGCTGGGCGTTGGTCTCGACGTTGCGCTCGTAGCCGACGCAGAGCCGGGGGGCCAGGGCGAGGGTGTTGTTGCCGTCGTCCCACTGTTCGCGCTCGGCGGTCACCGGGTCCAGCCCGGTGTCGATTACCCGCAGCGCGTCGAGGTCCATCGCGTCGGCCGCCGCGCGCAGGAACGGTGCCGGACCGTCGACCTGCGGCTCGCCGTCCGGCCCCGCCACCACGGTGTACGCCGACAGCGTGTCGGCGACGTTCGGGTACATCAGCACGGCGTCGACGTCGACCATGGTGCAGACGGTGTCCAGGTGCATGGTGGCCCGCTCCTGCGCGATCGGCACCACCAGGATGGTGTGGGCCAGTCCGGCGGCGAACACCCGCCGGGCGAGGCGTTCCGCGCCGGCGGGCGTGGTCCGTTCGCCCACGCCCACCGCCAGCACTCCGGGAGCGAGCAGGAGCACGTCGCCGCCCTCGAGGTGTTCCAGCCCCGGCTCGTAGACGGACCGGGAGTCGGCGAAGCGGGGATGGTGCCGGTAGATCGCCTCGGTCAGCGACGTCTCCCGACGCCGGGCCGGCATGGCGAGACTGGTCACCCCGACCCGGTCGCGGATCCACAGTGACGAGTCGCGGGTGAAGAGCAGGTTGGGTAGCGGGTCGATGACGAAGTCGTGCCGGTCCATGAGCGTGTAGACCAGCCCGCCGGGGCGGTCCGGACTGGTCCGCAGTTCCTCGTGGGCCAGGCCGGCGACGAACACGTCGGCGAGGGCGGCCGGGTCGAGGTACGCGAGGTGGTCGGCGACCCGCCGGCGCAGTGTGTCACCGAGGCGCCGGTCCCGTAACACCTGGTCGGTCAGCTCCGCGCGGGCTTCCGCGACGGCCAGTGTCTCGGCCAGTAGGGTGGCGAGGTACAGCACCTCCACCCCGCGCTCGCGTAGGGCGGCGGCGAAGGCGTCATGCTCCTCCTGTGCCCTACCCACCCATGGGATAGCGTCGAACAGAAGTGAGTCGTTGTTGCGGGGGGTGAGTCGCGCGAGTTCGGGGCCGGGCCGGTGCAGGAGCACGGTGCGGAGCCGGCCGACCTCACTGTCCACGTAGTGGGTCACCCACGCAGCCTAGGCCAGTGGTTGACGGCATCCGGGAAAAGAGTTGGGCATGAATGTGGCATTCATCCGCACTCACTCCGGTGCTTCGACTTGCCGACACACCGGTCTAGCCACGTAGGGTAGTGAGGACATAACTTCGAGGGACCTTTTGCCGGAGGTCGCGATGTCTGTCTTTCCCGCACGTCGAGCCGTATCCACCAGCCGGGCACTGCCGCCCAGGGGGGGTCCACAGTCCCACGTCGAGGCTTCCGGCCTCCCCGCCCCGGTCCGGCCCTCGCCGTTCGGGTGGGCGCGCCGACGGCGCGCCGAGAAGGGCGCCCGCCGCCTGGAGGCTGCGGGAGCCCGCGCCCTCGGCCAGCTCGACACCCTCGGGCCGGCCTGGCATGTGATCGAGTGGCCGCGGGCGGATCTGGCCGACACGCTGCTCGACCCGGTCCAGGACGACCGCGCCGGATTCCTCGCCATCGGCCCCAGCGGGCTCTTCGCGATCAGCATCGTCGACCACGGCCGCACCCGCGTGCTCGTCGCCGGGGACGTCGTCCAGATCAACGGCAAGCGCCCGCCGTACGTGGCGGACGCCCGGCGGGACGCCAAGCGGGCCAGCAAGGCGCTCACCAAGGCCGTTGGCAAGACCATCCCGGTGACGCCGGTGCTCGCCTTCGTCGGCTCCGGCGACATCAGCGTCTATGGCCTGCCCAAGGACATCCTCATGGCCACCCACCGCGAACTCGACCGGTTGCTCATCGCCGGTGGCGCGCGGATCAGCCCGGCCACCGCCGAGAAACTCGCGCAGGTCGCCCAACATCCCGGTACCTGGGCCAACGGCACGTACCGTCCAACTGCCGACTACCGGTGGTACTAGGAAAGCCGAATGGCCGCTGACAAGCGGGCCAACCACCGGTAACGTCACCGGCGACGCTACGCGGCCGGAGGTTCACCTCAGGTCCGCGCCGTCGCCGGTCAACCGCTGACGGGCACCCGCCCCACCTGCGGTCCGGTGACTTCCGCAGGTCGCCGGTGAGCGGGCGGCCGGCCAGCATGGACAGCCCGGCGGTGCACAGAGGAGGCTCGGTGGCCCACGTCGAACTCTCGCTTTCGGACGTGTTCGCGCCGGCGGCGCGGACCCCGACAGAGCCCGGGTTCGGCAACTTCGAACAATGGTCCGCCACCGTCTCCCGGGCCCTGGAGCCCTGTCTGCTCATCGACCTGGAGACCAAGGTCGCCGCCGTGTCGGCGTCCGGCTGCGAACTGCTCTGCCTGGGCGCCCCGGACGAGCTGATCGGGCTGCCGTTGCTCGACGGCCGGCTGCGCCTGCTCGACTTCACCGCCAACCGGGGCGAGCTGACCGAGCAGGAGGTCGACAAGATCCCTCCGCTACTGGCCCTCTCCTCCGGTCGGCTCGCCCGCGGCCTGCTGCGGGTGCAGGGCTCCGCCGCGGACACGCCGGACGCCACGGTCGACGCCATCTCCACGCCGGTGCTCGCCGACGGCGTCGTCGCCGGCTCCCTCACCTTCTTCTCCGAGGTCTGACCTCCGGCAACGCGGCGGAACGGCGTATGCCGGGACCTCCCCGACGCCGTAAGGTGCCCTCATGCTGGATGTCGCTCTGCTGCCGGGCGAGTACGCTGTGTGCCGGCTGGCCGCCGGAGCCGCCCTCCCACCCGCGCTCTGGAGCGACCTCGGCACCGGGCAGGTCGTCTCGGTGAGCTGGGCCGCCGACGGCGTCTCCCTGATCTGCCCGATGGGCCGGGTGCCCGGCGGCCTCGCGGTGGAGACGGCCTGGCGGTGCCTGCGCGTCGTCGGCCCGCTGGACCTGGCGGTGACCGGGACACTCGCCGCCCTGGTCGGTCCGCTCGCCGAGGCCAGGGTCAACGCGGTGGCCTTCTCCACCTACGACACCGACCACCTGCTGGTGCCGGCGGTACGCCTGACCGAGGCGACGGCCGCCCTGCGTGGGGCCGGACACCGGATCGCCGACTGACTTCACCCCGGGCCTGTCGCGTCCTACCATGGGCAAGGCCCCCCGTCGGAACGACGTCCACCTATGCCAAGGACCGGTTCGTGCCCACCACGCTCTCCCGGCTGCTGGCGCTCAGCCTGCTGACCGTCGTCCTCGTCGGATGCGGGGCTCCCCCGGAGCTGGAGCAGCACTCGGCCCGGCCGACGCCCACCGCCACCGCCGCCCCGTCCGCCACCGCCTCCCCCGGCCCGCCCACCGGCCTACCGCTCCCGCCGCCGACAGCGCTGCCCACCACCCCCGGCTCCTCCGGCGCGGTCGCCGTCGCCTGCAACGCCGGTCCTTCCCGGGAGCAGGTCCTCCGGCTGGTACGCGGCTCGTCCGGGGTGCTGCCCGGCGGCACCGGGGTCAGCGTGCGCAGCGGTCCGCTCTGCGCGGACGACTGGCAGCACACGGTGCTCGCGGTCTCCGGCTACGAGGACCTGACCGTGGTCACCCGGGGACGGCCGGGGTCGCTGCGGCTGGTGACCGCCGGCACGGACGTCTGCACCATCGAGGTGCGCACCGCCGCGCCGACCGGAATCCGGACCCTCGCCTGTGACGGCACGGGCGGTCTGCCCGGTGCGTAGGCTGGTCGGCATGCCGGGAACACCGCCGACGCGTTTCATCTACCTCGGCCCCGAGGGCACCTTCGCCGAGCAGGCGCTGCGCACCGTCCCCGCCGCCGAGCGCGGCACCCGTACGCCCGCGCGCAGTGTCGGGGAGGCGCTGGACAGCGTACGGACGGGGGAGGCCGACGCTGCCCTGGTGCCCCTGGAGAACTCGATCGGCGGCGCGGTCGGCGTGACCCTCGACGAGATGGCCGAGGGGGAGCCGCTGGTGATCACCCGGGAGGTGGTCCTGCCGGTGGAGTTCGTCCTCGGAGCCCGCCCCGGCACCGCGCTCGAGAACGTCCGGAGCGTGGCGGCGCACCCGCAGGCCTCCACCCAGTGCCGGAACTGGCTGCGGGGTCACCTGCCGGACGCGGTGGTGGTGGACGTCCTCTCCAACGGGGCCGCCGCCGGCGGGGCCGCCTCCGGCGAGTACGACGCGGCGGTCTGCGCCCCGATCGGCGCCGCCCGGCACCGGCTGGCGGTGCTCGCTGACAAGATCGCCGACCACCCGGACGCGGTGACCAGGTTCGCGCTGGTCTCCCGGCCGGGCCCGCCACCTCCGCCGACCGGCGACGACCTCACCTCGCTGGCCGTCTACATCGCCCACGACCGGGTCGGGGCCCTGTTGTCGGTGCTCATGGAGCTGGCGGTGCGCGGGGTGAACCTGACCCGGATCGAGTCCCGCCCGACCGGCGAGGCACTCGGCCGGTACGTCTTCTTCCTGGACTGCACCGGCCACGTCGCCGACGTCCGGCTCGGGGAGGCGTTGCAGGGACTCCGTCGGGTCTGCGCCGACGTCCGCTTCCTGGGGTCGTACCCCCGGCACCGCTTCGATGGCACGGCGGGTGACCGGCCGGTCCCCGCCCCCGCCGGTCTCTCCGACGCCGACTACGCCGACGCGGCGGCCTGGCTGGCTCGCATCCGCGCCGGCACCCAATCCTGAACCGCGTCCCGCCGCCCGGGTGGGGCACCGGAAAGGGCACCTTCCTCGCCAGGCGGGAGGAGGGTGCCCCGACGGACCGGTGGGTGGATCAGCTGAGCAGGTTGCCGAGCAGTCCGCCCTGTTGCTGCTGCTGGGTGCCGCTGCCCTGGACGGGGGGCTCCTCGGAGGGCTGCACCACCACGAAGCCCTGACCGGCGAAGCTCATCGTGAACGCCTCGCCGGTGGTCCGGCCGAGCAGGGTGCCCAGGCCGAGCTGCTCGGCCCGGTGGTAGCCGGTCTGGAGGCTCGCCGACCAGCAGACGGCGGCCTGCGGGTCGACGTAGGTCGGGGCGTCGACGTTGAGCACCACCGGGCTGCCCTTGGTGGTGATGGCGATCCGGCCGTGGCCGCTGAAGACGCAGTTGAACAGGCCGGACGCGGCCATCCCGGTGCCGCCGACCATCTTGATGTCGTACTGGAGGCTCGAGTCGAAGGCCAGCACGCTCGAACCGTTGATGGACAGGGCGTCGCCGGGTTCGAGGTCGATGATGTGCACGTCCTTGGCGAAGTCGGCGAGGAAGACGTCGCCCCGGCCGGTGAGCTTCATCAGCGGGACGCCCTCGCCGGTGAGCTTCTGCTTGAGGAACTTGCCGAGGCCACCGGAGCCGAGAGCCTGGAACTGCACCTGCCCCTGGTAGGCGACCATCGAGCCGACGCGGGCCATCGCCTCGCCGTTCAGCTCGATCTTGAGCATCTTGGAGTTCTGCAGCCGCATGCCGGGCTGAGCGGACTCCTTCTCGAGGTTCTCCGCGGAGAACAGCGCGCTGCGCATGGGTCTTCCTCCTGAATCGCCGGTGTCGTGCTGGAGGGTAGGGGACCACCGCAACCGGCCCGCCGGCCAGTGACGGGCCCGCCCGGCCCCGGTCAGCCCCAGCCCAGCTCGTGCAGCCGGTCGTCGTCGATGCCGAAGTGGTGGGCGATCTCGTGCACCACGGTCACCGCGACCTCGTCGACGACGTCCTCGTCGCTGTCGCAGATGCGCAGGATCGGCCGGCGGTAGATGAGGATGCGGTCCGGCAGGACGCCGGAGTAGTCCCAGCCGCGCTCGGTCAGCGCGTGCCCCTCGTAGAGGCCGAGCAGCTCCGGGTCGCCCGGGGGCGAATCGTCCTCGACCAGGATCACCACGTTGCTCATCAGGGCGAGCAGTTCCTCGGGCACCTCGTCGAGGGCGTCGCCGACCAGCTCCTCGAAGCGCTCGCGACTCATCTCGACCGGCACGTCGCCCATTCTGCCGCAGTCGGTGGGGTCGGCGACGCCCACGTCCCGGCACCGACGGCAGAGCCGTCTCCCGGCACCGGTGCACGCGCACGCGCGGCGGTGGTGGGCTCAGGACGCCAGTCGGGCGGTGAGGCTGATCTCGGCGCCCGGGGAGAGCAGCCGGGAGATCGGGCAGTTGCGCTTGGCGGCCTCGGCCAGCTCGACGAACTTCGCCTCGTCGATGCCGGGGACCTGCCCGGTGGTGTCCAGGTCGATCCGGGTCACCGTCATGCCGGCGTCGGTCTTGTCCAGGTGCACCTTGGCGGTGGTCTCCACGGAGGTGCCCGGCGTGCCCGCGTCGGCGAGCGCCTTCGAGAGGGCCATCGAGAAGCAGGCCGCGTGCGCCGCGCCGACCAGTTCCTCCGGGTTGGTCCCCTCGCCCTCCTCGAAGCGTGACTTGAACGAGTAGTTCCCCTCGTACCCTCCCTGACCGGTGCGGAGCGTGCCGGAACCCTCGGTCAGGTTGCCCTGCCAGCGGGCGGATGCGTTTCGGATAGGCATGGGCACGACGCTATCCGACCGACCGTCACCCGGCGACCGGTTGCGCCGGCCGTGCCCCGATCGCGCCGCCCGGGTTCCGGGCCGGACCGGGTGGTTGCAGGGGTCCCCTCCTACCTGAGGAGGGGACCCCTGCAACCACCCGGAGTGCAACCACCGGAGTGCCACAGCCGGCCGCACCCCGCGCGCCCGGCCGTTCCCAGTCGGCTGTGTCATTATTCGCACAGACCCGCGCGCTGCAGCTCGGACCCGCGACCGCGGAAGGGTGGCCGATGTCCCAGGATCTTCCCATTCCCCGCCAGGGCAGCCGGTCCGACGGAGCGGCCGTCCTGGAGTGGGGCCCGACCGGTCCCGCGCCGGAAGGCCTCACCCGTACGGTGGCCGGGCTCGGCCGGGACCCCCGGCTCCCGGTCGTCCTGGTCGGCCTGGGCGGTGCCGCCGCACTCGCCTCGCTGATGGGCGAGTGGCTGGTGATGACGGTGCCGGAGAACGGCCCGGAGGGCAGCGGTAGTCTCCGCGTCCCCGGTGGGGTCTCCGAGGTGGGCGGCTTCGGGGTCGGCTACCTCGTCGGGTTGCTCGGCCTGACCGGTGCGGCGGCACTCGCACTCGGCGGCACCCGGGACGCCCGGCGCAACGCCCGGGTGCTCGGCTCGGGCCTCGCGGTGGCGCTGCTCGCGCTCCTCTCCGCCGCCGCCGTCTCGCTCGGCGACTCCACCCGGAGGTCCCTCTTCTACAGCGCCGACAGCGGCTTCCAGGTCGAGTACGGGCGGGGACTGGTGATGGCCTTCGCGGGCGTGGCGCTGCTCGGGGCGGCGCTGCGACTGAGTGGGTCGGCCGACCGCCGGCCGAAGCCGGGGGACGGGTCTCCCGAGAACGAGGCGGCGGACCGGGACGGGGCGGGTTCCGCGTACTCCGCCGGGCCGGAGCCGGAGGGCTCGACGGCGGGATCGACCGACCGCCCGTGGTGGCCGAGGCGGCGGGGCCGGGCGGTGGAGGACGAGCCGCCCGCGCCGGAGGGGTTGACCGTGGAGCCCTCCGCCCCGTTCGCCCGTCCCGAGCCACCCGCCGACCGCTGACCACGGGCGCCGGGTCGGCGACCGCTCACGTCCGGCTCCGCACCGCCGAGGACCGACCGCCGGCCCCGACCACCGGCCGGGGCCGGCGGGTAGCCGAACCGACACCGGGGGTTGGTGGTCGATTCGCCGTGAAGCCATGGTCGCGGGTGGTCGGGCGAGGTACGGTTGCTGCCCGCCGTCACGCACGGCGAGGCTCCGACGACCAGTTCGGCTGGCGCGGCGGCGGCGGGCGAAGGAGGAGCGATGACCCGCCCGGGACTGCCGAAGATGATCGCCACCGACCTCGACGGAACGCTCGTCCGCAGTGACGAGACGGTCTCCGCGTTCACCCACGGGGTGCTCGACCGGATCCGGGCCGCCGGCATCCCGGTCGTGGGCGCGACCGGCCGGGGGCCACGACTGACCGAACTGACCCGCAACGACATCCGGGCCGCCGACTACCTGGTGATGGCCGGCGGCGGCCGGGTGGTGGACCAGAGCGACCCGGCCGGACCGGTGGTGCTCCGCGACGAGCGGCTCTCCGCGACGGCGCTGGCCGAGATCGTCGCCGACCTGGAGGCGGCGGTCGGCCCACTGACCGTGATGGTCGAGGCGCTGGACGACCCGGGTGCCCCGCTCTGGGGCGACTATCACCCGAGCTGGCCCTACCAGGACCTGTTCGAGGCGCGTACCCGCGCGGAGTGCCTCACCCACGACGTGATCAAGGCGTTCGCGCGTGCCCAGGACCACCATGTGGACGAGCTGCTGGAGGCGGCGCGGGCCATCGTGCCGGCGGACGTGGCCACGCTCACCCAGGCCGGGCTCGGCTTCGTCGAGATCTGCCCGGCCGGAGTGGACAAGTCGACCGGTCTCACCGTGGTCGCCGAGGCGCTCGGCGTGGATCCGGCGGACGTGCTGGTCTTCGGCGACATGCCCAACGACCTGCCGATGTTCGAGTGGGCCGGCTGGGCGCGGGTGGCGGTCGCGAACGCCCATCCGGCGGTGCGGGCCGTCGCCGACGAGGTGACCCTGCGCAACGACGACGACGGTGTGGCGGTGTACCTGGACCGGCTACTCTCCGGCTGATGGACCCGACCCCTCCACCCACCCCCATCCGTCCCGTCCCCCGACTCGTCGCCACCGACATCGACGGCACCCTGCTCGGCCCGGACCGGACGCTGAGTCCGTACACCGCTCGGGTGCTGGAGCGGATCAGCACGCAGGGCACGCCGGTCGTGCTGGTCACCGGTCGTCCGATCCGCTGGCTGCGCGTGGTGTACGAGCAGCTCCACGCGCCACTGCCGGCGATCTGCGCGAACGGGGCGGTGGTCTACGACCCGGCCGCCGACGAGGTGCTGCGCGCCGATCCGCTCGCCCCGGAACTGCTGGCCGAGGTGGCCCGGCGGCTGCGGGCGGCGGTGCCGGGGGTGAGCCTCGCGGTGGAGGTCGTCGACAGCCGCCAGATGCGGCACGAGGCGCACTTCCCGCTGTACTGGGACGCCGACCCGACGGTGATCCGGGCCGTCGAGACGCCGGAGGAACTGCTCGCCGCTCCGGCGGTCAAGCTGCTGGTGCGGGCCGGGGTCCAGGATCCGGACCGGTTCACGTCGGTGGTGGCGGAGGCACTGGCCGGGCTGGCCGAGGCCACCCACTCGTCGCGCTCCGGACTGGTGGAGATCTCCGCCTCCGGGGTGACCAAGGCCGCCGGGCTGGCCTGGTACTGCGCCCGGCTGGGGCTGTCCGCCCGGGACGTGCTGGCCTTCGGCGACATGCCGAACGACGTACCGATGCTGACCTGGGCCGGACGGGCGGTGGCGGTGGGCAACGCGCACCACGCCGTCCTGGCGATCGCCGACGAGGTGACCGCGGCGAACGGCGAGGACGGCGTGGCGGCGTACCTGGACCGGGTCTTCGGTCCGAGTTGAGCCCTGGTCAGAGGTACTGGCCGGTACTGTGCCCCTCTCCCGGCGGCTGGGGCATCCCCGGCATGCCGGGGATGACGGCGCCCGGACCGCTGGGCAGCGCCTGCCGGCCGCCGGACCGCATCTGCTCGAGCTGCACCCGGGCGGCCATCTGCTGGGCGACCAGCGCCGCCTGGATGCCGTGGAAGAGACCCTCCAGCCAGCCGACGAGCTGGGCGTGGGCGATCCGCAGCTCCCCCTCGCTCGGGGCCTTCTCCTCGGTGAAGGGCAGCGAGATCCGCTCCAGCTCGTCGCGGAGCTCCGGGGCGAGGCCCTCCTTCAGCTCGACGATCGACCGCTCGTGGATCTCCCGCATCCGGTGCCGGCTGGCGTCGTCCAGCGGGGCGGCCTTGACCTCCTCCAGCAGCTGCTTGATCATGCTTCCGATCCGCATCACCTTGGCCGGCTGCTCGACCAGACGGGCCGGGTCCTCCTGGTGCGCCTCGTCGGTCTGCACCGTGCCCACCGGTCGGCCGTCCGGGCCGACCACCACCACGGTGCCGGAGTGCCCGGTGCCGTCCCGGCCCGGCTCGTCTCTCTGTGCAGCGGAACGTCCTTCGGTCATGGCACCCATCTTTACCCAGGCCGGGGTGCCACCGCTCGCCGGGACGCCGTTCCGGCGACCGGGAGGGCCGCGCGGGGGCGTACGCGCCGGTTCAGTAGCCGACGAGGCGGTGCAGCCGGAGGAAGGTCTCGGTGAAGCCGAGCGCCGGCCAGGCACGCGAGGAGAGCAGGTTGGTCACCCGCCAGTCGGTGACCACGCTGTCGAATCCGCTGTCGGTGGCCCAGTCGACCACCGCCGTCCCGAGGGCCCGGCCGGCCCCGACGCCACGGGCCTGCGGGAAGACCGCGGCGAACGCGAGGAACCCGGCGTTCTCCGGGCGGGCCGGACCGGAATGGGTACTCGACCGCTCCAGCGCGCACCCCACCGCGGAGCCGACCACCTCGCCGTCGAGTTCGACCACGAACGTCGCGTAGGCGGGGTCGTCGATGTCGTCCGTCCACTCGGCGAGGCTCTCCTCGACCGTGGTGACCGCGCCGGCGGAGAACGTCGGGGACCGGCCCTGGTGCAGCGGCAGTTCGACGTCGAGTCGGGCGAGCACCGGGACGTCCGCCCGGGTGGCCCGACGTACCGACAGCCGTGGAGCCGGGGGCGCCACCGGTCCGGACGCCGGCCGGATGGCGTGCGCGTGCTGCTGGCCGAAACCCAGGCGGAACCAGGCGTACACCAACTCGGTGTCGTGCGCCGGCACGAGGACGTAGTGCGCCGAACGGCCCTCGTCGACCCAGCGGGCAGCGGCGACCGCGTACAGGTTCCGCATCACCTCGGCGTCGGTGACCGCCTGCCCGGCCGCCTCGACCCAGACGTTCGGTCCCCACAGCGGCGACGGCTTCGGGGCACCGAGCAGGAAGCCGACCGGCACGCCGGCGCGGAACGCGACCGCACCGGACGCCTCCGCCGTCCCCAGGGCGGCGGTCAGCTCCGCGACCGCGGCGTCGGCCTCCTCGAACCGGGGGGACAGCAACGGCTGGGCGGCGCGGTGACGACGGTGCCGGGCGGCCAGCAACGCGCCGCACTCGGCCAGGTCGGCAGCCTCGAACGGCCGCACCTCCAGGTCAGACATGGCCGGCACGGTACACACGAGCGGCCCGGCCGGCATCCGCTTTCCAGGCGGGCCCACCCGCTCCCGCCGGGGCGCGGGGGCCGCCCTCGCCGTCGGCCCCCGCGACCCCTCGCCCCGGGGTGGGGGCGCTAGCGTCACGGTATGTCCACCGACCCCCGCGCGGTGCTGACCCGCCCCGCTCCCGCCCCGGACGTCACGGTCGCCTACGGCGAACTGCCGGACCAGGTGGCCGACCTGCGCCGTCCGGTGGGGGCCGGACCGCCCCGGCCGCTGGTCGTGGTGGTGCACGGCGGCTTCTGGCGGGCGGAGTACGACCGCACGCACACCGGCCCGCTGGCGGTCGGCCTGGCCGGACTCGGACACCCGGTGGCCCAGGTGGAGTACCGGCGCACCGGGCAGCCGGGCGGCGGCTGGCCGGGAACGCTGGCCGATGTCCGGAACGCGGTGGCCGCCCTGCCCGGCCTGGCGGCACGTGCGCTGCCCGACCGGGTGGCCCCGGGGCCGCCGCTGCTGGTGGGTCACTCCGCCGGTGGGCAGCTCGCGCTGTACGTGGCCGCCACCGCTCCGGAGACGGTGGCCGGGGTGTTGGCGCTGGCCCCGGTGGCGGACCTGGTCGAGGCGTACCGGCGGGACCTGGACGGCGGGGCGGTGGCCGCGCTGCTCGGCGGCGGCCCGACGGAGGTGCCCGACCGGTACGCGCACGCCGACCCGTCGATCGCGGTCCCGTGGCGGACACCGACGGTGGTCGTGCACGGTGCCCGCGACGAGCATGTGCCGATCGCCCTGAGTCGGACATTCGTGTCGAAGGCCAGCGCTGCCGGGGCATCCACGACGCTCGTCGAACTACCCAACTGTGAGCACTTCGCGCTTATCGATCCGACCTCGTCGGCATGGCCCGACGTGGCCGATGCGCTGGGATCATTACAACAAGATCAATGACCATTGACGCAGCGTCGAGGAGGGAGTAGAACGCCGAGGGGACCGCGACTGGCCAGGCACCACCTCCCGGAAGGAACTCGGTGTAGCAGATGAACCGCAGGCGGGTGCTCCAACTGTTGGCCGCGACGGTCGGAACGACGGGGCTGACCGCCGCGTGCGGCACCGACGCGGGCGACGACACGCCGGCCGCCGGCAGCCCCATCAAGATCGGGTTGATCGCGCCCCGGACCGGCGGCTACAAGCCGATCGGCGACGAGCTCCTGAACGGTTTCCAGCTCTTCCTGGACCTCAACGACCAGCACCTCGGCAACCGACCGGTCACCCTGGTCACCGCCGACGAGGGGGAGAACGCCACCACCGGCAAGGCGGCCGTCGACAACCTGCTCCAGCAGGGGGTGCTCGCCCTGACCGGGGTGGTCAACTCCTCGGTCATGGTCGGCATCCGGGACACCGTCGAGCAGGCCCGCGTGCCGCTGGTCGGCTCGGACGCCTCCCCCGCCACCCTGCAGAGTGTCGTCTACATCTGGCGGACGTCGTACGTGCTCGACGAGCCGGGTCGGGCCCTGGGCCGCTACCTCAAGCAGCGGATGCCGGCGAGGAGCCGGGTGGTGATCATCGCCCCGGAGAATGTCGGCAGCCTCGACGTGGTCAAGGGATTCACCCAGGAGTTCGGGGCGTCCGACTCCCGGCTGATCGGCGAGCCGATCTGGACCCGCTTCTCCACCGACCCGGACGGCGACTTCTTCGCCGCCGACATCGGGCAGGCGTTGGCCCGCGACCCGGACGCGATCTTCTGCTTCTACGCCGGCTCGGCGGCGGTGCAGTTCATCCGCCAGCTACGCGGGGCCGGCTACCGGGGCCCGGTCTACGCCCCCGGCTTCCTCACCGAGGGTTCGGTGCTCAGCGAGATCAAACCGGCCGAGGCCGCGAACATCATGACTTCGCTGAACTACTCCGCCGACCTGAACAACGCGGCGAACCGACGGTTCGCGGCGGCGTACCGGAAGAAGCACAACGCCTCGCCGACCACGTACGCGATGGCGTCGTACGACGCGGCGCAGGTGCTGGACAAGGCGATCCGGCTCGCCGGCCCGGACGCCAACTCGCAGCAGGTGAACCTGGCCCTCGGCAAGGTCGGTCAGATCGACAGCCCACGCGGGCCCTGGCAGTTCAACCAGCCCCGCACGCCGCAGCAGCGGTGGTACCTGCGCCGGGTGCAGCTCGACGGCCAGGTGCTGGCGAACATGCTGGTCACCGAACTGGCCACGCTGGGCTGAGGGACGGGCACGGGGTCGGCGACCGGCGTCCGGGTGCCGACCCCGTGGGGGGTCGACCGCGGTCAGTGCCGCAACTCGGCGATGCAGCACTTCACGCTGCCGCCGCCCTTCTTCAGCTCGGTCAGCTCGACCGGCACCGGGGTGTACCCGGCGGCCTTCAGCTTCTCGGCCAGGCGGGTGGCCTCGCTGTTGAGCACCACGTTCGCCCCGTCGCTGACCAGGTTGAGCCCGAAGGCGAGGGCGTCGGTGTCGTCCGCGACCACCGCGTCCGGGAAGAGCTGGGCCAGCACCCGCTGGCTGGCGTGCGAGAACGCGCCGGGGAAGTAGATGATGTTGGTGTCGTCGATCGCGGCGAGCGCCACGTCCAGGTGGTAGAAGCGCGGGTCGACCAGGTGCAGCGAGATCACCGGCCGGCCGAGCGCCTCCTGCGCCTCCGCGTGGGCGGCCGGGTCGGTGCGGAAGCCGTACCCGGCGAGGACCAGACCGCCGTGCGCCTCCGGCACGTACGCGAAGTCGCCCTCGCCCTCGTTGGTCTCGTTCGGGGCGATGAACCGCCAGCCCTGCTCCTCGTAGAAGGCGCGGTGCGCGGCGGCCTCGGCGGCGCGCTGCTCGTGCTTGAAGCGCGCGCCGTAGACGATGCCGTCGACCACGAACGCGCCGTTGGCGGCGTAGACCATGTCCGGCAGGCCCACCTGGGGTTCCAGCAGGTGCACGGTGTGGCCGAGCTTGACCAGGGTCTCCCGCAGCCGGTCCCACTGCTTGACGGCCAGGGCGGCGTCGACCGGCGTGGCGACGTCCATCCACGGGTTGATCGCGTACTCGACCGCGAAGTGCTCGGGCGAGCACATGAGATATGTCCGCTTTCGCGGCACTCGCTGCTGGTTCACGATGACCAAGATTAGGTACGGTAGACCGTCGTCAACAGCCACAAGCATTGCTTCCGAGAGGCGAAACGTTGCAGATCGACGCCGTAGACCAGCGAATCATTGCGTTGCTCGTCGCGGACGCCCGCGCCTCGTATGCGGAGATCGGTACGCGGGTCTCGCTCTCCGCCCCGGCGGTCAAGCGGCGGGTCGACCGGCTGCGCGCCACCGGGGTGATCCGGGGATTCACCGCGGTCGTCGATCCGGCCGCCGTCGGCTGGACCACCGAGGCGTTCGTCGAGCTGTTCTGCGCCGGCCGGACCACCCCGGCCCAGATCGGGGCGGTCGCCCGCCGGAACCCGGAGGTGGTCGGCGCCTACACCGTCTCCGGCGAGGCGGACGCCCTGGTGCACCTGCGGGCCGCCGACATGAACCACCTCGAACAGGCGCTGGAACGGCTCCGCGCGGAACCCTTCGTCACCTCGACCAAGAGCGCGATCGTGCTGTCCCGCCTGGTCGAGTCGCCCGGAGTCGGCCCCTCCACCCGCTGAGCGCCCCCCTTCCTGAAACAGCTTGGGAACCGGTTCGGCCCGCGCTGCGTCGGATCGGCCATGAAGCGGGGAATCGTCGCTCTCACCGGACTCGCCCTGGTGGCCGGCTGCACGGCCGGTACGCCGGAGCCGGACCGCACCGATCGTCCCGACGTCACCCTGCGGCTGGTCGCCTTCGACTCCTGCCCGGACGCACTGACCGACCTGCGCGCCGCCGCACGGAAGTCGGTCGGCCCATGGGGCCTCGGCCCCGAAAGGGCCGTGCTCTTCGGGGACGCGCCCGGTGACCGGGCCGCTGCCGGGAGTTCGGCCGGTGGCAGGGGCCCCGCCACCGCACCGCAACAGCACTCGGCCACCAACAACCACGAGGCCGCCGCCGACGAACCCGACGTGGTCAAGACCGACGGCACCCGAATCGTCTCGATCGTCGGGAGCAAACTGCTCGTCGTCGACCCCAACCGCCGTGTCCAGACCAGTGAGCTCCAGCTGGGCCGGGCCGCCGGGGCCGGTCACTGGTGGTTGAGCAAGCTGCTGCTGCACGGGGACCGGGCGATCGTCCTGGCCGCCGCCGCGTACGACCCACCAGCCGGCGTCGTCCGGCCGAGCGTCGGACTTCCCACTGACACCCGGGCACTCCTGATCGACCTGGCCGGCGCCCCCCGGCTGCTCGGCTCGTACCGGATCGACGGGGAGCTGGTCGACGCTCGCAAGATCAACGACACCGTCCGGGTGGTGGTCCGGTCCCGCCCGCGGATCTCCTTCCCCCCGTACGCGAAAGACGCCACCGACGCCGAACGGGTCGCGGCGAACCAAGCGGCGATCGACCGGGCCCCGGTGGAGGACTGGCTGCCCCGCTACGAGTGGACCGAGGGCAATGAGCGACGGACCGGTCAGCTCCCCTGCAACCGGCTGTCCCGGCCGACCGGGCACACCGGCAGCGGACTGCTGAACCTGCTCAGCTTCGACCTCGGCACTGGACGGCTGGGCGACGGCGACCCGATCGGCGTGGTGGCGGAGGGGGAAACCGTCTACGGCACCGCCGACAGCCTCTACGTCGCCGACCACCGGGGAGGCCGCCTGGTCACCACCCGGCGGGGCGGCTCCGGCGCGCCGTCGGAGGTGTCCACCGGGCTTCACCGGTTCGACCTGACCTCACCCGGCCGGCCACGCTACGTCGCCTCCGGGTCCGTCCCCGGTCACCTGCTCAACCAGTACGCGCTCTCCGAGTGGAAGGGTCACCTGCGGGTCGCCACCACCACCGACCCGGACGGTCGGTCCCGCACCGGCGGGTCCAGTTCCGCCGTGTACGTGCTGCGTACCGACGGGGACGAACTGCGCCGGGTCGGCATGGTCGACGGGCTCGGCCGGGGTGAACGGATCTACTCGGTGCGCTACCTCGGCGACACCGGATACGTGGTCACCTTCCGGGAGACCGACCCGCTCTACTCGCTCGACCTGCGCGACCCCACCGCGCCCCGGGTCACCGGGGAACTGAAGATCACCGGCTACTCGGGGCACCTGCAACCGGTGGGTGACGGTCGGCTGCTCGGGGTCGGCCAGGAGGCCGACCAACGGGGTGCCCGCCAGGGCCTGCTGGTCTCCCTCTTCGACGTGGCCGACCCGGCGAAGCCGACCCGGCTCGCGCACTACCACCGGCCGGGGACGTACTCGCCGGCCGAGCACGATCCGCACGCTCTGCTGTTCTGGCCGGCGAGCGGACTGGTGGTGCTGCCGGTGTCCGGGCGCCAGCACGTCGGGCAGGAGGCGCTGGTGCTGCGGACCGACGGGTCACGGCTGACCGAGGTCGGTCGGATCGCGCACCCCGGCGTTGATCACCGGGCCGGGATCATCCGCTCCCTGATGGTCGGCGACACCCTCTGGACCCTCTCCGACGTCGGGCTCCAGGCCACCGACCCGACCAACCTCGCCGGGCGGAGGTGGATCCCGGCGACCTGATCCTTCCTCCCCTCAACGGGTGGGGCCCGGCTCTCGGGGTTTGCCGGGCCCCACCCGCCTCCCCGTCACCTGTGCTGCGACCAGCAGGGGTACCGGGTTCCGAGGATCGAAGCCCCGTACCCCCGTCGTGACACGTCAGAGGTACATGCCGGTCCGGTGCTCGCCCGACTCCTCCTGCTCGCGCCGGCTGGGCTTGTCGCCCTCCCCGAAGAACCGTTTGCCGCCGAACTCGCCGTGCAGCCGGTCGTCCAGTTCGTCCGCCAGCCCCGTCATCACCTGCACGGCCAGCATGAGGTGGGTGGCCTGGAAGTTCCGGCCGAAGACCGGGATGGAGGCCCACACCGTGTCCTCGGCGCAGTAGAGCCGCCCGATCGGCATCCGGTTGGTCAGTTCGGAGAGCTTGACGTACAGCCGCTCGGTCGGCTGCACCTCGGTGAGCACCGGGGAGAAGACGTCGACCAGGGGCGGGTTGTCACGGACCCGGACGAAGACCATCGCCGAGCCGGCCCGGATGTTGATGTCGCCGTCCGAGTCGACCTGGAGCTTGTCCGAGTCCGACTTGAGCATGCTGGAGACGACCGTCCGGACCTGCTCAGCCAGCTCCAGGACGTCGTTCGTCCCGGTCTGGGTGGCCGCGGCGGCGAGTGCCTCGTCGAGGTCCGCCTCGACGTCGCGGTCCGGGCCGAACTCGCTGCGGGCGGTTCCGATCGGGCCCGTCGGGAGCGGCTCTCCCTCGACGTCGTGCACCAGGTAGACCAGGAACGCCGGGTGCGGCGCCCCGTAGACGTCCCGGAGGGTGCGGGAGACGACCGCCGCCAGACGGGTCGCCCCGTCGGCGGAGCCGATCAGGCCGAAGTACTCGCCGGAACCCTCCACCACCCCGGGCGGCGACCAGCCGAGCGCGATCATGTCGGCCACCGCCGTACGGTTCAGCCGGTACCCCTCCGGCAGGGTGGTGTTGCCGACCGCGCGGGCGACGAGCCTCCTCTCGTCGTCGACGTCCACGCTGATCGAGTAGACGGCGTCGCCGGTGCCGGAGGCGGTGGGGTCGAGGGTGACCGCCAGATGCGCGCCCACCGGCAGGTCGCCGAGCCGCGCGGCGAGCGCACGGGCGAACTCCCGCCACGCCTCGGTCACCTTGGCTCGCAGGTCGGCAGTGGTCGGCTCATCGAGAAGAATTGACTCATGGTGATCCGGCATGGCGCCGGCCGCGCCATCGACCGGCGTCGAGGGGTGGTCTGCCGTCATGATCGCCTCCGTCCGTCAGGGCCACCCTACCCACGGCACCGGTCGGACGAATCAACCCGCGGTGCCCTCACCGCCCAACTCCACCGGCCAGGAGCGGGCCAGCCCGCCGAGCCGCGCCGCGGTCGCCGCCGGGTCCGCGCCCCGGGCGACCGCCAGCCCCAGCAGGTACGCGGTGACCGGGGCACCCGGGCGCAGCACGTTGTGGGCGACGTCCCGGGCGAGGTCGAGCACCTCCGGCACCGGCACCCCGGTCGGGTCGAGGTCCAGCTCCGCACAGGCCGCCGCCACCCAGTCGTCCATCCGCGTCATCGCGTCCACTCCTCCGCCCGGCGTACGTCGTCGTCAGTGTCGCAGTCGAACCAGGGCGGCGGGCCCTCCCCGGACCAGCGCAGCTCGGCCACGGTCAGCCCGGCCAGGAGCGCCCGGACCGACGCCCCGGTGAGCCCGCCCCGGTCGGCGGTGAGCCGTTCGACGGCAGCCCGCAGTGGAGTCACCCGCCAGAGGCCGCAGAGCGACTGTCGCCGTCCATCCGCGTCGACGTGGCAGACCCCGTCGGCGGTCGGTTCGGCGCCGAGCGCCCGGCGCAGCTCGCCCACTGCCGTGGCGGTGAGCAGCGGCAGGTCACCGGCGAGCAACGCGACCGTGGTCGTACCCGGTGGCAGCAGGGCCAGTCCGGCGGCGACGGCCGCGACCGGCCCGCCCCCGGCGGGTTCCTCCCGGGTCAGCCGGACGTCGGCGGGGACGGGGCTGGTGTCCGGACCGACCACGATCCGGGGCGCCGCGTCGGCGACCGCCGCCAGGACCCGGTCCCGCATCGGGCGACCCCCGATCGGGAGGCCGGGCTTGTCGACCCCGCCCAGCCGACGCGCCGCGCCACCGGTCAACACCACCGCCGCGTAGCCGGACACCCGACCACGGTAGCCCCGTCGGGGACACGCCGACCCACCCGCCGGGTACCCGGTCCGCCTCCCGGGACGCGCTGCCTCACCCGCCCGGTACGAGCCCCACCCGCCGGGACGTGCCGCCCACCGAGCGGTACGCGGGTCCGCTCTTCCGGACGCGCCCCGCCGACGCCGGGGGGGTGCGCGGTCCACCTGTCGGCGGGGGCGGTCCGCCGTCGGCGCCCGGCCGGGGCAGGATGGGCGGATGGGACGGGCGACTGACCGACGCAACGTGCTCCGCATCGACCTCGGGCCGGACGGACGGGTGGTCCGCCGGCTGGACACCCTGGCGGCCGAGGAGCCGTTGGAGATCCGGGTCGGTCCGGCTGGGCCGGGTCGGCGTCGTCCGCTCGCGGTGACCATGCGGACGCCCGGCGACGACCTCGACCTGGCGCTCGGATTCCTGCTCACCGAGGGGCTGATCCGGTCGGCCGACGACGTGCAGACCGCCCAGCTCTGCGCCGGGACGGAGACACCGAACACGTACAACGTGGTCGACGTGACGCTGGCCCCCGGCGTGCCCGAGCCGGCCACCGACCCGGCCCGCAACTTCTACACCACCAGTTCCTGCGGAGTGTGCGGCAAGGCGAGCATCGACTCGGTACGTACCCGCTCGGCGTACCGGGTCGCGGACGACCCGACGACCGTGCCGGCCAGCGTGCTCACCGCGCTCCCGGACACGCTGCGTTCCGCCCAGCGTGGCTTCGACCGCACCGGCGGACTGCACGCGGCCGGCCTGTTCACCACCGCCGGGGAGTTGGTCGTGCTGCGGGAGGACGTGGGCCGGCACAACGCGGTCGACAAGGTGGTCGGTTGGGCCGTCCGGGAACGGCGGCTACCCCTGGCCGGACACCTGCTGCTGGTCTCGGGACGGGCCAGCTTCGAATTGACCCAGAAGGCGTGGATGGCCGGGATACCGCTGCTCGCTGCGGTCTCCGCGCCGAGCACCCTCGCCGCCGACCTGGCCGCCGAGGCGGGGATGACCCTGGTCGGCTTCCTCCGTGGCGAAACCATGAACGTCTACACCGGCGACCACCGGATCGGCTGCTGACGCCACCTCGACCATGGCATTCGATTCCCGGGCTCAGGACCGTCGTGGGAAGGGGCAGGCATGAGGAAGGGTGGCGGAGCGCTGGACTGGTCCGGCTGCCGGAACGCGCGTGACCTCGGTGGTCTTTCCACCTCCGACGGGCACCTGATCCGGCGAGGTGCCCTGCTCCGGTCGGACAGTCACGAACGACTCACACCGCCCACCGTCGAGGCCCTCCGGAGTGGCCGGGTGAGCCGGATCGCCGACCTCCGCTGGGCCTGGGAGTGCACGAGACAGCCGAGTCCGTTCGTCGGCGATCCGGTCTACCGGCACGTGCCGATGCTCGACGACGTGCTGGCCTACACTCCACCGCCGGACACCTACGCCCCGATGCTCGACCACAACCGCCAGCGGATCGGTGCCGCCTTCCGAGCCGTGGCCGAGGCACCGCCGGGCGGTGTCCTCGTGCACTGCACGGCCGGACGGGACCGGACCGGCGTCCTGGTGGCGCTCCTGCTGACCGTCGCCGGGGTGGCCGCCGAGGACATCGCTGCGGACTACGCGCTCACCGACGCCTGTTCGCCACAGCCGATGCGGCACACCCTCACCCACCTCGACCAGCGCCACGGCGGCGTCCGGGCGTACCTGCTGGCGGCGGGTGTCGGGGCAGAGGCACTCGCGGCAGTGCGCGAACGCCTGCTGTCCGCCGGGGTCGGCCGAGACACGCCCCAATCGGCCTCGGCTACTGGCGGCCGGACCGCTTGACCAGAAGCGCAACCAGGCCGACGACGAGCGCAGCGGTCACGACGACGCAGAGCAGAACGGCTATGTGCCACGGCTTCAGAGCACCCATGCCGAGCACCGTACCGCCCATGGTCACCTTGTTGAATGGACGCTTCGGCCCTACGGCCCGCCCTGACCACGCGCTTTGCTCAGTACGCCCTGGACCGCCCGCCCTGGCCGCCTTCTCTCCCGTGGGCGACGACCAGGGCTGGCCTCGGGGAGGGCTGCCGGGGTAAAAGCTCAGCGACCTCTCCGCCGGCGTCGGCGACGGCTGGTGCGCTTGTCGTTGAGCACCGGCCAGTCGGTCAGCCGGGACGGTGGCACGCCCTGGCGGAGCAGGTCGTCGAGGAGCAGCGCCATCGAGTAGTCGGGATTCCGGGCAAGCACCCGTTCCAGGGCCACCGCCGCCAGCGCACCCTGACCGGCGCGGAACGCGGCGAAGGCCAGCAGGCAGCCCGGGGCGGCGGTCAACTCCGGCTCGCTCCGGCGGAACACGTCCGTCCAGAGCGCGAGGTGCTCGTCCGCGCCGTCGGTGCGTTCCCACACCTCGTCCCGCGCCGGCACGAAGGTCAGCAGCAAGCCGAGCCAGGCGACCTCGTCGTCGGTCGACCCCTCCCCGCGTCGGGTCCGTTCCAGCGACGCTTGGTGCGCCTGTCGGGCGGCCCCGATCATCGCCCGGCCGGAGATCAGTTCCTCGGGAGTCACCGCGCCGAGCAGGTCACCGAGACGTTCCCGGGCCTGGACGGTGGCCTCGCGCACCGCCTCCCGGGCCGGCCCCTCCACCGGAGCCACCTGGGCGGTCAACGCCGCCCGGTCGGGAAGGGCAACCTGCCCGGCGAAGACGGCGGCGGCGGTGACCTGGCTGGCCCGGGGGTCGTACCGGGTGCCCTCGGGCGGGCAACATCCGGGGTCGTCACAGAGGTACGACCAGTAGCGTTCGTCCTCCACCCGCAGGGCGTCCAGCACGGCGAGGCCGGTCCCGTCCAGCTCGCGGCGGACCGCGTCCAGCGTCACGGTGACGCGGGCGGCCGGACCGTACCCGATGGCGGTGGCCGCGTCGGCGCCCTGCCGGCCGATCACGGCGGCAAGGTACCGGGAGACGGGGCCGGGATCGGTGCCGGGCGGTGGCAGGTCGGCGCGCGCGGCGAAGATGATCTGCTTCTCCCGGAGCGCGACCAGCACCACGCTGTCGGCCGGGTGGAATCCGAGCAGGTACGGCACGGCGGCGATCAGGTCGGCGGGTGAGCGGACGGCGAGCCGGGGGCGGTCGGTGGAGTTCATGTCGGCAGCCTGCGCGGCGGACGGACCGGCGGGCAGACCCTGTGGACGACACACGTTCCGTCCACAGGTCGGGCACGCGCCGGCCCAGGTCAGCGTGAACGTGCAGTCAGTGCAGGTTGTGGGTGCGACGGGAGATGACCCGAGGAAACGACGGGTTGGTCGGTGGGCGCACAACCGGGGCAGCTCGACAGTGTCCCGGCGGGCACCATGCCGCCGCCGACCGGCTACCTTGCGCTCATGGACCTGGCCTACCTACGGGCACACCCGGCGCACCTGCCGACCTTCCTGACCCATCAGCGGATCCGGGAGACGCCGGTCTCCGGGGGCAGCATCTGCGCCGCCTCCCGGCTCACTCTGGACGACGGCCACTCGGTCTTCGCCAAGAGCTGGCCGGAGGGGGCCGACCAACCGGCCCCGGCGGGGTTCTTCGCGGCCGAGGCGGCCGGGTTGCGCTGGCTGCGCGAGGCGGACGCGGTGGCCGTACCCGAGGTGCTGGTGGCACTGCCGGAGCTGCTGGCGGTCGACTGGATCGAGCCCGGCGAGCCGACGCCCGACGCCGCCGAGCGGTTCGGACGGGAGCTGGCCGCCCTGCACCGCAGCGGCGCGCCGGCGTTCGGGGCCGACTGGCCCGGCTTCGTCGGCGCGCTCGACCAGGACAACACCCCGGATCCGGGGCCGTGGTCGACCTGGTTCGCGCAGCGCCGGCTCCTGCCGTACCTGCGGCGCTCGGTCGACGTCGGCGCGCTCACCGCCGCCGAGACCGCGCTGGTCGAGCGGGTGATCGACACCATCGGGGAGTACGGCGGCGACGAGCCGCCGGCCCGGGTCCACGGCGACCTGTGGCCGGGCAACGTCGTCTGGGGTCTGGACGGGCGGGTTTGGCTGGTGGACCCGGCCGCGCACGGCGGCCACCGGGAGACCGACCTGGCCCAGCTGGCGCTCTTCGGCGGCGCACCCCACCTGGACCGGATCCTGGCCGCCTACCGGGAGGCGTGGCCGCTGGCCGACGGTTGGCGGGAACGGGTGCCCCTGCACCAGCTCCACCTGCTGCTGGTGCACACCGCGCTGTTCGGCGCGACCTGGCGCGAGGCGGTCGGCCGGACCGCCCGAGAGGTGATCGACGAAGCCTCCGGCCGCGCTACCGTCGAGCGATGAGCGTGGACCAGCCGAGCACGGGCGGCCTCGTCGACCGGTACGGCCGGACCGCCCGGAGCCTGCGCGTGTCGTTGACCGACAAGTGCAACCTCCGCTGCACGTACTGCATGCCGGCGGAGGGATTGCCCTGGCTGGCCGGGCCCGATCTGCTCACCGACGACGAGATCGTCCGGCTGGTCGGGGTGGCGGTCCGCCGGCTCGGTGTGACCGAGGTGCGGTTCACCGGCGGGGAACCGCTGATCCGTCCCGGGCTCACCCGGATCGTGGCCGCCGTGGCGGCCCTGGCTCCCCGCCCCCGGATCTCGCTGACCACGAACGGGATCGGACTGGACCGGGTCGCGCCCGCGCTGGTCGCCGCCGGGCTGGACCGGGTGAACGTCTCCCTGGACACCCTGGACGCCGACCGGTTCGTCCGGTTGACCCGGCGTCCCCGCCTCGCGGACGTGCTCGCCGGCCTGGCCGGGGCGGCGGCGGCCGGGCTCCGACCGGTCAAGGTCAACGCGGTGCTGATGCGCGGGATCAACGACGACGAGGCGCCCGAGCTGCTCCGGTTCGCGCTGGCCCACGGCTACGAGCTGCGGTTCATCGAGCAGATGCCGCTGGACGCCCAACACGGCTGGGACCGGTCCGCCATGGTCACCGCCGACGAGATCCTCACCGCTCTGACCGGGGCGTTCGCCCTGAGCCCCGACCCGGTCGCGCGTGGGGCGACCCCGGCTGAGAGCTGGCTGGTCGACGGCGGCCCGGCCCGGGTCGGGGTGATCGCCAGCGTCACCCGGCCGTTCTGCGGTGACTGCGACCGCACCCGGCTCACCGCCGACGGGCAGGTCCGGTCCTGCCTCTTCGCCACCTCCGAGTCGGACCTGCGCGGGGCGCTGCGCGCCGGGGCGGACGACGCCGAACTGGCCCGCCGCTGGCAGCGGGCGATGTGGGGCAAGGCCGCCGGACACGGCATCGACGACCCGACCTTCCTGCAACCCGCCCGGCCGATGTCGGCGATCGGAGGCTGACGTGCGGCCGGACACCGGGACCCCGCAGGGGCCGCCTGAGACACAGGTCACCATCCGCTACTTCGCCGGGGCCCGGGCCGCCGCCGGGCGCGCCGAGGAGCACGCGGTCGCCGGGCGTACGCTCGACGAGGTCCTCGACGACCTGGTCGGGCGGCACGGCGACCGGCTCGCCCGGGTACTCCGGGCCGCGAGTTTCCTGGTCGACGGCGTGACCTGTCATGATCGTCGGACCCCGCTCCCGGCCGGGGCCACGATCGACGTCCTGCCCCCGTTCGCCGGGGGCTGAGGGAGGCAACGCGTGTTGGCGGTCCTGGGCTTCGTGGGCACCCTGGCCCTGGTCACCGGTCTGATCCACCTCTACCTCTGGAAGCGGCTGGTCCGGGACACCACCCGTCCCGGTCGCTGGCGCCGGATCGGCACGGTCACCGTGCTGGTGCTGGCGGTGCTCGTACCGGTGACCATGGTTGGCACCCAGGCGGGCCTCTACTGGCTGGCCTGGCCCGGGTATCTCTGGCTGGCGGTGATGTTCTACCTGCTGGTCGTTCTCGTCGCGCTGGAGGTGCCGATGCTGGTGGCCCGGCTGGTGCTGCGCCGCCGGGCCGTCGCCGCCGAGCCGACCGCCGCCGCCCCGGAGCCGGCCCTGGTGGGGGCCACCGGCCCCGCCGACCCGCCGGCCGTCGACGCGGTCCGGCAACCCGATCACGACCCGGCCCGCCGGCTGCTGCTGGCCCGCGGCGCGGCGATCTTCGCCGGACTCACCGCGACCGGCGTGACCGGGTACGGCATCCGCACCGCGCTCGGCCCGCCCCAGCTCGACCGGGTGCAGATCCCGCTGGCGAAGCTGCCCCGCAGCATGGACGGGCTGCGCATCGCCACCGTCTCCGACATCCACCTCGGTCCGCTGCGCGGCCGGGCGCACACCGAGCGGATCGTGGCCGCCATCAACCGGCTCGACGCCGACCTGGTCGCGGTCGTCGGTGACCTGGTCGACGGCAGCGTCGCCGAGCTGGGCGAGGCCGCCGCCCCCCTGCGTGGCCTGCGCTCCCGTTTCGGCAGCTTCTTCGTCACCGGCAACCACGAGTACTACTCCGGTGTCGAGGAGTGGGTGCGGGAGGTGGACCGGCTCGGCCTGCGGGTGCTCCAGAACGAGCGGTTGGAGATCGCCGCCCGGGGTGGCGTGCTCGACCTGGCCGGGGTGAACGACCCGTCCGGTGAGGGCGGCACCGGTCTGGCCGCCGGGCCGGACTACGCGGCGGCGCTCGGCGACCGGGACACCTCCCGGCCGGTGGTGCTCCTGGCCCACCAGCCGGTGGCCGCGCTGGAGGCCTCGAAGTTCGACGTCGACCTGCAACTGAGCGGGCACACCCACGGCGGGCAGATCGTGCCGTTCAACCTGGCCGTTCGGCTCGAACAGCCGGTCGTCTCCGGCCTCGGCGAGGTGGACGGCACCAAGGTCTACGTGACCAACGGCGCCGGCTTCTGGGGTCCACCGGTACGCGTCGGCGCGGAGCCCCAGATCACCCTGGTCGAACTCCGCTCCCGCTGACCCTCGGGCGGGCTACGGCGGCGGCCGGTAGCTGCGGCTGACGATGGTGCGGACCTTGCGCAGGGTCGCCTCGGGGTCGTTGACCGCGTCCCGCCACCGCTCGACCAGGGCCTGGAGTTCACACACCCGGGCACTGAGCTGGGCGATCGTCCGCTGCGCCGAGGCCATCTCGGTCCGGGACTCCACCATCTCCCGCTCCAGCTCCACCAGGCGTGCCCGCAGCGGCTGCACCAGCGTCAGGGCGGCGTCGGTGAGCGTGTCCGCCGCGTCCGCCTTGAACTTCCCCCGCTGGAAGAGGACCGCGACGATGGCACCCACACCACCGAGACCGCCCGCGACGCCGATCACGGAAAGCAGTACCTGGACCCACTGGGGAGCATTCGGGACGCTCGGGGCCGGCCCCTCGGTCGGCGTCCTCACGGCGTACGCCCGAACGGTGACTCGCGCTCCACCTCCCGGCCGATCTCGGACAGCCGACGCAGGATGAGCACGATCTCCACTGAGCGCCACACCGAGCCGATGGCGACCGCGGCGATGAACAACGTGGCGGCGATCGCCTGGGTCCCCGCGGTGGTGGAGAGGGCGACCACGTACATGCCGGTCACCGTGGCGAGGATGAGGACGGCGGCCAGCTCGATCCCGAGCCGGGTGGCGCACTGCCCCGGCCAGACGATGCCCAGCAGCCCGGTGAGACCCGCGACCAGCAGGCCGAACTCCCAGCCCGTCTGGACCAGATCCGGCATGGCCTGCTCCACCGAGGGGGGCCGGACGTCCAACGCCATCATCAGTGCGCCACAGACCGGCGCCACCAGGAGTACCACCGTCTCGTAGGGACGGATGCGTGTCTGATCGAGGATTCTCATCGTCCGTTCCTCTGCCGAATGCGTCATGACACCAAGCCGGCCGTCACGGCGGCGTCACGTCCGGCGGCCCGGGCGACGATGGGACGCCGGAGCGTCACGGGGATTACCCATGTCACCGCCGCGCGTGGCGGGGAGCGGGCCTCCGGCCGGGCGTGACAGGATGCGGCGTGTCTCCGTTCAGCGCCGTACCCTCCGGTGGCCCCTCGCCGTTCGTCGCGGACCTGCACATTCACTCGAAGTACTCGCGGGCGTGCAGCCGCGACCTGACGTTGCCGAACCTGGGCTGGTGGGCCCGGCGCAAGGGCATCGGCGTGCTCGGGACCGGCGACTTCACCCATCCCGCCTGGTACGACCACCTGCGGGAGACCCTGCACCCGGCCGAGCCCGGCCTGTACCGGCTCGGTCCCGAGGCCGAGCGGGACATCGCCCGTCGACTCCCGCCCCGGCTGGCCGACGCGGCCGAGGCGGACCCGGTCCGGTTCATGCTCAGCGTGGAGATCTCCACGATCTACAAGCGGGGCGACCGGACCCGCAAGGTGCACCACCTGATCTACCTGCCCGACCTGGACGCGGTGGCCCGGTTCAACGCCGCCCTCGGCCGGATCGGCAACCTCGGCTCGGACGGCCGCCCCATCCTCGGGTTGGACTCCCGGGACCTGCTGGAGATCACGCTGGAGGCGAGCCCGGACGGCTACCTCGTCCCCGCGCACATCTGGACGCCGTGGTTCTCCGCGCTCGGCTCGAAGTCCGGCTTCGACGCGATCGCCGACTGCTACGCCGACCTGGCCGAGCACATCTTCGCGGTGGAGACCGGGCTCTCCTCCGACCCGGCGATGAACTGGCGGGTGGCCAGCCTCGACGCCTACCGGCTGGTGTCCAACTCGGACGCGCACTCGCCGCCCGCGCTGGCCCGCGAGGCGACGGTCTTCGCCACCGGGCGGGACTACTTCGCCATCCGGGACGCGCTGCGGACCGGCGACGGGCTGGCCGGGACGATCGAGTTCTTCCCGGAGGAGGGGAAGTACCACGCCGACGGGCACCGGGTCTGCGGGGTGAACTGGTCGCCCGAGCAGACCCGGGCGGCCGGCGGGCGCTGCCCGGAGTGCGGCAGACCGCTCACCGTCGGCGTGCTCAGCCGGATCGAGGAGCTGGCCGACCGGACCGAGGGACACCGCCCGGAGCAGGCCCGCGAGGTCACCCACCTGGTACCGCTCGCCGAGATCCTCGGCGAGATCAACAAGGTGGGCCCCCGCTCGAAGAAGGTGGAGGGAAAGCTCAACGACCTGGTAGCCGCGCTCGGCCCGGAGTTGGAGATCCTGACCACCGCCCCGCTCGACGAGCTCCAGCGGGTCGGCGGGGAGCTGCTCGCCGAGGGGATCGGCCGGCTCCGGCGGGGCGAGGTGCGCCGGGTGCCGGGCTTCGACGGCGAGTACGGGGTGATCACCCTCTTCGACCCTGCCGAGCTGGGCGCCGCCAGCGGGTCGGGCGGCCAGGAGACGCTGTTCGACGTACCCGTGCCGAAGCAGCGGTCGCCGAAGGAGCCAGCGGCCGCGCCCCGGGCCAAGAGCCCGGCGAAGGCCGAACCGAAACGGCGCCCGGCACGCGAGGCGGCCGTTCCCGCACCACCGATCGCGCCCCCGCCCTCGCCGCACGAGCCGTTCGAGCCGATGCTCGCCGGGATGGAGGAGGTCGGCACCGGCCTGCTGGACCGGCTGGACGCGATGCAGCGGGTGGCCGCCTCCGCGCCCGGCGGGCCGCTGCTGATCGTCGCCGGACCGGGCACCGGCAAGACCCGGACGCTGACCCACCGGATCGCCTACCTCTGCGCCGAGCTGAACGTCTTCCCGGAGACCTGCCTGGCGATCACCTTCACCCGACGGGCCGCCGAAGAGCTGCGGCACCGCCTCGACGGGCTGCTCGGTCCGGTCGCCGAGGACGTCACCGTCGGCACGTTCCACTCGCTCGGGCTGACCATCCTGCGGGAGAACGCCGAGGCGGTGGGGCTGCCGTCGGACTTCCGGATCGCCGACGACGCGGACCGGACGGCGGCCCGCGCCGAGGCCGGTGACGACGAGGCCGCCTACACCGACCTGCTGCGTAAACAGCAACTCGTCGACCTGGACGAACTGCTCACCCTCCCGGTCGAGCTGCTGCGCGGCGACCGGAAGCTGGTGCAGCGGTACCGGGACCGGTGGCGTTGGATCTTCGTGGACGAGTACCAGGACGTCGACGCGGTCCAGTACGACCTGCTCCGGCTGCTCAGCCCGCCCGACGGGAACCTCTGTGCGATCGGTGACCCGGACCAGGCGATCTACTCGTTCCGGGGTGCGGACGTCGGCTACTTCCTCCGTTTCTCGGAGGACTTCACCGACGCGCGGCTGGTCCGGCTCAACCGCAACTACCGTTCGTCGGCACCGATCCTGGCCGCGGCGGTGCAGGCCATCGCGCCGTCCTCGCTGGTCCGGGGCCGCCGGCTGGATCCGGCCCGGCTCGACCCGGAGGCGCCGCTGGTCGGCCGCTACCCGGCGGCCTCCGTCACCGACGAGGCCGACTTCGTGGTCCGGACCATCGACGAGCTGGTCGGCGGACTCTCGCACCGGTCGCTGGACTCCGGACGCATCGACGGCCGAGGATCGAACGTCTCGTTCTCCGACATCGCCGTGCTGTACCGCACCGACGCCCAGGCTGCCCCGGTCCTGGACGCCCTGACCCGGGCGAACATCCCGGTGCAGAAACGCTCGCACGACCGGCTGCGGGACCGGCCGGGTGTGGCGGCCATCGCCCGCGAGCTGCGACACGCTGATGGGCTCGACGGTGGTCTACCGGCCCGGGTACGCCTGGTCGGGCAGGTCCTCGCCGACCGGTTCGCCACGCCCACCCTGGACTCCACCGGCTCGGTCCGTCCCGAGGACGTCCGGACGGCGGTCGACCTGCTCACCCCGCTGGCCCGGCGCTGCGGCGACGATCTACCGCTGTTCCTCTCGCAGCTCGCCACCGGCGCGGAGGTCGACGCGCTCGACCCGCGCGCCGAGGCGGTCACCCTGCTCACCCTGCACGCCGCGAAGGGCCTGGAGTTCCCGGTGGTCTTCCTGGTCGGCTGTGAGGACGGACTCCTGCCGCTGCGCTGGCCCGGCTCGACGCCGGACGAGGACGACATCGCCGAGGAGCGGCGGTTGTTCTTCGTCGGGCTGACCCGTGCGCAGGACCGGCTCTACGTCAGCCACGCCGGCCGGCGGGCCCGGCACGGGTCGGAACGGGACTGCCGCCCGTCACCCTTCCTCGATGTGATCGACCCGGGCCTCTTCGAGCGCCTCGGCGACGAGGAGCCGGCCCGGCCGAAGAACCGCCAGCTCCGACTGATGTGAAAGCGTGCGTCCCGACCGTCCCGCCCGGACGGTAGGCCCGGCGGACGACACCCACCGCAGGTGACGGCACACGTTCGGGGCATCAGCGGAGCGGGTCGGTCACGCTACGGTGACCAGGGCGGCGGCGTCCCTGTGCTGTCCGGCCGCCGACCACTCGTGCCCAGGAGGCGAGCATGGCGAACTACGGACCACCGGGGGCGAACCGCCCGGAGCCGTGGCACGAACCGCCGGACGAGTCGCACCCGTGGCGCGACCACGAACCGCCGCGAGCCGGCGGTTACCCGGGGTCCGGCCGCCAACCGTGGAACGACGGCCACCGTCAGGGGTACGACCAACCGTGGAACGACGGTCCCCGGCAGGGCGGGGCGTACCCGGTCGGGGAGCCGGCGTACCTGGGCCACGGGCCGGACCGGTATCCACCGGAGCCGGCGGATCCGCCCCGGCGCTCCGGCGGACGGGGCCGCATGGTCGCGGTGCTCGCCGTGCTGGCGCTGCTGGTGCTCGGCGGCGGCACGGCCCTGTTCCTGCTCGCACGCGCCGACGAGCCCGACCCGCCGCCGGTCACCGCGCTGCCCTCGGCCACGGCCACCCCGTCCGGGCAGCCCGCCGGTCAGCCGGACGGCGCGGTGGACGGCTCACCGAACGCCCTGGCGCCCGAGTCGTCGGCCGATCCACGCTTCGCGAAGGCGGGACAGTGCGTCCGCAACGACGGGCGGGCCGGCGGCCGGCCGAAGCTGCTGGTCACCGGGTGCGGGCCGAAGACCTACGAGGTGCTGCGACGGTTCGACGGGGCGACCAGCGGCGAGAAGGATGCCGAGGCGAAGTGCGCCGACGTCGACGGGTACACCGACTGGTACTTCTACAACAGCGAGCTGGACACGCTCGACTTCGTGCTCTGCCTGAAGCTGCGCTGACACCGCCCGGGCGGACCCGCTACCGGAGTCTAGGGCTGTCTAGCGTGGACGGCAGACAGCCCTAGACTCCGCTCGATCCCGTCGCCCGGCGAGACACGCCGATGCCGTCCTCTACGTATCTCTAGCTGCGGCGCTAGACGGCCCGATACGGTGCGAGACGTGGATCCGGTCCGCAACCCGTACGCTCCGGGCGCCGGGCAGCGTCCCCCCGAGCTGGCCGGCCGGGGGCGGGAGCTGGACGTCTTCGACATCGTGCTGGAACGGATCGCCCGGGGCCGCCCGGAGCGCAGCCTGATGCTCACCGGGCTGCGCGGGGTCGGCAAGACGGTCCTGCTCAACACCCTGCGTTCCCAGGCCATCGGTCGGCTCTGGGGCACCGGCAAGATCGAGGCACGGCCGGACCAGTCGCTGCGTCGTCCGGTGGCAGCGGCCCTGCACATGGCGGTGCGGGAACTCGCCCCCCGGCACCGTGCTCCCGAACGGATCGACGCCTTCCTCGGCGTGCTCAAGGCGTTCGCCCAGCGTGGTGCGACCACGGCGGGCGGAAGGGCCGGCGCGCCCCGGCTGCGGGACCGCTGGCAGCCGGGGATCGACGTGCCGGCCAGCAGCGGCCGGGCCGACTCCGGGGACATCGAGATCGACCTGGTGGAGCTGCTGACCGACGCGGCGAGCGTCGCCGCCGACGTCGGCACGGGCATCGCGGTCTTCATCGACGAGATGCAGGACGTCGGCCCGGAGGACGTCAGCGCGCTCTGCGCCGCCTGCCACGAGCTGTCCCAGCTCGGCGCGCCGCTGATCGTCGTCGGTGCCGGGCTGCCGCACCTGCCGGCGGTGCTCAGCGCCGCGAAGTCGTACTCCGAACGGCTCTACCGCTACCAGCGCATCGACCGGCTCGACCGGATCGCCGCCGACCAGGCCCTCTGCGCGCCGGCCGCGCGGGAGGAGGTCGAGTACGAGCCGAAGGCGTTGGACCTGCTCTACGAGTCCTCCGGCGGCTACCCCTACTTCGTCCAGGCGTACGGGAAGGCCACCTGGGACCATGCGCCCCGCTCACCGATCACCGCCGCCGACGTCCGGGTGGCGGCGCCCGAGGCCGAGGCGGAACTGGCGGTGGGCTTCTTCGGGTCCCGGTTCGAGCGGGCCACCCCGGCCGAGCGGGAGTACATGCGC
Source organism: Micromonospora sp. NPDC050187 (assembly GCF_044459745.1). Lineage (NCBI taxonomy): Bacteria > Bacillati > Actinomycetota > Actinomycetes > Micromonosporales > Micromonosporaceae > Micromonospora > Micromonospora sp. NPDC050187. Next base: position 68,803 of record NZ_JBITJH010000011.1, read on the forward strand.
GCGATGGCGACCCTGTCCCGGGTCGACGGCGACCCCGGCGAGTCCCGGGACGACATGGACGCCGCGGTGCCGACCGCCGAGATCGCCCGGGCGCTGGACCGGAAGCCGGCGAGCCTCTCCCCGGCGCGGGACGCGCTGATCAAGAAGGGGTTGATCTACTCCGGGGAGCGCGGCACGGTGGCCTTCACCGTCCCGCACTTCGGCCGTTACCTGCGGACCCAGCCGGGCTGACCGGCCAGCGCGCCACGCTCGTCACGGTGGTGGCGGACGGGTCGACGTGGGCGGGTCGGTCCGGGCGGCGCTGCGGCTCAGACGCGGGACCAGGGGGGCGGGAAGACCACCTCGCCCCGGGGCACCCCGTCCTCCCCGCTGGCGGTCGCCGGCAGCACCAGCGCCTGCCACGGCTCGCCCAGGCCGGACCAGGGACTGGACAGTCCCATCCGGTCCGCCCGGTCGAACCCGAACCGCCGGTAGTACGCCGGGTCGCCGAGCACCACGACCAGCCGCTCGCCGAGTTCCGTGGCCGCCTCCAGGGCGGCCTGCACGACGGAGGCGCCGAGGCCGATCCGCTGCCGGTGCGGTGCCACCGCCACCGGTCCGAGCGCCAGGGCCGGGAACTGGCCGGGATCGACCCGGACCCGGGTCAGCAGGGCGTAGCCGACGACCTCGCCGCCGTACTCGGCGACCATGGCCAGTTCCGGGAGCCAGGCGTCGCTGTCGCGCAGCTCGTCGACCAGCCTCACCTCGGGCGGGACCGGCACGTCGGGGCGGGCGAAGGCTCCGGCGAGCACCCGGCGGATCGGGTCGGCGTCGGCGGGGCCCTCGGGTCGCAGCCGCAGCGTGGTCACCCCGGGCACGTTACCCGTCCCGGCAGGTCCACCCGGGACGGACTCGCCGGCCTCCCCGGGGCGAACGACGAGGCCGACACGCCCGGGACAGGACTCGCGGGCAGATCGACGGTTGCAGCCATGATCGTGGCCGGCACGGGGTATGACTGAGCCATGAAACCCGTACGCTCCCTCGCCCGTGTTCTGCTGAGCGGCATCTTCCTGGCCAGCGGACTCCGGCAGCTGCGCAACCCGGAACAGTTCACCGCGCAGGCCAAGTCGGTCACCGACCGGATCACCCCTCTGCTGGAGCAGGCCGGCGGTGCCCTGCCCAGCGACGCCGAGGCGCTGGTCCGAGCCAACGGCGCGGTGCACGTGGCCGGCGGGCTGATGCTCGCCACGGGGCACCTCACCCGCCCGGCCTCGCTGCTGCTGGCCGGTTCGATGGTGCCGACCACGCTTTCCGGGCATCCCTTCTGGACCCACGACGACCCGGCGACGCGGGCCAACCACCAGGTGCACTTCCTCAAGAACCTCGGGTTGATCGGCGGGCTGCTGCTCGCCGCGGCCGACACTGAGGGTCGACCGAGTCTGCGCTGGCGCGCCGGGCACCGGATCGGCCACTCCCGACGCTCGGTGCAGCGCGCGGTCCGTACCGCCCGACGGGAGACCCGACTGGCCGTACGGACGGCGACGGCGGCCCGTCGGCTCCCCGGCTGACGGTGGTCCCACTCCGACACACGACGGGTCGACAGCCCGGCTGACCTGGCCGGGCACTCCCTCGTCCCTGGCCTCACCCCCCGCTAAGGCCGCTAATCACCTGAACCCCCCGCGAGGCGTTAACGCGGTGGAAATGTCAAAAACTGGTGTGGGATCGGACACGGTCGCATAACGCGGGAGGCATCAACGTGAGGCACCGTTCTAGGCTCCGTGCGGGACCTGGACGGACAGGACGAAGTTGGTACGGGGGTGGCCACACCATGCCGGCGACCGTCGGGAGACGGGCGGACCGACTCGCCCCCGTGCGCCGTGCAGCCCGGGGGTTCGACCGCCGCACGGCCGTCCGCCTCGGAATCGTGGCCGCCGCCGTCTACGCCGCCTGGCTCGCCATCGGCGAGTTCGGCCGGCCGTACAACTTCTTCGACATGAAGATCTACCACGGCGCGATGGCCTGGTGGGTCAACGGCAACGAGCTGTACGACTTCATCGCCCCCGACACCACCCTGGGTTTCACCTACCCGCCGTTCGGCGCGCTGGTCATGCTGCCCATGGCACACCTGCCGGTCGGGGTCGCCGGTTGGCTCAACGCGCTCGGCAGCACCGCCGCGCTGGCGGTCGTCCTGGCCGGGCTGCTCCGGCCGGTCGCCGACCGGCTCGGCCAGCCGCTCTGGTTCGTGGTCGCGGTCGCGGTGCCCCTCGCCGTCGCCATCGAGCCGGTTCGCGAGACGCTCGGCTACGGTCAGGTCAACCTGTTGCTCTTCGCGCTGGTCATGGCCGACCTGATCGGCCTGCGGTGGCGTTCCCGGCGGGGCACCCGGTACCGCCGGGACGACGGCCCGCTGCGCCGGTTCGTGTTCAGCGGCGTCTGGGCCGGCGCGGGGATCGGGCTGGCCACCTCGATCAAGCTCACCCCGGCGCTGTTCATCGTGTACCTGCTGATCACCCGGCAGTGGCGGGCAGCGGCGACCGCGGTCGGCACCGCGATCGGCGTCACGCTGGGCATGTTCACGCTGGCCGGCACGGAGTCCCGCGCGTACTTCACCCGGGTGCTCTGGCAGACCGAACGGGTCGGCGCGGCCGACATGACCCCCAACCAGTCCCTCGCCGGGCTGTTGGCCCGGCTCTACGACTCGATCGAGACGCCCGGGTTGCTCTGGCTGGCGTTCGCGGTGCTGATGCTCGCGCTCGGTCTCTCCCGGTCGGCCAACGCGCGGGCCGACGGCGACGAGCTGACCGCGTTCACCCTGGTCGGGCTCACCACCAACGTGATCAGTCCGATCTCCTGGACGCACCACCTGGTCTGGGTGATCCCGGCGATCGTGGTGCTGGCCGACGCCGCGCTGCGGCGGCGTGAGGCGAGCCGGGGTCCGATGCAGCGCTCCGGTGCGGCGTCGTACGGCGGCCCACCCGGAGTCAACGGCCTCCGCTCGCCGATCTGGTACCCGACCATGACCGGTTTCCGGCACGCGGCCGCCGCAGTCCTGCTCTACCTGCTCTTCCTCGTCTCGCCGATCTGGCCGTACGAGCACCAGCTCCCCGAGGTGTCGCACTACGCCGACGGCCTGTTCGGCGCGCTGATGGAGAACTCGCTGGCCCTGGCGCTGATCGTGCTGGTGGCGGCCCTGCCGTGGCGGCCCGGTGCCGAACCGGCCTTCTACGCCGACCGGCTGGGTCGCCCCGACCTGCTCGCCCGCCGCTGAGCGTCGCCCCGCGCCGGTCCTCGGCAGGCCTGACCGTCACCCCGGCCCTGGTTCGCCCCCGGAGCCGGCGTGCACGAACCGGGCGGCCTCACCTCCGGCGAGGCGCTGGAGGCGGGCCGGGCTGCGCGTGGCCGTCCACGAGGCCGCCAGCCGTCGTTCCGGCCGCCCGGTCACGGGCAGTTGACCCACTCTTCGGTGCCGTCGGCGAAGACCTGCCGCTTCCAGATCGGCAGCCGTGCCTTCACCTCGTCGACCAGGCGGGCACAGGCGGCGAAGGCGGCCGCCCGGTGGGCCGTACTGACCGCCGCGACCAGGGCCGCGTCCCCGATCTCCAGCGGGCCGATCCGGTGCGACACGGCGACCGCGTACACGTCCGGGTGGGCGGCCACCTCGGCGGCCACCGCGCGGAGCACCTCGGCGGCGCTCGGGTGCCCCTCGTACTCCAGCGCGTGCACCGACCGGCCGTGGTCGTGGTCGCGGACCACGCCCTGGAAGGCGACCACCGCCCCGGCCCGCCGGTCGGCGACCGCCGCCTCGTGGGCGGCGGCGTCCAGTGGCGCGGTGGTGACCTCGGCGATCATCACCGTACGGTCGGCGGTCGGGTGGACGGTCACGACGTACGCTCCCCGGGCAGCAGCGGCAACGGCACGACCGGTACGCGTGCCCCGGCCTCACCGGTGGTGTCCGGCCGGATCACCGCGAACCCGTCGGCGCCGGCCAGTCCGCGCAGCATCGCGGAGCCGACGTGGCCGACCGGGTGGGCGGTGCCGGACGCGGCGTCCAACCGGACCAGGGCGAGATGGGTGTAGGAGCCCCGACCCCGGATCGGCTCGGCCAGGGTGGCGTACGGCAGCACCGGCATCGGCCGGCCCTGGAGCCCGGCGAGCAGCGGTGCGACCAGCGAGACCAGCGCGACGATCGCCGACTGCGGGTTGCCGGGCAGCCCGGCGACGAAGCGGATCCGCCCGTCGTCACCGACCAGCCGGGCCAGCAGCATCGGGAAGCCGGGCCGCACCGCCACGGTGTTGACGACGTAGTCGGCACCGAGGGCCTGGAGGGCGGGGTGCAGGTGGTCGACCGGCCCGTGCATCGTCCCGCCGGTGGTGCAGACCAGGTCCGCCCCGTTCAGGGCCGCGCGCAGGGCGGCCACGTGGGCCGGGAGCGTGTCGGCGACCGGGCCGACGACGTCGGCGGGACGCACCTGGCAGCCGTACCGCCGCAGCCAGGCCGGCACCGCCGGGCCGAGCGCGTCGCGGACCCGGCCGGCAGCGGGCGGGCCGGCGGTGAGCAGTTCGTCCCCGAAGACGAGCAGCGCGGCCCGGGGTGGCCGGCGGACCGGTAGCGAGTCGTGGCCGCAGGAGGCGGCCAGCCCGATCAGCCCCGGGTCGACCGGAGTGCCGGTGGGCAGGAGTTCCTCACCGGCCCGCGCCTCCTCGCCCGTCGGTCGCCACTCGGGTGCCGGTCGGGGCGTGCCGCTCACCCGACCGTCGGCGGTGCGCGTGGACTCCTCGATCCGCAGGATGGCGGAGGTGCCCTCGGGCACCATCGCGCCGGTGGCGATCTCGACCGTCGTACCGTCCCCGGTCAGGGGGTCCGGGATGCTGCCGGCGAGCACCCGGCCGACGACGCGCCACGGCCCGGAGCCGCGCACCGCCCAGCCGTCCACGCTGGAGGTGGGGAAGGCGGGCAGGTCGGTACGGGGCGTCAGCGGTTCGGCGAGGGTGTGCCCGTCGGCCTCGGCGAGCGGCCGGACGACGACGGGGAGCGCGGCGGCCAGGCCGACCGCGTAGACCCGGGCGCGGGCCTCCTCCCAGCCGGCCGGCGGCGGCGCGCCGCCCGGATCCCCGACGGTGCTGCTCCCGGTCAGCTCACTGCGCACGCTCACGCGGACCACCCTATCGGGGCACGGACTGCCCGGCGCGCGTCCGCCGGACGGCCGGCCCACCCGGACGGCGCCCCGGTACGACCGTCAGTGGTCGCCGCCGCGCAACTGGTCGACGGTGTGGGCGAGGATCGGGCCGAGCACGGCCAGCCCGTCCCGGGCCCCGCCGGTGGAACCGGGGAGGTTCACCACCAGGGTCCGTCCGGCCACTCCGGCGAGCCCCCGGGAGAGCACCGAGGTGGGTACGGTGGCCCGGCTGTGCGCGCGGACCGCCTCGGCGATGCCGGGGATCTCGTAGTCGAGGACCTCCCGGGTGACGTCCGGGGTCCGGTCGGTGGGGGTGACGCCGGTGCCGCCGCTGGTCAGCACCACGTCCACGCCGTCGGCGACCGCAGCGCGCAGGGACCGGCCGACCGGGTCGCCGTCGGGCACCACCACCGGTTCGTCGACCGTGCAGCCGAGTTCCCGGAGGCCGGCGACGAGGATCGGGCCGCTGGTGTCGGCGTACACCCCGGCGGCGGCACGGTTGGACGCCACGATCACGCGGGCCCGGATCACGGCCGGTCCTCCGGCCGCCGCCAGTCGCCGGTCTTGCCGCCCTCCTTGCGGAGGACGCGCACCGCGTCGACGGAGGCCGCCGGATCGACGGCCTTGACCATGTCGACCAGGGCGAGCCCGGCGGTGGCGACCGCGGTGAGCGCCTCCATCTCCACCCCGGTCCGGTCCGCGGTACGGGCGGTCGCGGTGATCTCCACCGTGTCCTCGGTCAGCTCGAAGTCCACGGTCACCCCGTGCAGGGCGATCGGATGGCAGAGCGGGATCAGGTCCGGCGTGCGCTTGGCACCCATGATGCCGGCGAGGCGACCCACGGCGAGCGCGTCGCCCTTGGGCAGGCCGTCCCGCCGGAGCAGCCCGATCACCTCGGTCGTGGTCCGCAGCCGGCCGGCGGCGACGGCCCGGCGGCCGGAGACCGGCTTGGCGGAGACGTCGACCATGCGGGCCGCGCCCGCCGGGTCGAGATGCGTCAGCTGCGCGGGTTCGGTCACGTCCGTGAGCCTAACCCCGCCGTGACATCCGGAGCGGTTCCGGACGGCCGGCCGCACGGCGACGGTCGGGACGGTCACTCCGGGCGGGGTTTCCAAATGCCCCGGGACTATCCGAAGATGCACAGCAAAGATGTCCCCGAACCGCTGTCGCCACGAACCCGACCACTTCCCGACGACCGCGCTCCGATTACTCTCCGCTTCCCGGGCAATTCCGGAGGATCAGAGGTGCCCCACAATGACCGTCATCGGCGATTCGGGCCGGTCGCCTTCTCCAGCCGTCGGTGACCGGACGGTCACCGACCGATCCACCGGACGGGGCCACCCACCCCTCCGACCCGCCGGTGTGCATTCCGCAGCATCACGCGACAGTTTGAATGCGGAGCGAAAGCAGATCACCCCGCTCCGTTCAGGTCGGATGGACAGAAAGTAACAAAAGGCCGGACTCTTAACTAATGTTGCATATACCGACATTTATCGTACCTAAGCTGCCATATCCTTGCCTAAGCTGCAGGTAGAGCAGGCAGGCGCCGGCACCCCCAGCGGGGCCGGAGGGGCAGAAAGGGTCGGGCCATGCGTGGCAGCGAGTGGGAGTGAATTAGACCCGGGAAGCGAAGATTCCCTGCGGTACGCTGCAGAGGCCAGCGAACCCCGGGGACGAACTGTGGCTGTTCTCAGGCGACACATGAATGAGACCGATCGGCAGCTTCGACTGCTTGTCGGTCTCGTCGTCGTGGTGGCCCTGGGCGTCGAGGTGGCGGCGGTCTGTGTCGCCGTGCTCACCAGACTCCCGACAACCGCCAGTGACGTCGCGATGCTGGTGATGCTCACCCTAATGATCTTCGTCAGCGCATCGACGAAGGCGCGAATTCGTATCCGGTCGACCACGCATTCGATCAGCTGGAACGAAACGGCAATCATCATCGGTATAGCTATCGCCCCCACGCCGTGGGTGATTCTCTGCACCGGCCTCGGCGTCGCCCTCGGCTCGCGCAAGCTGCCCGCCATCAAGATGGCCTTCGGCATCGGCAAGAACGTGCTGGTCGCCGGGACCGCCGGCCTCGTCCTCGCCACACTTGGCTGGTCATGGCCCCCGCCCGGACTCGTCGACCTCGTCGTGCCGGTGGCCGTCGCCTACCTCGCCGCCGCCCTCGTGGACGACCTGCTGGCCATCCCGGTCATCGCGCTCGCCTCCCGCACCCGCGTCTCCCGCCAGTTCCGCAGCAACCTCGACCTGCGCCTCACCGGCTTCGCGGTGCGCTTCGCGGTCGCCCTCTGCACCCTGGCCATCCTCCAGGCCGACACCAAGCTGCTGCTGGCCGTGCCGCCACTCGTGCTCAGCCTCCACCTGGCCTACTCGCACCGCATCCAGACCCGCACCGAGCAGCAGGCCTGGCAGCGACTCGCCCGCACCACCGACGCGCTCAACTCGGTGGACCTCGACCGGGTGCTCACCACCGCGGTCACCCAGGCGGCCGAGCTCTTCTCCGCCGACGAGGTGGAGATCGAGCTGCACGACGGCCGGCGCAGCGTACGCGGCAACAGCCAGAAGATCACCCACGACGGCCCGGTGGGCGAGCCCACCACCGTGGACGGTTCCGTCATCCCCATCCCGCTGGAGGGACACGACCGCAGCCTCGACGTCGGCGTGCTGCGCCTGCGCTTCCGCGGCCCGGTACGCCTCAACGAACGCGAGCAGTACACCCTGCGGACCTTCGCCTCGGCCCTGTGCACGGCGGTCCGCAACGCACAGGCGTACGCCGAACTGGCCCGGGCCGCCGCCGACCACGCCTACGCGGCCACCCACGACGCCCTCACCGGCCTGGCCAACCGCCGGCACCTGCTCGACCAGGGCAGCGCCCAGCTCAACGGCCGCCACGCCGACGGCGTCACCGCCCTCGCGCTGATCGACCTCAACCACTTCAAGGAGATCAACGACACCCTCGGCCACGCCGCCGGGGACCGGATCCTCGTTCAGGTGGCCGCCCGACTACGCGAGGCGACCCGGGACGACGACCTGGTGGCCCGGCTCGGCGGCGACGAGTTCGCCATCCTCCTGCGCGGACTGCCCGCCCCGGCGATGGCCGCCCACCGCGCCGAAGCCCTGCTCAGCGCCCTGCACGAACCCTTCGACCTGGACGGCATGCGAATCAGCGTCGAGGCCAGCGGCGGCATCGCCGCCGCACCGGGCAGCGGCGGCATGGCCGAACTGCTCCGCCGCGCCGACGTCGCCATGTACCAGGCCAAACGCAACGGTCAGCGAATCGCCAGCTACACCCCTGCCCGGGACACCGCCGACCTCGGCCGACTGGCTCTCGGCGGCGACCTGCCCCGGGCGGTCGCCGACCACGAGTTCGCGGTCAACTTCCAGCCCATCGTCGACCTCGCCACCGGCGAGGTGGTCGGCGCCGAAGCCCTCGCCCGCTGGCACCATCCCACCAACGGCACCGTCGACCCGGCCCGCTTCCTGGAGGCCGTGGAACGCTCCGGCCACCTCCCCGCCTTCGCCGAGGCCGTCCTCGACCAGGCCCTCCTCGCCCTGGTCAGCTGGCGGGAGGCCGGATTCGACATCCCGGTCGCGGTCAACGTCTCCCCGCGCAGCCTGCTCGACGCCCGCTTCCCCGGCTCGGTCCTCGCCCGGCTGCGCGCCCACGAACTCCCACCCGACCGGCTGATGCTGGAGCTGACCGAGAACCTCACGCTCAGCCAGCTCGACATCGTCGACCGGGTCCTCGGCCGACTCCGCGACGAGGGCGTCCGCCTCGCCCTCGACGACTTCGGCACCGGCTACTCCTCGCTCTCCCTGCTCTCCCGGATCCCGGTGCACGAGATCAAGATCGACCGGACCTTTGTCACCGACATGGAAAGCTCCGCCGAGGCGACCGCCGTCATCCGCTCCACCCTCGACCTCGGACGCAGCCTCGACCTCACCGTCGTCGCCGAGGGCGTGGAGAGCGAACCGCAGCGCCGCGCGCTCTGGGAACTCGGCTGCCTCGCCGGCCAGGGCCATCTCTTCGCCCGCCCGATGCCCGCCAGCCGGTTCCTCGCCGCCCTCCACCGGGGAGCCGGCGGCCGACCCGGCACCCTCGCCCCTCCCCTGCACGACGCGGGCGCGGTGATCCGCCTCGCCCCCGGCCGCCGACCGAACGGACGGAACCGGACGGACCGTCTGCCACACTCTCCCGCGTGACCAGTCGGCCCGCGCCCCGCAGCAGCTCCGCACCCTCCGGGCAGCGCACCCCGCCCATCTCACGCCCCCGCCGGATCTGGCAGGCGATCGACGGCGCGGCCGGCGGGCTCCCCCTCGACCTCGGCCTCTACGCCGCCTCAGCCGCCTTCGCCGGGATCACCGCCGTCACCTCCACCCTCCCGCCCCACCGGGCCTGGGGGGCGGTCGCCGGCATCGGCTACCTGGTCGCGGCCCTCCTCGCGGCCGGCCAACTCCTCGCCCGCCGACGCCGCCCCGACAGCCCACTGGCCGGCACCACCGCCCGCTCGGCAGTCACCGCCCTGACCTGGACGACCACCGCCCTCCTCCCGCTCGGCTGGCAGGCCGCCCAACGGTCCGCCGGACGAACCGACCGGGCCCAGGAGGAGGTCGTCGTCGTCGAGCACTCCGGCGCGCGGCTGCTCCACGACGGCACCCCCTACCTCGGCCACGACGCCATCGCCGCCCTGCCCCCGGGGGAACAACTACTCGGCTACACCCCGTACCAACCCGGCATGGCCCTCTTCGGCCTCCCCCGGGCCGCCCTCGACACCTGGTGGACCGACGCGCGCGTCTGGTTCGCCCTCGGCACCGCGCTCGCCCTCGCTCTCGCCGTCCGCACCCTGCGCAGCGGCGGCACCGGTCGCGGCAGTGCCGATCGTGACCGTGTCGCCGGGCACCGGGGCCGGCTCGACGCCGCACTGCTCCGCGCCGTCCAGGCCGCCACCGTTCTGCCGATCTGCGCACTCACTCTCGCCACCGGCGGCGACGACCTGCCCGTCCTCGCGCTCTGCCTGCTCGCCCTCGCCTGTGCCGCCACCGGCCGTGCCGGACTCGCCGGACTCGCCGTCGGCCTCGCCGGGGCACTCAAGCTGTTCGCCTGGCCGATCGCCCTCGTCCTGCTCTTCTGGGCCGTCACCCGCCGTGCTGGCGGACGCTTCGCCGTCGGCGCGTTCGGTCTACCCGCCGCCGCCCTTCTGCCCGCCCTCCTCGTCGACCGCGACGCCCTGGTCGAGAACGTGCTGCGCTTCCCCCTCGGCCAAGGCCTCGTCACCAGCCCCGCCGCATCCCCGTTCCCCGGCCACCTGATCGCCACCGGCCTCCCCGCCGGCCGGACCATCGCCACCGGCCTGCTGGTCGCGGCCGGCCTGGCGATCGCCGTCCACCTGCTGCGCCGGCCGCCCCGCACCGCCGCCGCCAACGCCCTGATCTGCGGGTACGGGCTGCTCGCCGCGATCGCCCTCATGCCGGCCACCCGCTTCGGGTACCTGCTCTACCCGCTCGCCCTCCTGCTCTGGGCACCCGCCCTCCGACTCGCCGTACCCGACGGCTCCTCTTCGGCCGACTCCCCTGCGGGAGCGACCGACAGGGCGTAGACCTGAGACATGACCACGTACCGCAACCGCGCCGAAGCCGGCGAGGCGATCGCCGACCGACTCGACGGACTGGCCGGGCAGCCGGACGTCGTCGTGCTCGGGCTCGTCCGGGGCGGGGTCCCGGTCGCCCAGGTGGTCGCCGACCGGCTCGACGCCCCCCTGGACGTCCTGGTGGTCCGCAAGCTCGGCATGCCCTGGGCACCCGAGGTGGCGTTCGGCGCGCTCGGCCCCGCCAACGTGCGGGTCCTCAACGACATGGTCGCCGGCCGGATCGACCCCGAGGAGGTCGACGAAGTCGTCCGCCGCGAACAGACCGAACTGGAACGCCGGGAGCAGCTCTACCGGGCCGACCGACCACCACTGGACCTGACCGGCCGGACCGCCGTGGTCGTCGACGACGGCCTCGCCACCGGGGCCACCGCCCGCGCCGCCGTCCAGGTGGCCCGCCACCTCGGTGCCCACCGCGTCGTGGTCGCCGTTCCGGTCGGCTCCCAGGAGGCGTACGACATGCTCGCCACCGAGGCCGACCAGGTGGTCTGCGTCCAGACACCCCCCGACTTCGGTGCGGTCAGCCGTTACTACGACGACTTCCACGAGGTCTCCGACCAGGAAGTCACCGGAGCGCTCGCCGGGGCATCCTCAGGTTGACCGGGTACCGTCGAGAAATGCAGCTCACCTGTCCCAAGTGCCACGGAGACATGCGCCAGTACGAGCGCAGCGGAGTCGTCGTCGACCAGTGCGGCGAGTGCCGGGGAATCTTCCTCGACCGCGGCGAACTCGAAAAGCTGTTCGAGGCGGAGGCGAACTGGAACAAGCAGAACCCGGCCGCGCCGCCGCCCGGCCAGGCACCGGGGCACGCCCCCGGTCAGCCGGGCGGATACGTCCCGCCGCCCCCGCCGCCCGGTGCCGCACCGCACCAGCCCGGTTACGGCGCCGTGCCCCCGCCCCCGCCCCCGCCGCCGGGCTACCCGGCCGCGCCCGCACCCGCCTACGGCAGCCACGGCAGCCACGGTCACCAGCACCACGGCTACCACGGGCACTACCGCCGCAAGAAGCAGCACGGCTTCCTCGGCGACTTCTTCGGCTGATCCACGCGGCGCTCAGCCGCCGGCCCGCCCTGCGGCCGGCGGCTGACCCGCCCGACGGTTCTCGGACCGACCCATCCGGTGCTCCGTAGGCCGACCTGCTCCACCACCTGCTCGCCGACGCCCAGCGCGCGCTGGTCGCCCTGGCCAGCCCCGCCCACGGCCCGGCCGACGTCGACGACGTCACCTACTGGCGGTCCTTCCCGGCCGGCGACGCCGACTCCGCCCGCCACGCCTGGTGGGCCCGCCGGTCCGCCGCCGCCTTCGACCGTCCCGCCGGAGTGGTCCGGCTCTGGGCCGACACCGCCCCGGCCGCCGTCCGCGCGGCGACCGCCGCCGACCCGGACCAGTTGGTGAGCACCCAGGGGCACGTGCTCCGGGTCGCCGACCTGCTCGCCACCCTGACCACCGAGGCGGCGGTGCACCACCTCGACCTCACCGTCGACCTCACCGTCGACCTGCCCGACGCGCCGGGACCGGGCCCGCTGGCCCGTACCGTGGCGGTGACGACGATGGACGGCCTGCTCAGCGACGACGCGGTCCGGCCCGCCGGCTGGACCGACGAGGAGTACCTACTGAAGGCGACCGGCCGGCTCCCGCTCACCGACGCCGACCGGACCGACCTGGGCGAGGTCGCCGGCTGGTTCCCGCTACTGGGCTGAGTGCGGGCCGCGCCGCGCCGTCTGCTGGCGACTACACTGTGGACCGGGCCGTTACTGGCGTTGAGGTGGAGCACCACCGGGGAGCGGCCCGACGACCGTCGATGCCGTACGCCTGGGCGACCCTTCACGAGGCTCAGGAGTGCCCCATGGCCCAGACGCCCCCGGCCCGGCTGATGGACGGCCGTGACCTCGCCCGGCGCATCGTCGACACCGCTTCCGCCACCGCTGCCGACCTGCGGCGGCGTACCGGCACCGCCCCGTGCCTGGCGACTGTGCTGGTCGGCGACGACCCGGCCTCCGTCACCTACGTCCGGATGAAGCGCACCCGCTGCGAGCAGGCCGGTGTCCGCTCCCGACACGTCGCCCTGCCCGCCTCGACCACCACGGACGAGCTCGTCGGGGCGATCACCGCACTGTCCCGGGACCCCGAGGTGCACGGCATCCTGCTCCAGCACCCAGTCGGGGCGCACATCGACGAACGTGCCGCCTTCGAGGCCATCGCCCCGGAGAAGGACGTCGACGGCGTCACCATGCGCTCCTTCGCCGCGATGGGGTTCGGGCTGCCCGGCTTCGTCTCCTGCACGCCTGGCGGCATCCTGCGGCTGCTCGACGAGTACCGGGTCGACCTGGCCGGCAAGCACGCCGTGGTGGTGGGGCGCAGCCCAATCCTGGGCAGACCGGTCGGCCTGCTCCTGCTCGGGCGGGACGCCACGGTCACCTACTGCCACTCCCGTACGACCGAGCTCTCCACGATCACCCGCGAGGCCGACGTCCTGGTCGCGGCCGTCGGCCGGCCGCGCTTCCTCACCGGGACGGACATCAAACCCGGCGCGGTGGTGGTCGACGCCGGCTACAACCCGGGCAACGTCGGTGACGTCGACTTCGCGTCCGCCCGTGAGCGGGCCAGCCTGATCACCCCGGTCCCGGGCGGGGTCGGACCGATGACCATCGCGGTCCTGCTGGCCCAGACGGTGGAGGCGGCGACACGTCAGCTCAGCGTCGGCTGACCCCGCAATCGCGGAACGGGAACGACTGTCAGACGATCGCCATGTCGACGAACCGTGACAGATGAAGTTGCGCGGCCACGGTCACGGTGTCGGTCGGTCCATTCCGATGCTTGGCAACAATGAAATCCGCCTCCCCGGCCCGGGGCGACTCCTTGTCATAGTAGTCGTCACGGTGCAAAAGAATTACAACGTCAGCATCCTGCTCAATCGAGCCAGACTCGCGCAAATCGGACAATTGGGGTCGCTTGTCGGTCCGCTGCTCGGGACCACGGTTCAGCTGACTGACCGCGATGACCGGGCACTCGACCTCCTTGGCGAGGAGCTTGAGCCCTCGGGACAGGTCCGCGACCTCCTGCTGCCGACTCTCCGTGCGCTTCGGCGACGTCATGAGCTGGAGGTAGTCCACCACGATCATCTTCAGGTCGTGCCTCTGCTTGAGCCGGCGCGCCTTCGACCTGATCTCCATCAGGTTCATGCTCGGGGTGTCGTCGACGAAGAGCGGGGCCTCGCTGATTTCGCCCATGCAGCGGGCCAGCTTGGTCCAGTCGTCATCGGAGAGCTGCCCACTGCGCAGCACGTGCAGCGGCACCCGCGCCTCGGCCGAGAGCAGTCGCATGACGATCTCGACCTTGCTCATCTCCAGCGAGAAGATGGCTGCCGCCTGGTTGGCCCGAATCGCCGCATTGCGCGCAAAGTCCATCGAGGCTGTGCTGTTGTGAGTCGGGATCATCGAGCGCCCTGCCAGGTACAGGTGCTCGTCGTTGTCCACAGTCACGCACCGCACCGGCACGCTGGGGACCGGTCGGACATCAACGATGTACCGCGAGCCAGTGCGGGCCGATCCGGCTGCGGCCACGCGCCGTTCCTTGTGAGCGATGCGCTTGCGCTCCAAGCGGAACACGTCGTCGTCGGTGGTGAAGTTCACGACATAAGCTACCGAAGTGTCCGAATGCCGGCCCTTCACCTTCCTGGTGGTCATGCTGCACCGATAGCCGAGGCTGACAACCAGCTCACGCATGTCCTCGGCGAGCTGTCGCGAGGTGACGCAGAACTGCACCGAGGCAGTAGAGGTCACCGTGCCGTCAGTGTCGAGCAGGCCAGCGAGGAGCTGCCGGCGCTGCTGCTCGGACGCGCGCAGATACGCAACAGGAATGTGCTTGTTGCCAAGGACGCCGGTGGTGCGCAGATAACCGGTGAAAGACCCATAACGGCTGCGGCAGTCGGCACAGCTACGACTACCGTTCCAACTGCTCTGAACGACCTTGCCACAGAACCGGCACCCACCCGTCTCTCGGCGGTCGACCAGTCCCTTGGACTTCCCGCCACATGACTGGCCGCAGGTGTACACACTTGGCCCGCGAGGGCTGAACCGCTCAGCGCACACCACACACTCCCGGTCGGCCAGCGGAGGCGGGGGAAGCAACCCGATCGAGTACCGCATCTTGGCAGCCATCGGCCGGACCACGAAACCGTCGGCCTCGATGTAGGCGACCAACTCCGGGTCAGCCATGGTGAACGTGGCAGCGGCTGAGGTGCCGTCCCCCAGCCACGCACCCAAAGTGTATGGAGGGATCAGCAAATCGTCACGATGGGGCAAAGCCAATGGCCGCGCGTTCTCCACGGCGTGGTTGAGCCGGTTGTCCCCGCCTGTTCGCAATGTCGCGGCGATCTGTGCGGTCGTCACCACGCCCTCGTGGTCGGCTGCCGTCTCCGCGTTCCGCAACCTGTTGACGCGCTGTTCCAGCGCTGTGAGTAGTGCCCGACGAGAGTACGCCCGTACGTGCCGGCGCCAGGGCCTCCCGGCCCGTACGTACTCGCGGCTCACCTCACCGGCAGGTCCCACCTGGTGCGCGACGACATGCAGGACATTGCGAAACTCCTCGCCGACCAGACCAACCGCCTCACCGAAGGACACCAGACTGTCCGGTTCACTCTCGGACAGGTGTCGAGCGTCGGCCACGGCCTTCCGCAGATGCTCCGGCCACTGGTGGTTCGGGCTGGCCTCGGATCGCTGTCGGCGACTTGCTCTCGTGGTGGTTTTCCACAGGTGTTCGGCATCAGCCACGATGGTCGACCCGTCGGAGAACTCGACCTCATAACACGGTCGGTCGTATCTGATGTCGAAGGCGGCGGTGACCGTGGTCGGCGTACCGTCGGCGGCGAGCAACTGGTCCCCGACCTTGACCTCGCCCATGGTCGTCCACCCCTGTGGGGTGGGCAGCGGGGTGTCGAGGGCTAGGGCCTTACCCAGACCGGGCCTTCCTGCAACGATGATCAACTGCCCCGGGTGGAGGCCGTTGAGGAGGCGGTCCAGGTCGCTGAAGCCGGTCGGCACGCCGGTCATCACGCCGCCCTGCGCCCCCACCGCCTCGATCTCGTCGAGGGTGGGCTGGAGCATGTCGGCGAGGACGGCGAAGTCCTCGCTGACCCGCTTCTCGGTGACGTCGTAGATGGCCTGCTGGGCGAGGTCGACGACGTCGTCCACGTCGCGGCTGCCGCCGGCGGCGGTGCCGTAGCCGAGTTGGACGATCCTGGTGCCGGCCTCGACCAGCCGGCGGAGCACGGCCCGCTCGGCGACGATCCGGGCGTAGTAGGCCGCGTTCGCGGCGGTCGGCACGCTCGCGATCACGCTGTGCAGGTAGGGCGCGCCGCCGATGCGGACCAGGTCGCCGGAGTCGGCCAGCGCCGCCGCGACGGTGATCGGGTCGGCCGGCTCGCCACGGCCGTAGATCTCCAGGATCTTGTCGAAGATGGTGGCGTGGATGGGCCGGTAGAAGTCGTGGGTCTTGAGGATCTCGACGACGTCGGCGATGGCGTCCTTGGACAGCAGCATTCCGCCGAGTACGCACTGCTCGGCGGCGACGTCCTGGGGTGGGGTCTTGTCGAACTGACCGTCCCGCTGGGCCGGAGCGGGCGACTGCCCGTTGGCCCGTGCCTCTGTTCGCATGTCGTCGGTGACCGACACCGGCTCCCCCTCCGCTGCGTCGGATCGCGTCCGGCCAGCCACCGGCGCGGCGGCTTGCCGCCGACCGGTCCGGCGATCGGGGGCCATCGTGGGGCCGGTCGGGGGCCAACCATACGGAACCCGAGGTAAGGGGCTCAAGCAACCCGGTGGACGAGCCTCGGGACAACCTGTGGACAGGGAGCCCCTAGGTGTGTGCAGCTTGTGCACAAACTGTGGATAACTTGCGGGTAATCCAGATCACCATGGCTCTGAGCTGCGAAAACTCTGCACACAGCCTGTGGAGGAAGATTTTCCCGGCCGATCGGGCCCGGCGTCGTCCCGTACTATCTCGGGCATCGGCTCCGCTTGGAGGAGCGGATTGCACTTTCGGTTGAGAAGGGTCACGCTCCGGCCGTGAGTAACCGGGACTGGGCGCACGAGGTCCGCTCGCGTGAGCGTGCGCCGTCGTCCCTGTGGGGTGATCCGGCCGAGCCGTATCCACCCGCCCCCGCCGGTCCCGGGACGAGCAGCCGACGCCGCGCTGCCGAGCGCGGCCAGCGGGATCCGGTCGACGACCACGTGCCCCGGTGGGCGCGGGAGGGGGCCGTTCCGGATCCGGGTGGTGCCGGCCGGCACCGGCACCACCCGGTGGACGACGGCCACGTCCCGCCCCGGGCCGACCTCAGCTGGCGGAGCGGCGGGCGATGGGGTGCCGGGACGACGGGCTACCAGCAACCGTCAGGTGCCGGAACGGCGAGTTGGCGGGAATCGGCGGGTGCCGGGACGGCGAGCTGGCGGGAATCGGCGGGTGCCGAGGTGCCGGCCTCCGGTTCGGGTTGGTCGGGGCACACCCGTGGGTGGCGACTCGCCGAGCCGTCCGACACGCCGGGATACATCGGGAGCCGCCGGGCGGAGGACGATCCTGTTCCGGGTCCGGCACCGAGCCGGCACCGTCGTCTGCCGTCGCCCTGGTCGGGGGCGGGGTCGTCGGGGGTGGAGGATCCGGTCGGGCCGGCGGGACGGCCGCAGGCGCCCTGGCCGACCCGGCGCGGCCGGCCCGCGCCGGACGGGGCCCGGCTCCGGGAGGTCGGTCCGGAGCCCCCGGTCCGGGAGCCTGGGGCGTGGCACCGGCAACAGGACCGGGGGCCTGCTTCGCCGCCCGTTGCCGATCGGTGGGACGCATCGGGGGTCCACGTCTGGGACCGGCCGACGCCTTGGGAACGTGGCGGGTGGCCGGACGGCAGCGACCGGTGGGCGGAGTTCACCGACACCGGGCAGTGGGAGCGTCCGGTTCCGGGGACGCGACGTCGTCCGGCCCCGGTGCCCTCGAGGGGTCCGGCCCGGGTGCTGTCGCCGGCACCTCCGCCCGGGATGTCGCGTCGTCCCGCTGCCGTGCCGCGTCGTCCGGGCGGGGCCACGAGGGTGCCGCAGGTCCGTCGGATCGAGGAGGACCTGCTCGATCCGGATCCGCACGGTGGGATCAGGTCGCTGCTCTACACCGCCGGCTGCTACGTGCTGCCGGCGTTGGCGGTCTTCGTCTGGCTGCTCACGTTGAGCGGGCAGATGCCGACGGGGTGTGTCACGGGCCTCACCGGCGGGGGTTGCGCCTCGCCACGGGCACACGCGATCGACTCGTTCGTCTCCGCAGGGCCGCGGTTCGGGCTGGCGCTGGTGACGAGTCTGCTGGTGGCGATGCTGCTGCGGTGGATCGGGACCACGTGGCGGACGGCGACCCTGGCGATGGCGTCGTCGGTGGTGGGCGGGGGTCTGTCCACGGTGCTGATCAGCGCGGTGACCGGCGAGCCGATCGGCTGATCCGGCCACCAGCGGGGACCGTCCGGATGCGCCGAGAGGCCCGCACCGGTGTCGGCGCGGGCCTCTCGCGGGTGGTGCCGTGGTTACTTGCTCTGCACCACGTTCAGGTCGAACTTGGCCGTGACCTCCGGGTGCAGCTTGATCCGCACCGGGTACGAGCCGAGCGACTTGATGGTGCTGGTCAGCTCCAGCCGACGCCGGTCGAGGGTCGGGCCGCCGGCCGCCTTGACGGCGTCGACGATCTCGGCCGGGGTGACCGAGCCGAAGAGCCGCCCGCCGTCACCGGCGCGTGCCTTCAGGCTGACCTTGAGGCCCTCGAGCTGCGTCTTGACCTCGTTGGCGTGGCCGAGGTCGCGGATCTCGCGGGCCGAGCGGGCCCGCTTGATCACCGTGACCTGCTTCTCCGCACCCTTGGTCCAGGCGATCGCGAAGCCCTGCGGGAGCAGGTAGTTCCGGCCGTAGCCGTCCTTGACCTCGATGATGTCGCCCGGGGCACCGAGACCGGACACCTCCTGCGTCAGGATGATCTTCATTTCGGTGCCTCCTCTCAGCGGGTGGTGGCCGTGTACGGCAGGAGCGCCATCTCACGGGCGTTCTTGACCGCACGGGCGATCTGGCGCTGCTGCTGCGAGGTGACGCCGGTCACCCGCCGAGCGCGGATCTTGCCGCGGTCGGAGATGAACTTCCGCAGCAGCGCGGTGTCCTTGTAGTCGATATAGGTGATCCCGTCCTTATCGAGCGGGTTCACCTTCTTCTTCGGCTTGCGCAGTGCCGCAGCCTTGGCCATTGCTCGTGCTCCTGGTTTGCGATCGCGGGCGCTCGGCGCCATTAGAACGGGGGCTCCTCGTCGAAGTTTCCGCCGCCCGAACCGCTGCGGGAGGGGGCCGGTGCAGCCGAGGCCCAGGGATCGTCGAAGTTGCCTCCGCCGCCCTGGCCGCCACCGCCACCACCACCGAAGCCGCCGCCTCCGCCACCGGAGCGGGACATCTTCTGCACCTTCGCCGTGGCGTAGCGCAGCGACGGGCCGATCTCGTCGACCTCAAGCTCGATGACGGTGCGCTTCTCGCCCTCGCGGGTCTCGTACGACCGCTGCTTCAGTCGACCGGACACGATCACCCGACTGCCCCGCTGGAGCGACTCGGCGACGTGCTCGGCGACCTGACGCCAGACGGTGCACGGAAGGAACAGCGGCTCGCCGTCCTTCCACTCGCCGGAGGCCTTGTCCAGGAACCGGGGCGTGGAAGCGACCCGGAACTTGGCGACCGCCGCACCCGAGGGGGTGAAACGCAGCTCAGGATCATCGGTCAGGTTACCGATGACCGTGATGGTGGTGTCTCCTGCCATGACCATCTCCTCGCACACTCGTCAGCCGCTGTACAGGCTCGCAGAGCCGTATGACAGAGCCGACGAGTTCGATCCGGGCGAACCGGGTGGGTGGACGCTTAGCGCATCTCCGGCCGGATGACCTTGGTGCGCAGCACGGACTCGTTGAGGCGCAGCTGACGGTCCAGCTCGGCCACCGCTGCGGGCGTCGCCTGCAGGTCGATGACGGCGTAGATGCCCTCGGTCTTCTTGCTGATCTCGTACGCGAGGCGCCGGCGGCCCCACACGTCGGTCTTCTCCACCGAGCCACCCGCGGTCCGGATCACGTTCAGGTACGTGTCGAGCGACGGGGCGACGGTGCGCTCCTCGAGGCTGGGGTCGAGGATCACCATGATCTCGTAATGACGCAAGACGTGCTCACCTCCTGTGGGCTAAGCGGCCACGGTCCTTCCGTGGCAGGAGGTCGTGCGTCGTGCCCGGTCCGGTCTGGGGGAACCCAGCCGGGGGCGGGCAACCGGGCAAGGATACCCGGTCCCGACGATCATGCCTGCGACGGCCGGACGCGCCGCCTGGCGGGCCGGACGACCAGCCGGAGAGCGCGCGGTCCGGCGCAAGCGGACGACCGGTGTGGCGGCAGAGCGTTCGCTGGGCCGGCAACGGAACCAGGGCCCTCTTCCGCTCGTCGCACACGACGGAAGAGGGCCCTGATCCACTGGGCCGCGGGGCGCCCCGTCCGCATTCCTTGGGTGGGACCTGGGGAGGAACGACCACACCGATGAGGTTGGACCGGGAGCGCCCCGCGGAGCTATATCGTGTTGTTACCTGACGTTACATCAAGCCTTGTCTCCTGTTGAGCTAAATGCCCTGATTGTCGTTAAGAGAATCGTGCTCGGCGGGAGGCCCCGGGAGGGTCGGCAGGCAGGCAGCCCGCCAGCCACCTCGGAGGGGCCGACGAAGGCTGTTCCTCCACCTCGCCGGGCCGCGGGACAGCGGGTGCCCCGGTCCACACGGGCCGCCGACTCTCACCAGATCAACGACCGCTCCAGGTCGGGGTGACGCTGGCCGGAGGCGCTCCGGGGACGCACCACCCAGGCACGGCGACGCCCCTTGTGCCGTCACCCCGGCAGCGGCGACCGCCACGTAGGCTCGCCTGCATGCGTATCGGAGCCCACGTCGACTCGGCCGACCCGCTCGCGGAGGCGGCGTCCCGAGCCGCTGACGCCGTGCAGTTCTTCCTCTCCGACCCGCAGGGCTGGGAGGCACCGGAGCCGAGGGAGGACGCCGACCGTCTCCGCGCCGCGGAGGTCGATGTCTACGTCCACGCGCCGTACGTCGTCAACGTCGCCACGACCAACAACCGGATTCGGATCCCCAGCCGGAAACTGCTGCTCGGACACGCGACCGGGGCCGCCGCGATCGGCGCGAAGGGGCTGATCGTGCACGGCGGCCACGTCAACGCCGGCACCGACCTGGCGATCGGCTTCGACAACTGGCGCAAGACGTTCGCGTACGCCGCCGACAACGGCGGATTCGGCGTACCGGTCCTGATCGAGAACACCGCAGGCGGGGACAACGCCTGCGCCCGGCGACTGGACGCGCTGGCCCGGCTCTGGGACGCGGTGGGCGCCTACGACGTCGGGTTCTGTCTGGACACCTGCCACGCCCATGCCGGCGGGGAGGAACTGCTCGACCTGGTGGACCGGGTCAAGGCGGTGACCGGCCGGATCGACCTGATCCACGCCAACAACTCCAAGGACGCCTTCGGGTCGGGCCGGGACCGGCACGACAACCTGGCCGGCGGCACCATCGATCCGGAACTGCTGGTGGCGGTCATCCGGGCAGCTGACGCGCCGGTGATCGTGGAAACCCCGGGCGGGGTCGACGGACAGGGCAACGACATCGCCTTCCTCCGGGAACACCTGGGCGGGACGACGGCATGAGCAGCGGGACGTCCGACACGACACGGACCGGCCCCGGAACCGACGGCGACCGGCCAACGACCGGAGCAACCGTCCCGGGCCCGGAGACCGCCGCACAGGCGGTGAATGCCGGGCGGCCGAGCGACGCCGTGGAAACGGACGCCACGGGGAAGCGTGAGGAGACCGGGAAGGCGGAGGCCGCCGAAGAGCCGAAGGCCACCGGTCCGGATCCCGCGCCGGCCCCGACCTCGAAACACACCCAGCCCTCGAAGGGCGCTCGCGACGGCGAGAAGGCCGAGCCCGGCGTCAAGACCGAGCCCGGCGCCCCGACCGGAGACGACAAGAAGGCCGAGGGCGACAAGAAGGCCGAGGGCGACAAGAAGGCCAAGGACAGCAAGAATGCCAAGGACGGCAAGGACGGCAAGGACGCCACGGCGGGTGCCGATACCGGCGCCGAGCCGGCGGATCCCTGGCAGGCGTTCGGACCAGCCCCGGAGACCGTGCCGGGCCGGCTCCGGCGGGCGGCCCGGGCGGTCGGCCGGTTCCTGGTCCACGAGTGGACGCTGGCCACCCTCGGCTCGCTCGTGCTGGCCGTCCTGCTGACCTGGCCGACGCTGCGCTACCCGCTCTACACGCTTCCGCAGGACTACTACGACCCGGCGCTCCAGGCCTGGCAGGTCGCCTGGTCGGGGCACATCCTGCTGACCGACCCGGCCCAGTTGTGGCAGGCGAACACCTTCTACCCGGAGTCGTGGAGCTTCGCTTTCTCCGACACCCTCCTCGGGTACGCCCCGGCGGGCATGATCGGCACCGGCCCCGAGGCCGCCCTACTCCGCTACAACATTCTCTTCGTGCTCGCGCACGCGCTGGCCACGCTGGGGGCGTACGCGCTGGCCCGGCAGCTCGGTGCGGGCCGGATCGGCGCGGCGGTGGCCGGGGTGAGCTACGCGTACGCGCCGTGGCTGCTGGCGCAGGCCGGTCACCTGCACGTCATCTCCAACGGCGGCATCCCGTTGGCGCTGGCGATGCTGGCCCGGGGACACGGCTGGTCGCTGCGGTACGGCTACCGCCCGAAGCGGCGGCACGCCGGGTGGGCGCTGGCCGGTTGGCTGGTCGCCGCTTGGCAGCTCAGCCTCGGCTTCGGCATCGGCCTGCCGTTCGCGTACGTGCTGGCCGGGGTCGTGCTGGTCGCCACGCTCACCTGGTACCTGCGGCGGTACTGGATCCGCCCGGTCCGGCACCCGTTCGGTGCCCGGCTGCTGATCACCGACCTGGTCGGAGGTCTGGTCTTCGCCGCGACCGGCGTGCTGCTGTCCATCCCGTACTTCACGGTGGCGGAGCAGCACCCGAACGCCCGACGCAGCGTCGGCGACATCGACGTCTACTCGCCGCCGGCCGTCGGCTTCCTCACCGCGCCCGCCGAGTCGCGGATCTGGGGTGGCCTGCACGAAGGGGCCCGGGCGGCACTGCCCTGGCACCCGGAGATGACCCTGCTGCCGGGCTTCGTGCTCTACGCGCTCGCCCTGGGTGGGCTGTTCTTCTCGGTGTGGCGGCTGCGCCACCGGTTGCTGCTGCTCGCCGGGGTGCTGGTCAGCATGGTGCTGGCGATGGGCACCCGGTTCTTCGGCGGCACCTTCACCTACCTCCCGCTCGTCGAGCACCTGCCCGGCTGGGACGGCATCCGGACGCCGGGACGGTTGATGCTCTGGACCACCCTGCTGCTCGGGCTGCTCGCCGCCGGCACGCTCACCGCCTTCGCCATGCGGGTACGCGAGATCGCTGCCCAGCGGATCCCGCCCTGGCCCGGCCCCTGGCTGCGGACGGCGACCCTGCTGCCGCTGTTGCTGGTCGTGGTGGAGGGGCTGAACGCCACGCCGCACCCGGTGGTGCCGCCCCAACCTGCGGCGATGCGCACCGTGCAGGGGCCGGTGCTGGTGCTGCCGAGCGGGCAGAACCTGGATCAGCCGGTGATGCTCTGGACGACCAGCAGATTCCAGGACGTGGTCAACGGCGGCAGCGGGTTCACCCCGGTGAAGCTGGCCGAGACGCGGGAGGCGACGCAGACCTTCCCGGACCCGGCCAGCATCGATCACCTGCGGCGGCTCGGGGTACGGACCGTAGTGGTCCCGCGCGGGCAGGCGACCGGCACGCCCTTCGAGATCGCCGTCGAACTGCCGGTCGACGCGCTCGGCATCCGCCGGGAGGAGATCGGCGACGCGGTGGTCTACCACCTCTGAGGCGTCGCCCTGGTCCGCCGCCGTCGAGGAGGGCGGGCCGCCCGCCGGTCGGCTCGCGGTGGGCCACCGCCTCCGACGGCTCGCGGTGGGCCACCGCTCCGGGGGGTCAGGTCGCGGTCGCGCCGACCGGTTCCGGCTCCGGTGCTGCTGACCGCTGCCGCCAGCGGGTGTACCAGGGTGCGTCCGGTGCTCCGTCGAGCAGGCCGCCGTCCGGGTCGTCGGGGTAGGTGGCGCGGACCGGGTCGCGTTCGGGGTGCAGGACGTCCCGCACGATCAGCACGCAGAGCAGCACCACCGTGGCCAGGCGGAGCGTCGAGGCCAGCACGAACACACCCTCCGGGAAGACCGGGCGGCTGGTCGCCGAGCCGAGCAGCTCGCCGTAGAACGCGGCGAAGTAGCCGACCTCGGCAATCTGCCAGGCCAGGAAAGCCCCCCAGCGCGGTCGGGCCAGCACCACCAGGGGCAGCAGCCAGAGCACGAACTGCTGGGACCAGACCTTGCTGAAGATAAGGAAGGCGGCGACCACGAGGAAGGCGAGCTGGGCCAGGCGGGGACGACGCGGGGCCAGCAGCGCCAGCGCGGCCACCCCGAGGCAGGCCAGCCCGAAGAGGGCGTACGAGAGGTAGTTGAGCGTCGCGATGTTGGCGTTCAACCACTCGAACGGTCCCTGTTCGGTCGGGCTGCCCGGGTTGATCTTTCCGTCGAGGTACCGGCCGATGTACCAGAGCGTGCCCCAGTCGATCGGTCGGGTGCTGTTCAGCTCGAAGAAGCGGTCCCAGTTCTCCCGGTACGGCACGGCCGCCGGCAGGTTCACCGCGACCACGGTGAGAGCCGCCGTACCGAGGGCGGTCAGCGCGGCGCGCACCCTGCCGGCGCGAAGGGCGAGCACCAGGATCGGGCCGAGGACGAACAGCGGCCACATCTTGGCCGCGCCGGCCAGGCCGAGCAGCACCCCGGCCAGCACCGGCCGGCTCCGGGCCCAGGCCAGCAGGCCCAGCGCGCCGAGGCCGATGGCGAGCAGGTCCCAGTTGACGGTGGCGGTGAGCAGCAGTGCCGGGGCGAGGGCGAAGAGGGCGGCGTCCCACGGTCGTCGGCGGCGCAGGGCGAGGATGACGGCGACCGTGACGACCGCCAGCGCGCCGAGCACCAGCACGTTCAGGTTGTAGAACCACATGCCCTGGTTGATGCCGGGATCGTCCACCCCGAGGGCGTGCACCGGCAGGCCGAGCACCCCCATGAAGTACCCGGTCAGCACCGGGTACTCGACCGGGTGGTCCCGGTAGGGAACCTTGCCCTCGTTGAGGCCCTCGGCGTAGTAGAGGGCGAGCACGTCGGTGTAGCAGAACCGGGTGTACTGGACGTTGTTCTGCCAGGCGCCGTCCTGGCAGGGCGACTTCTGCACCCAGTGCAGGGCCAGGGTGAGGCAGGTCAGGGCGAGCACGATGCGTACCGCTGTCCAGAAGCGACGCTCCGAGCCGGCGGGCCGGTCCAGGGCGGCCGCGTGGTCACCGAGGGGGCCGCCGATGAGCTGGGATGTGCCCCGGACGAACCCGTCGGACCGGGACGGATGGTCGCTGCGCTCAGCGTCGTCGATGCCAGCGGTCGGCTGCGTGCTCATAACCAGGCATCCTGCCGTACCCGGGGGCTCCGCGTCCCGCCCGTCGGGGACGTTGTCCCGACGGGCGGAAAGCGCTCACGGCGGCCGGACGAGGTCCGGCCGCCGTGAGCGGTGTGCTGTCTCAGTCGTCGTTACGGTCCCGGGGTGGTGGCGACACCTGGTCACCGCCGCCACCGCCGCCCGGACCGGGTGGAGTGCCCGGGTTGGGCGGGGTGCCCGGCCCGCCCGGTCCGCCCGGCCCACCGGGGGTACCGCCCCCACCGTCCCGGCAGAGGATGTTCAGCGGGTCGAGGCAGGGCGGGTTCTGGCCGGGCGTCGGGGTGGTCGGCGGCGGCGGGGGCGGCGGCTCGACGCCGTTGCCCTTGCTCTGGTCGCCGATGCCGGTGACGTCCGGCAGGGACCTGGCGTCGGCGCCCTTGAGCGCGGCGTTCATGTACCGCTCCCAGATCGCGCCGGGAAGTCCGCTACCGCCGATGTCCTGGCCGTTCTTGTCGCGGATCTGCGGTTTCTTGGAGTCCCTGCTGCCGACCCAGACGGCGGTGGCGAGGTCCGGCGTGTAGCCGACCATCCAGGCGTGCGCGTTGTCCCTGCGGTCGTACTCCCAGGTACCGGTCTTGCCGGCCGCCGAACGACCGTCGTCGAGCCCCCGGTTGTTCTTGCCCGGGATCTCCTTGAGCACCGCGCTGACCTCGCGGGCGACCTCGCGCTTGATGAGCTGCTGGCCACCGGTCTTGCTCAGCTTCTCACCGGTGCCGGGGAGCTTCTCCCACTTACCGGTCTCCTCGTTCTGCTTCTCGACCGAGAACACGAAGTGGGCCTTGTTGTACCTGCCCTCGTTGGCGAGGGTGGCGAGACCGTTGGCGTGGTCGAGCACGGTCACCGGGTACTGGCCGTAGCCGACCACGTGGTAGAAGGGATCCGGGGCGACCTTCTCCGGCTTCTCCTTGGTCAGGTCGATCGGCTTCGGCGGGTTGTCGGAGGTGGTCCACATCGTGGTGATGCCGGCCCGACGCGCGATGTCGATGATCTTGTCCGGGCCGATCTCGCTGCTGACGTGGTAGAACGGCACGTTGTACGACTCGACGGTCGACTCCTGCAGCGTGCACCACCGGTTGCAGCGTCCGTTGGCGCTGACGTCCCGACCCGCGTTCTGCACCTCGTTGGCGAAGCCCTCCGGCTTGAACGGCTTGGCGTCCCAGTGCGACTTGACCGAGATGCCGGCGTCCAGTGCGGCGGCCAGGGTGTAGACCTTGAACGACGAGCCCGGGGGGTGCCCGCCGGTCAACTGCCCGCCGATCATGTTCTTGCCCGCGTAGTCGAACCCGGTCCCGTCGTCACCGCCGTAGTAGGCGAGCACCCGACCGGTCTTCGGGTCGATCGAGACCGCCGCGGCCATCAGGTTCTTGGGCTGGTCGGCGAGTTCCGAACCCTTGGCATTCTGCCGGATGACCGCTTCCATGGCGTTCTGCTTCTTGGCGTCGATCGTGGTCCTGATCCGCAGGCCATCGGAGCGCAGCAGGCTGGCGCAGGTCGGCTTCTCGCTTACCGGCTCCTCCGTGTCGGTGCAGAGCCCCCACTGTGCCAGTTCCTGGCGGACGTAGTTGACCACGTTGCCCTTGGGCGTCTTCACGCTGAAGTCGATCGGCTTGACCTTGGGGATCTTGGGGTAGGCGGCCGGCTTCTCGGCCGGCTTCAGCCACCCCTTCTCCACCATGCCGTCGATGACGTAGTTCCACCGCTCCTGGGCGGCCTGGAGGTTGATCGCCGGGTCGTAGCCCTTGTGGGTGGCGCTCGGCTCCGGCTGCTTGATCACCGAGGCGAGCACCGCCCCCTCGGCCGGGTTCAGATTCTTCGCCGACTTGTTGAAGTACGCCTTCGCCGCCGCCTCGATGCCGTACGCGTTCCGACCGAAGTAGATCGTGTTCAGGTAGTGCTGCATGATCGTCGGCTTGTCGTACTTCTCGTTGAGCTTGGAGGCGAGGATCGCCTCCTTCACCTTCCGGGCGTACGTGTCGTCCTTCAGGCTCTCGTAGGCGTTACGGGCGTACTGCTGGGTGATGGTCGAGGCACCCTGCTTGTCACCGCCGCTGAAGTTGTTCCAGGCGGCCCGGGCGATGCCCTTGTAGTCGACACCGGAGTGCTCGTAGAAGTTGCGGTCCTCGGCGGCGGCGACCGCGTGCTGGACGTGCTCCGGAATGTCCTTGATGGTGACGAACTCGCGGTTCTCGTTGCCGAGCCGCGCCACCACGGTCTTCATGTCGTAGGCGTAGATGGTGGTCGCCAGCGGCATCGGCAGCTGGTCCGGGACCGGCACCTTGGTCGAGTAGTAGGTGAAACCGACCACGCCGCCACCGACCAGCATGACCAGCACCGCGAAGCTGGCGATCAGGATGTTCACCCGTTTGCGCCGCTTCGCCCGCCGCCGGGCGTCCGGGTCCTGGTTGCGGGTACGACTGCGGCGGCCGGGACCGGTGGGACCGGCCGGGCCGTCCGTGTCCGGGCCGGGGCCGCCGGGCGGGGTGACGCTGGCCCGGGCGACGGTCGCCCGGCCCGCCATCCCGCCGGCCGCCGCGCCGCCCACGGCGGCGGAGCCGACCGAGGCGCGACCGCTGGGGCCGCCCACCGAGGCGCGACCGGCCGAGGCGGGGCTGACCGGACGCGCCGAGCCGACCGAGGCCCGGCCGCTGGAGCCGTTCCCCACCGAGGCCCGACCCGCCGGGGCGCCGCCGGCCGCCGGGGGAACCGGCACCGACGCCCGCCCGGAACCGGCCCGGCCGACCGAGGCCGAGCCGGACGGGGGTGGGCTGATCGGCGGGGCCATGCCGTGACGCGGCACGGAAGCCCCCCCACGGGCCACGGAGGCCGAGCCGGACACCGACGCGGAACCGGACACCGGGGCGCGTCCACTCCGCCCGGCCGCCCGAGGTGTCGGGGTGGCCCGGCCGTTGGGTGTCGCGCCGTCGTGCCCGGAAGACCATCCGGTTCCCCGGTCCTCCGCGCCGGGACGGCGGTACGCGTCGTCCGCCCCCGGCCCGGGGTCACCGTTCGGGCCCGGAATCCGGGCCCGCCCATGCGGGGAACTGGGATCGCCGTACGAGTTCATTCTTCACACCCTGCCGGTCGCGGTGGGACGCGAACACGCCACCACCGGTTTGCCGTGAGCTGTGCCACGCGGTCTCGCCGCCCGAGCACCTCGGGACGGGAGCCGCGGTATCTGTGCGCCGACCGGAGCGATCCGGCCGGTTGGCTGCCGATCGCCCCGCTCGTCGTCGTTGTCGGCGGCCGCCGAGGCGCGGAGTTCACCGTTGCGCCTCTCGCCTCCGTCGCGCGGCCGGAGCGCCGACCGCGTCCTGTTCCTGTCCGTCGTCCACGCCCGCGACCAGACCGTCCCGACCGAGCAGGAACTGCTCGACGAGATGGTTCCAGTCACAGCCGAGGCACACCTCCACCACGAAGACCTGGAACTCACGCAGAGTCATCGCCAGGACGGGGAGCTCGGCCGGGGTGCGCGCCTGGCCGGCGGACTGCTTCAGTTCGTCCCCGTAAATGTAGTGGACGTGGGTGAGGTTCTCCCGTCGGCAGATCGGACACCGTTGGTCGGTCGGTTCGCCGTGGAACCGGGCCGCGTTCTTCAGGTACGGCGACGCGTCACAGACGTCGTACGTGCCGACCCGGCCGGAGAGGACCTCACGCAGCACCGCCCGCTTCTGGAGCGAGTAGTCGACCACCTGGCGCTGCGTACGCATGCGGCAAAGGGTACGCGCTCCGGCCGGACGGAGCGACAACGCTCACGTTCGGTAGCGACACGAATCCGCTACCGGGGTTTGCCCGGATGCGGGTGAGCCGCTAAGTTGCGATGTATCGGTCCGATACATCGCGTCGACCGCCTGGTCCGCGGCCACGGGGATAGAGAGGATGGCCCGTGCTCGAGTTCGCCATCCTCGGCCTGCTTCAGGAGTCCCCGATGCACGGCTACGAGCTCCGCAAGGAGCTCAGCGCCAAGCTGGGCGCGATCCGGGCAGCGATCAGCTATGGCTCGCTCTATCCCACGCTGCGCCGGCTCCAGGCGGCGGGGTGGATCACCGAGGCCGACGAGACACCGGCGACCGCCGAGGAGGTTCCCGCGCTGACCAGCCGACGCGGTCGGGTGGTCTACAAGATCACCGCAGAGGGCAAGGAACGCTTCGCCCAGCTGATCGCCCAGGCCGGTCCGGAGACCTACGACGACACCGGCTTCGGCGTGCACTTCGCGTTCTTCGCCCGCACCGACCAGGCCACCCGCCTGCGGATCCTGGAAGGTCGGCGACGCAAGATCGAGGAGCGCCGCGAGGGTCTGCGCGACGTGCTGGGCCGGGCGGCCGAGCGCCTCGACGCGTACACCCTGGAACTTCAGCGCCACGGCCTGGACGCCTGTGAGCGCGAGGTCCGCTGGCTGGAGGAGCTCATCGCCAACGAGCGCTCCGGCCGGGCCCCGACCGCCCCCGGCAGTGGGACGGCCGCCGGTCCACGAGAAGACACCAGCCCGCCTCCGCCTGGAGAGTCCAGGAATGAGCGGCCGTGATGAAGAAGAAGGAGGCAGACGCTATGGGCTCCGTCCGCGTCGCCATCGTCGGTGTGGGTAACTGCGCCTCGTCCCTCGTACAGGGCGTGGAGTACTACCGGAACGCCGACCCGAACGATCGCGTCCCGGGTCTCATGCACGTCACCTTCGGCGACTACCACGTCTCTGACGTGCAGTTCGTCGCGGCGTTCGACGTGGACGCCAAGAAGGTGGGCATGGACCTCGCCGAGGCGATCGTGGCCAGCGAGAACAACACCATCAAGCTGTGCGACGTGCCGCCGACCGGCATCACCGTGCAGCGTGGCCCGACCTTCGACGGCCTGGGCCAGTACTACCGCGAGATCGTCGAGGAGTCCGACGCCACGCCGGTCGACGTGGCGCAGGCGCTGCGCGACGCGCAGGTCGACGTCGTCGTCTCCTACCTGCCGGTCGGCTCCGAGCAGGCCGACAAGTTCTACGCCCAGGCGGCGATCGACGCGGGCTGCGCGTTCGTGAACGCCCTGCCGGTCTTCATCGCCTCCGACCCCGAGTGGGCCAAGAAGTTCGAGGACGCGGGCCTGCCGATCGTCGGTGACGACATCAAGAGCCAGGTCGGCGCGACCATCGTGCACCGGGCGCTGGCGAAGCTGTTCGAGGACCGCGGTGTCGAGCTGCTGCGCACGTACCAGCTCAACTTCGGCGGCAACATGGACTTCATGAACATGCTGGAGCGCAACCGGCTGGTCTCGAAGAAGATCTCGAAGACCCAGTCGGTCACCTCCCAGGTGCCGCACGAGATGGCCAAGAGCGACGTGCACATCGGCCCGTCCGACCACGTGCCGTGGCTCGACGACCGCAAGTGGGCGTACATCCGCCTGGAGGGTCGCTCCTTCGGTGACACCCCGCTGAACGCGGAGCTGAAGCTCGAGGTGTGGGACTCGCCGAACTCGGCCGGTGTCATCATCGACGCCGTCCGGGCCGCGAAGATCGCGCTGGACCGGAAGATCGGTGGCCCGATCCTGTCGGCCTCGTCGTACTTCATGAAGTCCCCGCCGGTGCAGTACGCCGACCACGACGCGCACGCCGCCGTCG
The DNA here is from genome assembly GCF_044459745.1 of Micromonospora sp. NPDC050187. Classification (NCBI taxonomy): domain Bacteria; kingdom Bacillati; phylum Actinomycetota; class Actinomycetes; order Micromonosporales; family Micromonosporaceae; genus Micromonospora; species Micromonospora sp. NPDC050187. Next base: position 99,801 of record NZ_JBITJH010000011.1, read on the forward strand.
AGGCGTTCATCGCCGGTGAGGTCGAGCGCTGACGCGCTGACCGCCGCACACCGTCGAGGGCCGGGTCCACACGGACCCGGCCCTCGGGTCTGTCGTCACCGGCCGCCGTCAGCGCGAGCGCGGCCGGAGCCGGGCGGGACCGGCGTGGCGTCTCAGGCCCGCCGCGCCGGGTCGAAGAGCAGGTCGAGGTGGGCGTCCAACACGTCCATGGCCTGCTCGCGGGTGTAGTGCCCGCCCAGCAGGTAGATGCCCAGCCCCTCCATCAGCGCCAACAGGCCGGCGGCGGCCTCCTCGGCGTTCGGGCCGGGCAGGACACCGGCCAGGAAGCCGACCATCCGCGCGGTGTCCTCGTGCAGGCTGGCAGCGACCGTCGGTCGTACCGCGGTGTAGGCGAGGAACGCCAGGGCGACCCGCCCGTCGTCGCGCGTCTGGTCGTCGAGGGGCAGCAGCGCCGCGATCATCGTCCGCAGCAGCAGCCGTGGGGGCGGATCGTCGCCGAGCCGGGCGACCGCGTCGGTGACCCGGACCTGGTTACGCTCGCGGACGACGTCCAGGGCGAACGCCATCATCTCGTCCTTGGTACGGAAGTAGTGCTGCACCATCCCCGCCGAGACACCGGCCTCGGCCGCCACGTGGCGCAGGCTGACCGCCTCCAGGCCACGATCTGCGGCGACCCGCATCAACGCGTCCGCGATGAGCGATCGTCGCTCCTGGTGGTCGACCTTCCTCGGCACGCCACCGATGGTTCCACAGTGCGGTCGCACCAGCGCGCCCGGCAGTGCGCCGCGCACGACAGTGCGGTCGCACTGCCGGGCGCGCATCGGCCGCAGTCGGCCCCCGCCACCGACGCGGGTGGTCGGGGTGCGGGGCCGAGCCCGCGGCCTCCGTGCCCCCGGTGTTCCCGTCACTCGACGGTGACGGTTCCGGCCGCGCCGTCCACCGTGACGATCTGCCCGGTGGAGATCCTCCGGGTGGCCTCGGGCACGCAGATGACGGCGGGAATGCCGTATTCACGGGCCACGGTGGGGCCGTGCGCCATGACCGCGCCGGTCTCGGTGACCAGTGCGCCGGCGGTGAGGAAGAGCGGGGTCCAGCCCGGGTCCGTGGTCGCGGTGACCAGGATCTCGCCGGGTTCGACGTGCGCGGTTCCGGGGTCGTGGACGACCCGGGCCGGCCCCGTCGCCCGGCCCGCCGCCGCGCCCACGCCGGTGAGCGCGCCCTCCGCCGGAGGCGCCGGCAGGACGGCCTCGACGTCGGTGCCGTCGGACAACAGCGCCACCGGTACGTGCCTGCGGGACATCTCCCTGCGGTGCACTGCCCGGCGGGCGGCGACCGTGTCCCGGTGGTCGTCCTCGCGGTGCACCGCGCCGTGCACCTCGTCGAGGGTCAGGTACATGATGTCGTCGGGCTGGTCCAGCAGTCCGGCGCCGGTCAGGTCGGCGCCGACGAGCAGCAGTTGACGTCGCATCTCCCGCAGCTGGTACAGGCCGGCGAACTTGCCCGCCTCCCGCAGGCCGGCCAGCGACCGCGCCCGACGGAGCAGGAAGCCGGCGATCCGGCCGCGTACCGGCCGGCGGCGACGGGCCCGTGCGACGAGTTCCCGCAGGGTGTCCTCGGCGGTCGCGGCGGCGCGGTCGAAACGCCGGTCGGGCGCCTGCTCCGGGTCGGTGACCCGCAGGTAGTTGGCGATCATGGCGAGGACCGGTGCGGGATCCTCGTCCCAGCGCGGCACGCCGAGGTCGACCTCGGCCGCACCACGATGACCGTAGGCGTCCAGGAACGCCGCCAGCCCGATGTCCGGGAGCGTCCCCCGCAGGTAGCGCCCGGCCAACTCGTCGGGTGGAGTGTCGAGCAACAGTCGGCGGTGTTCACCGACGTCTTCAGCGAGCCGCCACAGCGCCAGGTTCATCTCGATGGTGACGTTGTGCGGCATCCCGCCCAGCACCGTGTGGATCTCGCCGGGGTCGGCGACGCCCTTGAGGAGTTCGGCGGGTAGCGCGGCGGCGAGCATGCCGGCCGCGATCGGCCAGACGAGGTCGTCCGGGCTCTCGTCCGTCTCCTGCGCCCGCAGGAAGCGCAGACGCTCGGCGGCGGTCGTCAGGTCGTCGGGCGCGACCGAGCCGAGCCGGAGCCGCTCGACGGCGTCGAACAGCCGGATCCGCGCCGCGTCGGGTCGGGCCAGCGCCCGGACGATCCCGGTCACCGCCCGCCCGGCCGTCCGCAGCGACGCGCCTTTCCCTCCGCGTACGCGGTGCGTCTCGGCTGCGCGTGGGGCGAAGCGTGGATCGGTCAACACGTGCCGCATGACCGCCTGGGCCCGAGGACCGAAGTCCACCGCCAGCAGTTTGACCAGTTGCCTGCGACCGGATCTGCTGCGGGTCATGTCCGTCAGGTCGCCGTAGAGGCGTCCGCCGATGTCGACGATGTCGGCCCGGACACCGAGCGGCGCGAGCATCGCCGCCACCAGCGATCTCAGCGTGGACATCCCCATCGGGGTGACCGGCTGCCGCATCCCCTGCACGTGGCCGAACTCGAGGTAGACCCGGGGCAGGGGCTTGCCGGTGTCCGGGGGCAGGGGGAACAGCGTGGTGATCGGCCGGGACTGCACCAGCCACAGGGTGCCCTGCCGGTCGACCACCCACTCCACGTCCTGGGGGCAGCCGAAGTGACTCTGGAGCCGCTCACCCGTCGCCCGCAGCTCCGCGAGCCGCGCCGCCGTCAGGCACCCCGCTCGCTGCTGGTCCGACCCGTCGAGCACGTAGTGGTCCACCGCGCCGGTGCCGTCCACGACGGCCGTGCCGGGGCCGGGGGCGGCGTCGACCACCATCTCGGTGCGGCAGCCGGTCACCGGGTTGGCGGTGAACAACACCCCCGACACGTCGGCGGTGACCATCCGTTGCACGATGACGGCCATCCCCGCCCCGCCGTCGATGTCGCGGGCGTCGCGGTAGGCGACCGCACGGTCGCCGTGCAGCGAGCCCCAGCACCGGGCGATCGCGGCGATCAGCTCGGCGGTGTCCGTGACGTCGAGGACGGTGTCGTGCTGCCCGGCGAAGCTCGCCTCCGGCAGGTCTTCGGCGGTCGCGCTGGACCGTACCGCCACCGGCCCCGCACCGAGCCGCTCGTACGCGGCGACGATCTCCGCTTCCGGGACGACACCGAGACGGTGTGCCTCGGTGGTGACACAGAACCCGTCCGGCACCCGTTCGCCCCGCCGGATCAACTCGCCCAGGCCGACCGCCTTGCCGCCCACGAGGTCGACGAGGTCGGCGGTCGCCTCGGACAACGCGATCACCTGCATGTGCGGCCTCCGGCCTTTGCAATACGACTGCATCGCGACAACCGTAGCCGCTTGGCAAGACGACTGCAATGTAAAGACCGTGGGGCCTGCACCTCGGGCCGTCCGAGCGGCGAGGGTCAGGACCAGGCGCGTTGGAGCGCCACCCGGGCCTCCAGCTCCAGCAGGTGCACCTTGCGGGGCAGGCCGCCACCGAAGCCGACCAGCTTCCCGCCCGCGCCGACGATCCGGTGACAGGGCACGATCACCGGGATCGGGTTCCGGTTGCAGGCCACCCCGACCGCCCGCGCCGCACCCGGGTCGCCGACCGCCTTCGCCACCTCGCCGTAGGTGACCGTCTCCCCGTACGGGATGCGGGTCATCTCCCGCCAGACCGCCCGCTCGAACTCCGAGCCCCGACGCGCGAGCACCGGCACGGTGAACTCGACCAGCTCACCCGCGAAGTACGCGTCCAACTCCGCCACGGTCCGCCGGGACAGCTCGTCGCGGGCCGGGCCGGCCGACTCCACCCGCCCGAAGTGCACGCCGCAGACCGCCGTGTCGTCCACGGCCACGGAGAGTTCCCCGATCGGGGTGTCGAGCACGGTCCAGCGCATGACCCCGATTGTCCCGCTCGGGACGACAGGCAAACTTCCGGCACCCCCGTGCGTCTGTATGACGGAGGTGGGCGGTGACAGAGGTGACCGACCGGGAGTTCACCGCGTTCGTCAACGAACGCGGTGACGCGCTGCTGCGCGTCGCGTACGCCCTCGCCGGTAACCAACACGGCGCGGAGGACCTGTTACAGAACGCGCTGGCCAAGGCGTACGCCCGCTGGCCCCGGATCCGGGGCGACGCGGAGCCGTACGTCCGGCGGATCCTCTACCACGACCAGGTCTCGGGTTGGCGACGTCGCAGCCGGCGGGCCGAGGTGCCGGTCGCCAATCCGCCCGAGCGACCGGTCACCCGGGACGACGACCACGACACCGATCTGCGGCTGCTGCTGCGGGACGCGCTGCTGACCCTGCCGCCCCGGCAGCGGGCCGTGCTGACCCTGCGCTACCTGGAGGACCTGAGCGTGGAACGGACCGCCGAGGTGCTCGGGTGCCGGGTGGGCACGGTGGCCAGCCAGGCGTCGCGGGCGTTGGCGAAGCTCCGCCACCTCGTCCCGGCCTTCGACGAGCTGGCAACCCGTGAGGAGGTGAACCGGTGACCCGGTCACAGGAGGAGACGCTGCGGACGGTCGTACGCGAACTGGCCGGAGCTGCGGAGCGCGCACCGGGGCTGGCGGTGGCGGCGCTGGCCCGGGGTCGCCGGCTGCGACGACGTCGGCGGATCGCCACGGCCGGCGGCACGGCGCTGGCGGTGCTGGCGGTGGCCGCGCCGTTCCTGCTGTTCCGCCCCGCCTCGGGCCGGCCGGTGGACACCGACCCCGTGCCGACGGCGGCTGCCGCCGCCCGGGGAATCTGGGTGCACCCACGCCCCGGTGAGGAGTGGACGGCCACTCCGCTGCGGCTGCCCGGCGGCTGGATCGTCACCGGAGCGAACGGGTACGCCGAGAGCGGCGGCACCGGGTACGTGCTGGACCGCAGCCAGGGCCGCTACCTGAGGAACAACGGGTACGCGATGTTCGCGGCCCCGCGCGGCACCCTCGCGGTGGTGTTCGGCACCGCCCGGCCAGAGGACACCGGCCTGCTCGACCTGGTGACCGGGGACGTCCGGTGGATCCGGACCGGACGGGCGAGCATGGGGAAGGGTTCCTGGTCTCCGGACGGCAGCCGGGTCGTGGTGACCCTGCACGACAAGGAGTCCGGCAGGGATTCCTTCGGTGTGCTCGACACCGACGGCCGGTTCCGGACCTTCGAGGTGGACAAGCGCGTCCGGTACTTCTGCACCGACCACTGCACCTTCACCTGGAGCCCGGACGGCCGGGAGGTGGTGCTGCCGCAGACCGACTCCGGCAAGCCGCGTACGGAGTCGATGCCGCACGCCCGGCGCGGAGTCCAGTTCTTCTCCGCCGACGACGGCCGGGCCACCCGGTTCGTCCCGGTTCCCGGCGATCCGACCGGCCCGTGGTCCTGGTCGCCGGACGGACGCCTGGTCGTGGTGAAGGGACAGACCGGCCCACTGGTCGTCGAGGTCGCCACCGGGAAGGTCCGGGGTTCCGCCCCGGACGAGGAGGCCGTCTGGGTCGACGACGACCGGTTGCTCCACCGACACGGGGACCACATGATCCTCACCGACCTCGACGGCGAGGAACGGGAATGGCAACCGTTGCCCCGCGACCTGGACGGTCTCGACCTTTCGATCGCCCCGGGCTGACCGTCCCGCAGCTTCTCGACGGGAACCCGCGCGGCGTTCAGCCGTCGTCCAACCGGTGGTTCCGTGAGGTTGCCTCGGGTAACTAGCGTGCAGGTCGTGGCCACCGGAACGCTCGTCTTCCTCGTCATCGGCGCGGTGAGCGTCGTGGTGCTGGCGTTCGCCCTGCTCGGCGGGGAACTGCTGCACGCCGTTCACCCCAATCTCGACGGGCCGGTCTCCCTGGAGGTCGTGGCCGGTTTCACCGGTGCCCTCGGTTTCGGCGGGGCCATCGCCAACGAGCTGATCGGAGGTGACAGCCCCGCCATGGTCGCCGGGGCGGCCGGCGTGGGCGTCCTCGCGGCCGTGCCCGCCGCATGGTTCGCGGCCCGGCTCGGCCGCGCCGCCCGGACCATGCACACCGACCCGACCCCCACCCGCGCCCACCTGGTCGGCGCGCTCGGCCTGGTCGTCACCCCGATCCCCACCACCGGGTACGGCGAGGTCCGGGTACGCCTCGCCGGGCAGCCGGTGAAGCTCAACGCCCGGGCCGACCGGCCGCTCCCGGTCGGCACCCAGGTCTTCGTCGTGGAGAGCCTCAGCGAGACCAGCGTGCACGTCGAGCCGTACTGAACCTTCCCGCAGAAAGACGGACCCCTACATGCCCCTCCTCATCGCCATCGGCGGAGCGGTACTGCTCCTCCTCATCCTGGTCATGTTCGTGCTGTCCCGGATCAAGGTGGCCGGGCCGAACGAGGCGTTCATCGTCACCGGCCGAAAGGGCCGGACCACCCAGACCGCCGACGGCGGCCGGTTGACCGACAACTCCGGGCAGAAGGTCGTCCTCGGCGCGTCGGTCTTCGTCCTGCCCGTGGTGCAGAAGCTCCAGTCCCTCGACCTGTCCAGCCGGCGGATCGACGTCGGCATCAAGGGCGCGGTGAGCAAGCAGGGCATCCGCACCGACCTGCACGGCGTCGCCATCGTCAAGGTGGGCGGCACCGAGGACGCGATCCGGGCCGCCGCCCAGCGGTTCCTGCACCAGCAGGACGAGATCGAGGACTTCACCCGAGAGGTGCTGGCCGGCGCGCTGCGCTCGATCGTCGGCCGGCTCACCGTCGAGGAGGTCATCCGGGACCGGGCGGCCTTCGCCAGCGCGGTCGCCGAGGAGGCCGAGCACTCGATGACCAACCAGGGTCTGGTGCTGGACACCTTCCAGCTCCAGGACATCCTCGCCGAGGGGTCGTACCTCCAGGACCTGGGCCGACCGGAGGCGGCGCGGGTGCTCAAGGACGCGTCCATCGCCGAGGCGCGGGCCCGGCAGCAGGCCGAGCAGGAGCGGTTGCTCGCCGAGGAGGTCATCGCCGAGGCGAACCGGAACCTGGCGTTGAAGCAGGCCGGCATCCAGGCCGAGATCGACGCGGCGAAGGCCAAGTCGGCGGCGGCCGGTCCGCTCGCCCAGGCCGAGCGGGACCAGGCGATCCTCACCGAGCAGCAGAAGGTGGCCGAGCGCAACGCCGAACTGAAGCAGCGCCAGCTCGACACCGAGGTCCGCAAGCCGGCCGACGCGGCCCGGTACAAGGTCGAACAGGAGGCAGAGGCGGCGCGCAACGCGGCGGTGCTCAACGCCGACGCGCAGCGGCAGGCCACCATCGCCGCCGCCCAGGCCGCCGCCGAGCAGGCCAGGCTGACCGGTGAGGGCGAGCGGGCCCGCCGGGCCGCGCTGGCCGAGGCGAACGCGATCGAGGGCGCCAAGGAGGGTGAGGCCGAGCAGCGTCGGCGTTCGGCGATCGCCGAGGCGGTCGAGCGGGAGGGCCGCGCCGAGGCCGAGGCCATCCTGGCCAAGGGACAGGCCGAGGCCGAGGCGATGGCCCGCAAGGCCGAGGCGTTCGCCGCGTACGGCGAGGCCGCCGTCCTGGACCTGCTGGTCCGGGTGCTGCCGCAGGTGGTCGAGGCGGCCAGCGCCCCGATCGGTGCGATCGACAAGATGACCGTCATCTCCACCGACGGTGCGTCGTCGCTGACGAAGTCGGTGGCCGGCAACGTCGCCCAGGGGCTCCAGCTCGGCACCGACCTGACCGGCATCGACCTGGCCGGCCTGCTCGCCCGCCTCGGCGCGGGCCGGACCGACAACGACGCACCGGCGGCCCCTCCGGCCGTGAACGCCTGACCAACACGAACGTACCCCTGTCCAGGAACTGGGCAGGGGTACGTTCCACTTCCCCAAAGGGCCGCCAGAACGGTGTCGGTCAGAGCACCGAATGCCCGTTGAGACCCTCCAGGCTGTCCCGCCCGTTCATCCCGGCCCCCGACCGCGCAGCCGCCGGGCTCGGGGCGTCGTACCTGTGGTCGGGATCCTGCAACAGCTTGGCGGTCAGGTCGTTCACCGCCACGTTCAGCCGGGCACGCAGCGCCACCTGATGTTCCTGGAGGGCCAGCTCGTGCTCCGCACGTCGCATCCGTGCCTGGTTGTCGATGCCGTCCCGCTCGGCGGAGTACCGGTCGACGATCCGGCGTTCCTCGGTGGTCACCTCGTCGACGAAGATCCGTTGGGAGCTCTCGCTCTTCACCCGGTACAGCCGGTCGTACCCGCTGTCACCACCGAAGAACTTGGCCACCATGGGCAGGCAGTCGACTGCGATGAAGAAGAACCGGATCGCCCAGGTGCTCACGAAGAGCGCCGCGCTGCTGCCGGACAGATCGTGCAGGGCGTCCAACCGCTCAAGGAACCCGATCGGCCCCTGGTGGCTGCGCTCCTCCTCCACCCGCTCGTCGATCTTCCTGTTCCGGTCCTGCTCAAAGCTCGCGACCGCGGTCCCGAGTTGTCTGTCGAGGTCGTTGACCCGCCCGCGCAACTCGGTGAGCCTCCGGTTGTTCTCCTCGATGGGGTGCGTCGCGGCGAAGGTGTCGGCTTCCCTGGTGCGTTCGTCGCAGCGCGGGCCGTCACCCGGCCGCCCGGTGAAGCCTTCACGCCGGGAGCCGCCACCCACGCACTCCTTGTTGGCGGCGGCACGCAACCTGGCGAGCTGGGCGCTGTCCTGGTCGACGACCTTCTGGAGAGTGGCCACCTCGGTACGCGTACCGGTCAGCTCCCGACGGATCGACGCCGGGGTGGTCTCGAACGAGAGCAGGTACTGCCGGCAGTCGGCCGTGACCGAGGTGTCCTCGGCGGTGGCCGTCTTCTCCCCGTTGCAGGCCAGCAGGCGGGTACGCAACGTGTCGAGTTGGACGCTCCGCTCCTCCTTGACGTGTTCCTCGATCGCGGTCTCGAAGATCAACATGACCAGCGGCTCCGCAACGACGAAGCCGAACATCACCGCCATGGTGGCTCGCACCAGCAGTTGACCGACCCGGCGGACGCCTCCCGCCATGCTGGTCACCAGCTGCCTGTCGAAGTTGAGGATGAAAAGGAACCAGAGCAGCGCGGGAATCAGGTGCCACGCGGACGTCCGCCCGAAGACCTGGTTCACGGCGATCCACATGGAGAACGCGGCGATCGACGCGGTACCGATGATCAAACCGCCCATGGAACTGTGTCGGGCCCGCTCGTGCCACACCCTGCCGAGCAGTTTCTCGTCCACGCCCGCCAGCGCCCGGAGCGGACGCGACGGTCCGGTCCCGCCGCGAGTGGCGCGGGTCCGCTCGTCCCGCTGGTCCGTCGACCTGCCGTGGTCAGTCAATGTCCGCCTCATTCGGGATGAAGTCCGGCCCAGCGTCGCCACCGTCCCGCTGCCCACCACCCTGCGGCCCCTGGGGCAGCGGGACCGGCGGCTCGTCGACTGCGGCCGGCCTGCTGCCGACCTGCTGCGCATTTCCGCCGATCAACTCGTCCACCAGACGGACCGGATCGAGGTCCGCCCGGTCCAGGAGGCCACGGGTGACCATGTCCTGCACCACGGTCCCAACCAGCCGGCGGTGCTCCAGCTCGGCTTCCCTGGCGAGACGGTGGTGCTCCGCCTCGGCTTCCCTGGTGTAACGGCGATGCTCCGCCTCCACGTCGTGCATCCGCTCGGCGACCTGCCCGACGTTGATCTCGTTACGGCTGACTCCCAGAGCGTCGGCGTAGACGGGTCCGGCGGACAGGATCGAGGCGTACCGCTCGACCTCGCCGTTCTGCCAGGCCACATCCAGTCGACTCACCTCCTGGTCCCATTCCTTGTCGCGGACCCGCCGACGCTGGGCGCGCAGGTCGGCGGAGGGATGCACCACGACGGAGCTGAGGGCGACATCCATTCCCGGCACCGACGGTGGCACCAGGTGGCAGTAGGCCGTGACCCGGGCGTCCGCCTGACGGCGGACCTCGTTGATGTCCTCGATCCGGTACTGGAGACCAAGATTCTTGAGCTCCCGGTCCTGCCACAGGTGGTTGGTCAGCACGGTGACGAGATCGGCCAGCCCGGCCTCGGCGACCGCTTCCGGACCGATGACCTGACAACGGAAGCTCACGACCACCGTGAACTCGTCCGCCGCACTCATCGAGGGAATGGCCAGCACGCACTGCTGGATGGCGGCGCGACGTTGTACGACGCTGACCGCGCTCGCCTCGACCACGACGTCGTCGCTGTGGTCGAGGTGACGGTCGCCGTAGAGTCGCTGCTGTCCGTTGACCCGGAACACGTAGACCGCGCCCGGTGGCAGGGCGGGCAGGTCGGTGACGGACCGTCGACGGGCACCGAAAAGGCGGCGCGGCGCCGGCGGCAGGTTCTTCTCCATGAGGACGGGATAAGACATCAGGTCTCTCTCTCGAATGTCGCGGGATGGCCCCGTCAACGCGGATCGGTACCGGCCGTCCCGCCGGCGAGGGCCGCGAGCAGCGCGGCGATCACCGGTCGGGTCGAAAGGGGATCGGCAGGGTCACGCAGGGCCTGGGTCAGATCCCGGCGCAGACGTACGCGCTCCGCCTCCGTCGACTGCCGATGCAGCACGGCGCCCAGTTCACGCACCGTGGGCTCGGCTCCGACGTGGCTGGCGAGGCATTCCAGGGTCAGGCGCAGCGCGGCGATGGCCGACGAGCGGTGAGGCAGGCTACGGAGAGCCTCGGCCCAGAGGGCCCCCACCGGCTCGATCGCCTCCCACCGCTGGCGCAGCAGGTAGGCCACCACCGGCTCGGCGCGTTCGAGGTGCTCCACGGAGAGCACTTCGAGGACCGCGTTTGTCGCGTGCCACGCGATGCGGGGCTCCGGGGCCTGGGTGAGGGTGCGACGCAGCCGTACCCTCAGGCGCTTGAGCAGGAGCGTCGCCGCCCCCGGGTCGGCCGCAGCGGTGCAGAACAGCAGGCCCAGCGAACGGACGGCCAGATCACGGATGGGCTTCCCCCGGGTGGACAGATGCCAGAGCCAGGGCTCCGCCTCGGTGTGGTAGCGGATGCCGAGCGGGCCACCGAGCGCCATCGCGGCAGTCACCGCCGGTCCCTGCCCCTTTCCGTCGGACCAGTTCAGGACCAGTTGCAGTGCGATCGGTGCCAACGTGTCGTCGGCGGCCATGCAGGACAGGACCGACATCGCGGTGAACCGTGTGGCGGCACGACCCTTTGCCCACCCGACGAGGATGTCCCGCACCTGAGGGGCGGCGTCATGGTTTCGGGCGAGCAGGGCCATCCCGAGGGCGAGTTGCAGGCGCACCTCCGTGTCACGGGACGTGGCCAACTCGTCGATCCAGGTCCGCAGCGGACGCCAGAGCCGGTAACCGCACTCGTACAGCTCGTGGAGCACGTACTCACGCATGCCGGCGGCGACGAACTCCACACGGCGTTCGGCCCACCCGAGATCGTCGGCGGGGTCGACACCGGTGCGGCGGGTCACCAGTCCGCCGTCCCGGTAGAGGTTGCGTCGTTCCTGTAACGGCTCGCGCGCTGACGTCTCCGGCACCGGAGGCAACGCGTTGCCGGACCGGGCGAGTTCCTCCGCGCGGTCGACCTCGCAGAGCCGGGCGTGCGCCTCCTCGAACTTGCGTTCGGGGAGCCCGTGCACGAAGGCGAGTGCCGTGACCCGGAGCAGGTCGGACCAGGACGTGGTCTCCGCGAACCACTTGGCTACCCGGTTCCGCTCGTGGTGTTCCGCCTCGGCCAGGGCGACGTCCACACCCTGGCCGAGACGGTCCAGCAAACGGACCATCTCGCCGGGGAGACGGAGTTCGGCCACCCGACACCGGATCCGCTCGGCGGCCTCGGCATCGAGGGGATTGCCGAGATCGAGGTACCTGTCCAGGACCTTGCCGGTTTCCGGCGGGCTCCACGGCACGGTGAGGTCGTCGTCGCTCCAGCCCAGGTTCTGCTGGTTGGTGGTGAACACCAGGTGGGCCCCGAGGCGATTCAGCCGCTCACCGAGCCGTCTGGCGTCGAACGCCTGCACCGCGACCTCGCGCTTCTCACCGAGCCAGTCGAGGACCACGTATCCACGGCCCTGGACGAAGTCGTACTCGTTGAGCTGAGCCAGGGTGATCGCCGGGGAGAGACCGACGATCCGGCCCCCGGCTCCGGTCCGCCCGCGCAGCAGTTGCAGAGCACCGGTCCGGCGTCCGATCCCGGGTCCGCCGACGAGAAAGACGATCCTGAATTGATCGAGCAGAGCTTCGGCCCGCCGGTGACCGTCCGGCCGTACGAAGTACCGCAGAGCGTGGTCGACCTCGGCAGCCGGGATCCGACCCACCGAGGCCTGGACCTTCGCTATTCCCCCGGCCAGACCGAAGGTCGCCTGGCCCGCGTGCACCTGGCCGTAGAACTGATTGATGACCCGCGCCTCTTGGCGCTGCTCCCAGAGGTCGGGGGTTTCCGGCTCGAGGGGGGCGGCGGGTGGGGGTCCACCTACGGCGGACTGCTCGCCTGGACCGGGGGAGTCCGGCCCGGGCGGTGCCGTCTCGGTTTCTGCTCCGTCCGGTCCGACAGGCGCTTCCGGGTCAACCACGGCTCCCACCAGAGAAGCCGAAGGTGGCGTGCCTGGCGTCCACTCCGCCATGGAAGACGTTCATCACGTCTGCCTCGTGCCGCTGTGGTCGCGGCCCGGGCGCACCCGCCGCAGCCCGGCCGACCGGTTCGTCGGTCGGGCCCTGCCCCTGCTGTGCCTGCCCGGGTGCGGCATCGGCATCGTCGCCGGCCAGATCGAGACGGTGGACGTCGACGCCGGGCACCCGCACCCACGCACTCGCCCGGTACTCCTTCTCCACCACCTGTGCCCGGTGGAAGTCGCCCTCGACGTAGGACGTGTGGTCGCCGAGCACAAGCGCCTGGAAGACGCCGTCGGAGAGAGCCAACGCCAGATTCGCCTGGGGAGCCGCAGCTAGCGCCCGTCGGAGGGGGGTCGAGTTCAGTAGTCGGGCAACCGCCACCACGCCCTGTCCGGCGTACCCGTTCGCTCCGGGGTACGCCGCCCCCTCGGCGATGGCGACTCGGAGTCGTACGCGGTCACCGTCGACCCGACGGCGGTTGAGTCGGTCCAGCTCCGCGTCGAGGTGGCGGACATAGTCGTCGGCGACCCTCGGCTCGTCGCGACCGAGAGGCACGAGAGCGAGCTCGCCGTCCCCCGTAGCCTGGGTCATCCAGGTCGCACGGTCGAGGCCGGCAGCCTTCGCTGCCCGGACGAAGAGCCGGACGAGCAGCTGTTGCAGCTCCTCCTGCGCCCAGTCGACCCGTCTGCCGTAGCTCTCGGCATCCACCGAAACACACAACTTGCGATCAAAGGATCCAACAGAAGTCAATGAAACGGCCTTCCCATACAAGCCACATCGGTCCCACTCGCAACTGTGCGGCAAGAGGTGGATGAGAATCCCGTACTAGTACGGGGTGTGATCTGTCATCTGGCTGACCCGGCGCAGACCTTCCAGGTCCCTGACCACCAGCCGCCGGTATCCCCGCGCGATCAACCCTTGTTGATCAAGATTTGTCAGCGCCTTCTCCGCGGTAGGTAGTGCCACCCCCGCCATCGACGCCAGCTCGCCCTGTCGTAGCGGAAGGCCAAGATCGACGCCCTCTGACGTCGTAACACCGTGCATCTCCGCCAGCCAGACGATGATGCGTCCGATCCGGGTGCGCGAGTCGTAGGCTCCGAGGTCGATACGTTGTCGGTTCGCCCACCGCAATCGACTACTGAAGGTCCTCTTGATCTCCGCGTCGATGTCTGGATGGAGCTTGCTGATTCGGCCAAGTTCGCCCAGCTCGATGCGCCTGGCCGAAACGTCGCCGCACGTAACCACCGTTGCCGAGCGCGGTTCGCCGTCCACTGCTGCCATCTCACCGATGATCTCGCCGCCGACCCGCACGGCGAGCAGCGTTCTTTGGTCGTCGTCATCTACCCCGCGCCGATCGATTGGAACGGCGGCGGCTTCCCCTCGACCCGGCGCTCGTCGCCCAGACCAGTGCGGAACCGCTCGGACGGGCAATCCCGGAAGCGTCCACACCTACTCCCACAGACACGATTCGTCAGTCCTGCCGACGAGATCCGGCGGGATGGAGACATACGGTAGGGCAGGCAGGATAGGGCCACAACAGGCAACGGTTATTTTCTTCTCGACAAGAACCTCTCCGCTCCAACCATTAAGATCAAATTAGATGGTTCGGAGATCATTTCCAGAGCGACAGGCAGCACCCTGAAGGCACTTCCTGGACCGGCGACGCACGCTGTCACAGGCACCTGGTAGGCAACCCGCATGGACTCTGCCGTGTCGTTCCACTCACCCGTCCTGGTCAGCCTGCCGATCGCCGACCGTCGGAAGTCGTACCGCTTCTACCGGGAGGCCCTTGGGCTGACGGCCGTGGGCGAACCGGCCTCCGACGGTGTCCCCGAGCCGTTACAGTTCGTCGTCAACGAGGGTCTGCGCCTCATGCTGGTGCCCAGCGGTGGTTTCGGCTGGGTCATCGGCCCTCACGACGTCGCCCCGCGTGGGCAGAGCGAGTGCGTCCTCAACCTGGGCCTTGCCTCCGCCGAGGAGGTCGACCGGGCGGTCGAGCGGGCCCGGGGCGCCGGTGCCGAGGTCGTCACCGAGCCCGCGCAGCAACCCTGGGGATACACCGGCACCTTCGCCGACCCGGACGGGCACCTCTGGATGCTGACGGTGCCGCCCGCAGGCTGACACGGTCGGCCCGCCTACCGGCCGCGCACTCTCCGCCGGTCGCTGGCGTGCGGCCCGGTCGTAGCGTCCGGGCCACAACGACAGCACGCCGGCATCGACCGGCCAGGACGAGGAGTACCACCCGACGTCCTTTGGAACTGCCCCGTCTGTGCGCCCAGACTCCGACTGCTGTCGGACCCCGTTCGCCGCTGGCGGTAGACGCCCCAGCGGGTCACCGCCAGCGCCTCCGGGGTTGCCCGGGATTGCTGCCCCGTCCGTGCGGGCAGCTCTACAGCGTCTGCAGGGGGTGCGTCCCGCCCGCCTGCCCCCATCCGCCGGCACTGTGGTCGACCTGCGGCCGGGCCAGGCGACCACGACTATGACTGCTCCGCCACGTAGGTGCCCCGCTGCGGCACGGTCATTGCGAGACCGCGTTCGCGCAGTAGGCGGGTCGATCTTCGTACAGCCGGTAGGGCTACGGAGGCTGAACGAGGTCAGCGCTCCACGGCCCCGCCGGGCGCCCAACTCGGGACGACACGCCCCCACCGGTACGGCACGGCCCGTCCGCCCTCCCGCCAGCCGGGCCGCTTCGTCACGCTTCGACGAGCGATGAGAGCAGCGCTGCGGTCTCGGCCGGGCGGACCAGTACGCCGACATGGCTGACGTCGAGCGACCGGACGTCGAACCGGTTGTCGGGGGTCAGCGCGTCGGCCTCGGCGATGAACCGGTCCTGGAGGGCAATCGGCATCGAGCGATCGGCGGTAAGCCGTACGTAGGTGCGCGGGATCGTGCCCCAGGTCGCCGCGTCGGCCCGTTCCTCGCCGGGGTCCAGGCTCTCGTCCGGCTCCAGGGTGTTGAGGTAGCCGTAGAACTCGTCGTCGGTGCCCTCGGCCAGGCACGCCTCCCGGAGCGTGGCGAGCAGCTTCGGATCGGCGGTACGCCAGTTGAAGCGCAGCGCGCCGAGTTCCATCGGATTCGCGGCAATCAGGTCGGCGACGTCGTTCAGGGCGCTCGACGCGTTCTCTGCCGAGGTCTGGTAGCCGGCCGGGGTGTCGTCGACGCAGCACCACGCCGAGATGTACACCAGCCGGTCCACCAACTCCGGCGCGGCATTGCCGACCCCGGTCAGGGTGAGCCCGCCCCGGCTGTGCCCGACCAGGATCACCGGCCCGTGTGCGCGCACCCGCCGCAGCACATCCAGCACGTGCGCCACGTTGTCCGCGTGGCCGATGCCGGCCATCGCGCTCGGTATGGTCGCCAGCGCCGCGAGGTCCTGCGGTGCCTGGTACGCCGCTGGGAACGTCGCGCCGAAGCCGTGCCCGGGCAGGTCGACGGCGAGCGAACGGTGGCCGCGCAGGGCCAGTTCGCGCTGCATGGGCGCCCAGGTGAACGAGTTGCTGCCCGCACCGTGGACGAGAACGAAGGTCGGAGCGGTCATTCGACGATCCCCTCGGTACGGGCCCAACGCAGCAGTTCCGCCTCGGCGGCGTCCCGGTCGAGCGGGCCGTTCTCCAGGCGGACGTCCTTGAGGTGCTTCCAGGCCCGTCCGACGATCGGCCCCGGCGGTACGCCGAGCAACTCCATGATCGCGTTGCCGTCCAGGTCGGGACGGACCCGGGCCAGGTCCTCCTCGGCCGCGATCCGGGCGATCCGTTCCTCCAGCGCACCGTAGTCCGCCGCGAGCTGGGCGGCCTTGCGCCGGTTGCGGGTGGTGCAGTCCGAGCGGGTGAGCTTGTGCAGCCGGGGCAGCAGGTCACCGGCGTCGGTGACGTACCGGCGGACCGCCGAGTCGGTCCACTCGCCCCGGCCGTAGCCGTAGAAGCGAAGGTGCAGGCCGACCAGCTTGGTGACCTGGGCGGTGACGTCCTTCGGGTAACGCATGGCCTTCATCCGGGCCTTGGTCAACCGTGCGCCGACCACCTCGTGGTGGTGGAAGCTGACCCGCCCGTCCGGGCCGACCGCCTTGGTGGCCGGCTTGCCCACGTCGTGCATCAGGGCGGCCATCCGCAGGATGAAGTCCGGGCCGTCGTCCTCCAGCGCGACCGCGTTGCCGACCACGGTCAGGGTGTGCTCGTAGACGTCCTTGTGCTGGGCGTGCTCGTCGATCTCCAGCTTCAGCCCGGTCAGTTCGGGCAGGAACCGCTCGGCCAGCCCGGTGTCGACCAGCAGCCGCAGCCCGGTGATCGGGTCACCGCCGGTCAGCAGCTTGGTGAACTCGTCCCGGACCCGCTCGGCGGTGATCCGGTCCAGGTCGGCGGCCATCTTGGTCATCGCCACGCGCACGTCCGGGTGCACGGCGAAACGGAGCTGCGCGGCGAACCGCGCCGCCCGCAGCATCCGCAGCGGGTCGTCGCCGAAGGACTCGCGAGGCGTCCCCGGGGTACGGATCACCTTCGCGGCCAGGTCGTCCAGGCCGCCGTACGGGTCGGTGAACCGGTGCTCGGGCAGGCTCACCGCCATCGCGTTGACGGTGAAGTCGCGCCGCTTCAGGTCGTCGCTCAGGTTCGTCCCGTACGCCACCACCGGGTTGCGGCTGACCTGGTCGTACGACTCGGCGCGGAAGGTGGTGATCTCCAGCCGGAGGCCGCCGCGCTGCGCGCCGATGGTGCCGAACTCACGCCCGGTCTCCCAGATCGACTCGGCCCAGCCCTTGAGCACCGTCAGCGTCTGGTCCGGGTGGGCGTCGGTGCAGAAGTCGAGATCCTCGCCGAGCCGGCCGAGCAGGGCGTCCCGGACCGAACCGCCCACCAGGTGCAGTTCGTGGCCGGCGCGGGCGAACCGGCGGCCCAGTTCGTCGGCGACCGGGGAGACGCGGAGCAGTTCGGCGACGGCGTTGCGCTGCGCTGCGGTGAGCTGGCGACGGTCGGCGACGTGGGGTACGGAGGCTTCGGACATCGGAGCGCCAGCCTAGCGGTCCGGGGGGTGAACCGGTCCGCCGGGCGCGACCTGGGAACGCGTTGACTAATGTCTTGGTCGTGTACGGGCCCGTGCCCAACCATCTCGTTCCCCTGGAGGCTCGATGAGCGGCGGGCTCTACCGCAGCGCGAACGCCGGCTGGGGAGACGACCGCCGGCCGGACGGTGCGACCTACATTTCCGCCGAGCCGCTGAACCAACCCGCGCTGGAGTCGACCGCCCCTCCGCCGGAGCAGGTGGCGGAGACCAGCGCGGCGACGAACAGCGCGGTGATGGCGATCGGCAGCCTGGTCAGCCGGGGCACGGGTTTCCTGCGCACGCTCGCGCTGACCGCCGCGCTCGGCGGCGCGCTGGTCGGTGACGCGTACACCACCGCGCAGATCCTCCCCGGGATGGTCTACGAGTTCCTACTCGGCGGCATCCTGACCAGCGTCCTGATCCCGGTGCTGGTACGCCGCCGCAAGGCCGACGCCGACGGCGGTCAGGCGTACGCCCAGCGACTGCTCACCCTGGCGGTGGTCGCGCTCGGCGTCGCGGTGCTGCTGGCGTTGGTCTTCGCCGGGCAGCTCGCCGCGCTGTACGGCGGTGACCAGTCGGGTGAGGGCTACCCGAAACTGGTCAGGACGCTGTCGTACCTGATGCTGCCGATGATCTTCTTCACCGGCCTGAGCGCGTTGATCAGCGCGGTGCTCAACACCCGGGGGCACTTCGCCGCCCCGATGTGGGCGCCGATCCTGAACAACCTGGTGGTGATCGGCACCGCCGGGCTCTACATCGCCATCTTCGGCGCGGAGATCATCAAGCCGGAGGAGATGACCAACGGCCGGATCCTGCTGATCGGCGGCGGCACCCTGCTCGGGGTGGTCATCCAGTCGTTGGGACTGCTCCCGGCACTGCGCAAGGTGGGCTTCCGGTGGAAGCTCCGCTTCGACTTCCGGGCGCTGGGCCTGGCGGAGCTGGGCCGGCTCGGCGCCTGGATGTTCTGCTACGTCGCGGTCAGCCAGGTCGGCCTGATCGTCCTGTTCAACCTGCTCAACCGAGCCGGCGGCGGCAACAAGGCCGGTCCGCTGATCTACAACAACGTCTTCCTGCTGCTGATGATGGCGCACGGGATCATCGCCGTGTCGATCATCACGGCGCTGATGCCCCGGATGAGCGCCGCCGCCGCCGACGGCCGGTACGCCGACCTGGCTGCCGACCTGTCCCGGGGCACCCGGACCGTGTCGGCGGTGCTCGCCCCGATCGCGGTCTGCTACGCCGTGCTGGCCACCCCGCTGTCGATGACCCTGTTCGGGTACGGCGCGTTCACCGACGAGAACGTCGAGGCCACCTCGCTGGTGTTGCTGGTCGCTGCGGTCGCGCTGGTCCCGTTCGCGGTCAGCCAGCTCTTCACCTTCGCCTTCTACGCGCTGCCGGACACCCGCACCCCGGCCCTGATCAACATTCCGGTGGTGGCGCTGCGGATCGGCGTACAGATCGTGCTCTTCGCCGCGTTCTCGGCGAGCTTCGCCGCCGCCGGCATGATGATCGGCAACGCGGTGTCGTACCTGGCCGCCGCGATCGCCTCGGCCTGGCTGCTGCGCCCCCGGGTGGGGCGGATCGGACTCGGCGCGATCGTCCGGACCCTCGGCCGGGTGCTGGTCGCCGCCGCCGGGGCCGCGCTGGTCGGCCTGCTGGTGATCTGGCTGCTGCCCGGCGGCGACACGCCGAGCCGACTGGAGGCGATCGTCCAGCTCGTGGTCGGCGGGGCGGTCATCGCCGGCACGTACCTCGGGCTGGCCATGCTGCTGCGGATCAGCGAGATCACCGAGGTGGTCGGCATGGTCCGCCGCCGGCTCGGCCGCTGATCCGCGACCCTGTGGACAGTGCGTGACGGTGGATCACCAACCTGGGGATGTACCTGTGGATAACTCAGCGAGCCACCGCTCACCTACCGGTTCGGCCTGTGGATAACCGGCCGTACGGATGAGCATGACCAGACGATCGGGGGGAACCCGTCGGCGGTCGACCCGGTCGCTCGGTTTCGGCGGGCCCCTCCGGTCACCGCTTGCAGTCAGCCTCTAGATTTGGCACGTACATGTGCCAGCAACGTGGCAGACAACGGTCGTGACCGGACACACCGCCCATAACCGACACCCTGTGCGGGTACGGCGGCAAGATGACATGTCGGGGAGAGACGCAACCCAGGTAAGGTCGCTCTCGACGGGTACGGCCGCCGGCGGCGCTCCGCGTCGACGACACGAGCCGGTTCCTTGACGAGGCAGAGCGGGAAAGCCACATGCCCAGCAGTTCGGGTCCATCGATCGACACGATCACCGAGGGAGGACGGGTGACCCAGGTCGGCGAGGGTCAGGAGGCGGAGGAGAGCGCTCCGTCCGTCATGACCTTCGGTGCTCCCACAGTCGGTGAGATCCTTGCCGAGCGGTACGAGCTGGTCGAGCACATCAACGACGACAGTGCGGGCCGGCAGGTCTGGCGTGGGGTCGACGTCATCCTGCGCCGCCCGGTCGCGGTCGTGCTGCGGCACCCCGGTGGCGACTCGGCCACCGAGATGCTCCAGGCCGCGGTCGCCGCCAGCCGGGTGATCCACCCCAACCTGGTCGGCGTCTACGACGCCATCGACGAGGCCGAGCGGGCGTACGTGGTCCGCGAATGGGTGGACGGCCGGTCGCTGCGCGAGCTGACCGCCGAAGGTCCGCTGGACCCGGCGCGCGCCACCAGCATCGGGCACGCCGTGGCCAGCGCCCTGGCCGCCGTGCACGCCACCGGCATGGTCCACGGCAACGTGCACCCGGGCACCGTGATGATCAGCGACGACGGCCGGGTGGTGCTCGCCGACGCGCGGACCGACGGCGCGGACAGCCAGGAGAACGACATCCGGGCGGTCGGCGGCGTCCTCTACTTCGCGCTGACCGGGCACTGGCCGCACAGCGAGGCCCCGCTGCACGGCGCCACCGCCGGGCACGGTCGGGCCGCCATCCCGGACGCGGTCCGGGACGCCAACGGCGGCCTCGCCGCCCCCCGGCAGATCCGCGCCGGTGTGCCGGCGTACCTCGACGACCTGACCATGGACCTGCTCGACCGGCAGATCGCGCCGCCCTCGTCGGACGTGCTCACGGCCGAGCTGAGCCGGCTGGACGTGCCCGCCGACGAGCAGTACCTCGAACAGGCCGGCCCGCTCCGGTTCACCTCCGACAGCGAGGACGAGCGCACCCCGCTGTCCCCGGCCGGTGGCCGCAAGGTGGTGCTCGGTATCGCCGGCCTGCTCGTGGTCGCCCTGGTCGGCCTGCTCATCGGCGTCACCACCCTGCGCGGCGGCGAGGACGACCCGGGCGGACAGGCCGCGAACCCGACCCCGGCCGCCAGCGACGACGCCCCCGCCCCGGCGCCGGCGGCCATCCGGACCCTGAAGCTCGGTCCCGATCAGGTACGCGTGATCGACCCCGACAGCAGGGCCCGGGACGAGTTCGACGGCATCGAGAAGGTCGTCGACGGCGACCAGGACGAGGCGTGGCAGACCGACAGCTACTACAACGCCAAGTTCAGCAACCTCAAGGACGGCATGGGGATCCTGATCGACCTCAAGCAGCCCCAGACGGTGAAGTCGGTGGAGGCGCTGCTGTCCAACCGGGGCGCGACCGGGCACCTCTATGGCGGTGCGGCCGACCAGCCGTCCACCTCGGCCGGCGACAAGAGCCTCGTCCAGGCGTACAAGAGCAACCAGATCGGCCCGACGCTGGAGAACCACGGCGCGAAGATGGTCTTCGACGGGTTCGAGGCCGACCAGAAGTACCAGTACCTCCTCTTCTGGGTCACCGACCTGCCGGAGGTCGATCCGGGCAGGTTCAAGCTCATCGTCCAGGAGATCACGGTCCAGGTGCAGTGAACCGGCGGTCACGGCGATCTGACCACCCCGACCACGGGATGTGGCGATGACCGGGCGCGGCGCGGACGCGGGTGGTGGGCCGGCCGGTCCGCCACCCCTGGTCACCGCTGCCACTGACGCCGAACTGCTCGCCGCCCACGTCGCCGGGGACCGCGACGCCTTCACCGAGCTGTTCCGGCGGCACCGTGACCGGCTCTGGGCGGTGGCGGTCCGCACCATCGGCGACCGGGAGGAGGCGGCCGACGCCCTCCAGGACGCGCTGCTCTCCGCGCACCGCGCGGCGGCCCGGTTCCGGGGCGACTCGGCGGTCACCACCTGGCTGCACCGGATCGTGGTCAACGCCTGCCTGGACCGGATGCGACGCCGGCAGGCCCACCCCACCGTGCCGCTGCCGGACGGCAACCGTTCCGACGACCCCACGGCCACCGGCGGCGTCGAGCCGGCCGCCCCCGCCCCGGACCACGACACCGCGCTGGTGGTCCGGCAGGCCCTCGGGCAACTCCCTCCCGAGCAGCGGGCCGCCCTGGTCCTGGTCGACGTGCAGGGTTACCCGGTGGCCGAGGTGGCCCGCATCCTCGACGTGGCCGAGGGCACGGTGAAGAGCCGGTGTGCCCGGGGCCGGGCCCGGCTGGCCGTTCTGCTCGGGCATCTCCGCACCGGTGCTGACGGGCCGTCGGACGGCACCGGGGGCCCCCGGCCGGGCCGATCGGACGTGCCCGGCGTCACGAGCGGGAACCCCCGAGCACCCGAGGGCGTCGGATCAGGGCCGGGGCGATCCCGGAAACACACCGACCAGAGGGAGAACACGTGACGGCCGGGCGGTTCGGGGAGGTCGATCACGACCTGCTCGCCGACTACGTCGGTGGCGCGCTGGACGGCACGCCCGACGAGGCCACGGTCGCCCGGCTGGTGGCGGAGGACCCGGCATGGGCTCGGGAGCACGACGAGCTGACCGCAGCGACGGCCCAGGTCGGCACCGCGCTGGCCGCCTGGGGCGCGTCGACGTCCACCATGCCGGAGACGGTGGCCGACCGTCTCACCGCCGCGCTCGCCGGGGCCGGTCCGGCGGCACCGGCGACCGTGCCCGCCCAGGCGTCGCCGTCGCCGGCCACCGCTGCGAGCGGCGCATCCGGCGGCGAGCCGAGTCGGACGGTGGCCGTGGTCGGCACGTCCCCCCGTCCGGCCTCCCCCGGTCGTACCCGGCGGCGCTGGTCCCGTCGGACGGCCCCGGTGCTGGTCGCCGCAGCGGCGATGGTCGCGGGTGGCTTCGGCGTCACGCAGCTCGTCGGCCTCGGGGCCGGGCAGCGGGACGCGGGCTCCGCACCGGAGAACGCGATCGCGGGCGACGCGTCGGCCGGCGGCTTCCGGCTCGCCACCGACCCCACCCGCACCGGCACCAGCTACACCCCGGACACCGTCGGCACGGTCTCGACCGGCCCGAAGGTGCTCTCCACCGACAGCGCCAGCCCGACGGAGCAGCCCGGATCGGACCCGCGCCGGCCGCAAGGTGTCACCGACCTCGACCGGCTCACCGACCGGGCGGCGCTCGACGCCTGCCTCGGTGCGGTCGGCGCGGCCCACGGCCGGGGACGGATCACCGTGGACCGGGTTGAGTACGCGGCGTTCCAGGGTGCACCGGCGCTGGTGGTCGGCCTGGTGGACGCCGAGGGCGATCGCTGGGTCGTGGTGACCGGGCCGGAGTGCGGGGTGCCGGGATCCGGCGCGGACACCCGCTACCGGGCGCAGGTAGGGTGAGGTCGCGGTCGCCGGACGTCCGACCATCCACGTGACGTCACCCACCGGACGCGCGGGCCGGGAATCCCCACTTCGTACGATGACGTTCTGGATGTCAGTCGCCGACGATGCCAGGCGTCGGTACTCGGATCGACGCCGGTGCGCGCGCCGGTGTCGAACACACACACTCGGGAGACGGCAGTGGACGAGGTCCGCAACCTGATCATCATCGGCTCAGGGCCCACCGGATACACGGCGGCGGTCTACGCGGCGCGCGCCAACCTCAAGCCGCTGGTCATCGAGGGCGTGCAGTCCGGTGGCGCGCTGATGACGACCACCGAGGTGGAGAACTTCCCCGGGTTCGCCGACGGCATCCTCGGTCCCGAGCTGATGGACAACATGCGCAAGCAGGCCGAGCGGTTCGGCGCGGAGTTCCTCACCGACGACGTGACCCGGGTGGAGCTGGTCGACACCGGCACGCCGGGTTCCGGTGCGACGAGCACCGTCTGGGTCGGCGAGACGGCGTACCGGGCCCGCGCCGTCATCCTGGCCACCGGCTCGGCGTGGCGTCCGCTCGGCGTCCCCGGCGAGCAGGAGTACCTCGGCCACGGCGTGTCGTCCTGCGCCACCTGTGACGGCTTCTTCTTCCGCAACCAGCACATCGTGGTGGTCGGCGGCGGCGACTCCGCGATGGAGGAGGCGAGCTTCCTCACCCGGTTCGCCGAGTCGGTCACCATCGTGCACCGGCGCGACTCGTTCCGGGCCAGCAAGATCATGGCGGAGCGGGCGCTGAGCAACGAGAAGATCAAGGTCGAGTGGAACACCACCGTCGAGGAGATTCTCGGCGCGGACAACAAGGTGACCGGTGTCCGGTTGCGTAACGTGCACACCGGCGAGGCAAAGGTGCTCGACGTCACCGGCGTCTTCATCGCGATCGGCCACGACCCGCGCAGTGAGCTCTTCCGGGGGCAGGTCGACCTCGACGACGAGGGTTACGTCCGGGTCGACGCGCCGAGCACCCGCACCAACATCCCCGGTGTCTTCGCCGCCGGCGACCTGGTCGACCACACCTACCGGCAGGCGATCACCGCCGCCGGCACCGGCTGTGCCGCCGCGCTCGACGCCGAGCGGTTCATCGCCACCCTGAGCTGACAAGCCCGTAGACAGTCCCGGAGGAGGGTCATAGTGGGTACAACGACGGCGGTCACCGACGCCAGCTTCGCCACTGACGTACTGAAGTCCGACAAGCCGGTACTGGTGGACTTCTGGGCCGAGTGGTGCGTGCCGTGCCGCAAGGTCGCGCCGCTGCTGGAGGAGATCGCGAGCGAGATGGGCGACCAGGTTCGGATCGTCAAGCTCAACATCGACGAGAACCCGGAGACCGCCCGGGCCTACCGGGTCATGTCCGTGCCGACCCTCACCGTGTTCAAGAACGGCGAGCCGGTGCAGTCGATCGCCGGTGCCAAGCCCAAGGGCGAGCTGGTCAAGCTGATCCAGGCCGCGCTCTGACCGACGCGTTCCGGAGCCCCGTACCCGTCCCGGGTGCGGGGCTCCCGTCCGTTCCCGGGCCGTCGTGTGCCGACACCGGACCGCCGTGCACCGGGGTGCCGGACCGCTTCCGGCAACCGGGAACGCAGCGTCACCGGCCACGGTACGCTCCGTAAGCGTCCTCGACGACGAGAGCCCCTGCGTACCGCGGTGGGTGGCGAGAAGTCAGCAGCCGCTAAGGGGGTCATCCGTGCGTCCGATCCGCCCCGGTGACCGGGGACCCGCCGTACGCGAGATCCGCCGGGTCCTGACCGACCTCGACCTGCTTCCCCCAGAACGGAGCGTCGACGCGTTCGACGCGTCCACCGAACGGGCCGTCCGGGCCTTCCAGCAGTCCCGTGGGCTGAGCGTGGACGGGCGGGTCGGCGCGGAGACCTGGCGGGCGTTGGACGCGGCCCGCTGGCGACTGGGCGCCCGCACCCTCTACCACGCCGTGCCCGAACCGATCACCGGCGAGGACGTACGGTCGTTGCAGGAACGTCTCCTGGAGATGGGGTACGACGTCGGCCGCGCCGACGCCATCTACGGCGCGCGCACCGCACGCGCGCTCGCCCAGTTCCAGCGGGAGGTGGGACTGACCCCGGACGGTTCCTGCGGCCCGCACACGCTGGACGCGCTGCGCCGGCTCGGCCGGAAGGTGGTCGGTGGCCGTCCGCAGTGGCTACGCGAGTCCGACGCCATCCGCCAGTCCGGGCCGACACTGGTCGGCCGGACGGTGGTCATCGACCCCGGCCACGGCGGCACCGACCCCGGTGTGGTGGTGCACGACGGGCCGCTGCGCTGGAACGAGGCGGACCTGGTGCACGACCTGGCCAGCCGGCTGGAGGGACGGC
Organism: Micromonospora sp. NPDC050187; assembly: GCF_044459745.1. Classification (NCBI taxonomy): domain Bacteria; kingdom Bacillati; phylum Actinomycetota; class Actinomycetes; order Micromonosporales; family Micromonosporaceae; genus Micromonospora; species Micromonospora sp. NPDC050187. Next base: position 125,331 of record NZ_JBITJH010000011.1, read on the forward strand.
TCGCCGCAGCGGGCGTACGCGTGCAGCTCACCCGGGGACCGTCGCCGGGCCGGTGCCTGCCGGACACCGACCGGGCCGAGCTGGCCAACTCCCTCGGCGCGGACGTGTTCATCTCCCTGCACACCGACGAGCACCACAATCCCGCTGCCGAGGGCGTGGCCACCTACCACTACGGGACGGACAACGGCGTCACCTCGGCCACCGGCGAACGGCTGGCCGGCCTGGTGCAACGCGAGATCGTCGTCCGGACCGGGCTGCGGGACTGCCGTACCCATGCCAAGGCCTGGGACCTGCTCCGGCTCACCCGGATGCCGGCGGTCCGCGTCGAGGTCGGCTATCTCACCTCGCCCGAGGACCGCCGCCGGCTGGTCGACCCCCGGTTCCGGGACCGGATCGTGGAGGCGATCGTCGCCGCCGTGCAGCGGATGTACTTCCCGATCGAGCAGGACGTACCGACCGGCTCGATCGACGTCAGCGAGCTGCGCGCCGTGGTGGCCGCCGGCCGCGCGCCGGAGTGACCCGGGGCCCGGCACGGCGAGCCCTCCCGGGACGTCAGCCGGTGGTGGTGCTGGTGGCTGGGCGGACCGGCCGGAGCAGAGTCTCCGGGCTCATCGAGCCGAGCAGCTTCTCCAGGGCGTACTCGACGTCGGATTTCCAGGACAGCGCGGTGCGCAGTTCCAGCCGCAGGCGCGGATAGCGGGGGTGCGGGCGTACCGTCTTGAAGCCGACCGAGAGGAAGTAGTCGGCGGGGGCGACGCAGCCGCCGGAGGCCAGGTCGTCGACGTCGCCGAACTTCGCGTCCCCGAACGCCTCGATCGCCTTGATGCCACGCTTGGTGAGATCCCGGGCGACCCCCTGCACCAGCATGCGGCCAAGCCCACCCCCGGCGAACGAGGGGACCACGTGCGCGGTCATCAGCAGCGCGGCGTCGGCGGAGACCGGAGAGGTGGGGAAGGCCATCGAGCGGGGCACGTACGCCGGTGGGGCGAACATCACGAACCCGGCCGGCATGCCGTCGACGTAGACGAGCTTGCCGCAGGAACCCCACTCCAGCAGGGTCTGCGAGACCCACGCCTCCTTCTCCAGACCCGGGTCACCGGCGGCACAGGCGCGGTCGGCGGAGACCGGGTCCAGCTCCCAGAAGACGCACTGCCGGCACGGACGGGGCAGGTCTTCCAGGGTGTCGAGGGTCAGGCTGACCAGACGTCGCGACATTGGCGCATCCCCACAATAGGCTTGGAGGTGACGACACCGCGGAGCACGCCGCCGCGTTTGTCCCCGACGAGCGATCGTACGCCGCAACACGCCGCGGTGGGAGGGGACGCGCGAACACCACCGAGGAGAAGGTCATCGACGCGGTCCGGGATGTGGACGCCTGCTCACGTTCCATACCCGTCCCGACCAGCACGGACTAGGATCGACCAACCGGTGTCCCGCGTCACCACGGGCCGTCCGGCGGAGACAGGGGCGTCGCCGCGGCGGTCCCCGACCTGGGCGGGAGCCACCCGAGGGAAACCGATGAGGTGATGTCATGACCGGCACGACGCTCGACGACTACACCGACCGGTACGCACGACGCGTGCGGGGCATGACCGCGTCGGAGATCCGCGCGCTCTTCGCCGTCGCCAGCCGGCCGGAGGTGGTGTCGCTCGCCGGGGGTGCGCCCTACATCGCCGCGCTACCGCTCGACGCGGTGGGCGAGATGCTCGGCCGGCTCGGTGCCGAGCACGGGACCACCACCCTCCAGTACGGCATCGGCCAGGGCCTGCCGGAGCTGCGCGAACGGATCTGCGAGGTGATGGCCCTCTCCGGCATCGACGCCTCGTGCGGCGCGTCCCCGGAGGACGTGGTCGTGACCGTCGGCGGGCAGCAGGCCCTCGACCTGGTCGCCCGGCTCTTCCTCGATCCCGGTGACGTGGTGCTCGCCGAGGGGCCCACCTACGTCGGCGCGCTCGGGGTCTTCCAGTCCGCCCAGGCCCAGGTCGTGCACGTCCCGATGGACGACGAGGGGCTGATCCCGGAAGCGCTGGAGGCGGCCGTCGCCGACTGCGCCCGGGCCGGACGGCGGGTCAAGTTCCTCTACACCATCCCCACCTACCAGAACCCGGCCGGCGTGACGCTGAGCGAGGAGCGGCGCGAGCGGGTGCTCGACATCTGCGAACGGGCCGGTCTCCTGGTGGTGGAGGACGACCCGTACGGGCAGCTCGGCTTCGAGTCGGAGGCCCCCCGGCCGTTACGTGCCCGCCGCCGCGACGGCGTCTTCTACCTCAGCACCTTCTCCAAGACGTTCGCCCCCGGGTTGCGGGTCGGCTGGATCCTCGCTCCGCACGCGGTCCGCGACAAGCTGGTCATCGCCAGCGAGGCGCAGATCCTCTGCCCCAGCGGGTACGCCCAGGCCGCCGTCTCCGCCTACCTGGGCACCATGCCCTGGCGGGAGCAGCTCAAGGTCTACCGCGAGGTCTACCGGGAGCGGCGGGACGCCATGCTCACCGCCCTGGCCGACCTGATGCCCGCCGGCACCACCTGGACCCGGCCGGCCGGTGGTCTCTTCGTCTGGGCGACCCTGCCCGAGGGCCTCGACTCCAAGGCGATGATGCCCCGGGCGATCGCCGCCCGGGTGGCGTACGTGCCCGGCACCGGCTTCTACGCCGACGGCTCCGGCAGCAGCCACATGCGGCTCAACTTCTCGTTCCCCGCCCCTGAGCGGATCCGGGAGGGCGTCCGCCGGCTGGCCGGCGTCATGGAGCAGGACATCGCCATGCGGCGGGTCTTCGGCCAGGTCAGCCAGCAGGGACGACGTGGGCAGGCCGGTGCGGACGCGCCCGGACCCGACTTGGCATGATCTCGGCATGTCTGCCAGCCTGACCGACCAATCCGGCTCCACCGGCTCGCCGTCGCCCGCTCCGGCCGTCGGGGAGCTGCGGGTCCTCGTCCTCGCCGGGGGCCTGTCGTACGAACGTGAGGTCTCGCTGAAGTCCGGCCGCCGGGTGCTCGACGCGCTCCGCGCGGCCGGGGTGGAGGCGGACCTCCGGGACGCTGACGTCGCCCTGCTGCCCGCGCTGGCGGCCGACCCGCCGGACGCGGTGGTGATCGCCCTGCACGGCGCGACCGGTGAGGACGGCTCGCTCCGGGGCGTACTGGACCTCTGTGGGATCCCGTACGTCGGCTGCGACGCCCGCTCCGCCCGCCTGGCGTGGGACAAGCCCTCCGCCAAGACGGTGCTCCGCGAGGCCGGCATCCCCACCCCCGACTGGGTGGCCCTGCCGCACGACCGCTTCTCCGAACTGGGCGCGGTGGCCGTGCTCGACCGGATCGTCGACCGGATCGGACTGCCGGTCATGGTAAAGCCGGCGCAGGGCGGTTCCGGGCTGGGCGCCGCCGTCGTCCGGGACGCCACCGCACTGCCCGCCGCGATGGTCGGCTGCTTCGCGTACGACTCGACTGCGCTGGTGGAGCGGTACGTTCCCGGGATGGACGTGGCGGTCACCGTGGTCGACCTCGGGGACGGCCCCCGGGCGCTGCCGGCGGTGGAGATCGTGCCGCGCAACGGTGTCTACGACTACGCGGCCCGCTACACCGCCGGGCGGACGACCTGGCACGCCCCGGCGCGGTTGGCGAACGAGGCGGCGGCCCGGGTTGCCGAGGTCGCCGTCGCCGCGCACACCGCGCTCGGGCTGCGTGACCTTTCCCGGGTCGACCTCATCGTGGACGACTCGGGGCAGCCGCACGTGCTGGAGGTCAACGTCTCGCCGGGCATGACCGAGACCTCCCTGCTGCCGCTGGCGGTCCAGGCCGCCGGGCTCGACTTCGGGCGGGTGCTCGAAGCGCTGGTGGTGCAGACCGCCGCCCGCCGCCCGTAGCAGCCCCACCGGATCTCCCACCACGGCATCAGGGCCGGACGGTCTCCCGTCCGGCCCTGATGCTTCCGTCGTCGTCGGCGTGCGCGAGCGGGCCGTGCACCCCTGCCCCTCATACGGGCATGCCCTGCACAGCCCGTCCTGATCGGGATCCACCCTGGTGCCGGTGCCACCCTGGTGCCGGTGCCGCCCTCGGACGGAACCCACTCCGGGCCCGTGTCGTCTCCGGTCGGATTCTGCGGGGTCAGGCGGTGGCGGCCGGGCGGTCCGTTCCCTCGTCGCCGGTCTGGTCCTCGGGGGCGGGCAGGGTCTCCGGGGCGGTCAGGTCCGGATCGGTCCGTGGGGCGGGAATCCGGGGCACCGCGTCGTCGGTCTCTCCGGCTGCCTCGATCACCGAGCCGGCCTCGCTCTCCACCGGTTCCGACTCCTGTCGGGAGGAGTCGCTGAAACTCGCCGGGGCCTGCCACTGGATACGGGACGGCTCGGCCAGCGGTCGTCCACCGAACTCACCGAGCCAGGCCGCCACCAGGGCCAGATTCTCCCGCCACTGCGCCTCGGAGATCGGCGGCAGGATCGAATCCCACAGGGAGAGGAACGTCCCGCGCAGTTGCAGCCGGCCGTACGGACGAGCCAGGAACCACAGGTGCAGGTGCGAGGAGCCGTCACCCCAACGATTGACATGCACCCGGGCCACCCCGTCCAGCGACCGGATCGCCCGCTCCAGGCGTACCGTCATCACGCCCAGCTCTGCCGCGAGCAGGTTCGGCAGGTCTCCCAGATCGAGGTGGGAGCGGGACTCCAGGATCAGCACCATCGGCAGACCCGTCGGTCGGTCCATCGCCCGGACCCGCCAGCGTTCCCCCACCCAGATGTACGCCTCGTCCGGCGCGGCGCAGGCGGTGCACTCCCGTTCCCCCTCGCCCTTGCGGGGAGGCTCGACCGGAACCGCGTCATCGAGTCGCTTGACGTGGAGGTCGCCCTCGAAGGGGAAGGAGGGCCATTGGGTGAAGTCCGGGACAGCAGGAGGGGTGTGGGGCACGAGGCTGACCCTAACCGAGTCCGAGACCCCCTGTCCCTACCCGAATGCGTGGTCCTGTCGGCACTCGTCGTCAGCGGTCGCGCACGTCGATCCTCGGCCCGCGCCACACCGGCGACCGGCTCGCTCCGGTCGAGTTGCCGCCTCCGCTCGACGCCCACTTTTCCGCGATCGAGGCGCACATCACACCCTTCATCCACAGGCTGGCACCTCGTTTCACGCGCGGTTTCACGTGAAACGAGGCTGCCTGTGGATAACTTCTGTGGATAACTATGACGCCCCCGTTGATGCTGTGGATAACGATCCACACCCTCGGTAGCCCCACCAACTGCTCCCCTTCTCGCTGACCGTGGGCCGCCGCCGATCAACTCGGTGAGGCTCCGATCTCACCGCCTCCCTGCCGACGCGTTTCACGTGAAACCGACGGGCGACGGGCGACGGGCGACGGGCGACGGGCGACGGGCGACGGGCGACGGGCGACGGGCGACGGGCGACGGGCGACGGGCGACGGGCGACGGGCGACGT